>DCIR01000077.1 GCA_002317155.1 Lachnospiraceae bacterium UBA1721
GCAGTCTCATCAAAAAGGAAGCACGCAATTAAAAATCCGTCATATCCCTTTGCATCAATGATACTGCTGTGTTCAGCCATCTCTTTAAGAGAAATCTTACGGAACTTAGCAGTGTAATCTCTGTTCTCATACTCAAGCTCAAGCTCTGTCTCCTCGACGGTATCTCCGATTGGAAGGCGATCCAATGTGATTGACGGGAACAGCAGAGAAATGCTCTTGTTAAATCCCTTCGGCTGATGGACCGTATTCTCGAAAGCCCTATTGGTCCACATGACCCTGCCTTCCTCATCGAGGAGTGCATAGGGCAAATCCAGCTCTCTCAGGAGTCTTTTCTGAATCTGTCCGTACTCAGTCGCAAAGCTTACCAATTCATTCATAATCAGCGGCTTATTCACAAAATAAAGAGTAAGTGTAATCGCAAAATAAAGAATGGTAAAAGCGATAAGCATAAACGCAGCTGTCTTATCCATAAAGAACGCAGCAACATCGATTGCACACAGCAGTGCGCCCAAATAAATTGTAAAACGAAGGTAAGTTCTAAGTCTTCCCTTAAGTCTCATCTTTGTCTTCATAATTATTCCTACGTAAATAAAAATGATAGCATAGTTAAAACATTTTAAACCATGCTATCATTTTATCACATTTCATGTATAGTTACCACAAGCTATATTGGTAAGAATTTTTCTGATAAATTTGTATAAATCATCATTTACAAATGACTTTGCACCATTTTAAAGGCCAAGTTTTTTGATATCCTCAAGCTGTTTGTCTTCTGCTTCATCATCCTCATCTTTATAAACTGCAGGCATTTTTCTGTATACATATATTGCATATACAAATACTGCCAGTGAAGCAACAAATATCATCGTCTCAAGAACATATATATTGGTAATGATTCCTACCTGATACATGCCTGCTATGCAATCTACCAGGGTATGAATAACTATTGCCAACGGATACATCCACTGCTTTCCTTTTTCCCTTACGGCTCTGAATACAATTATTGAGCAGGCAACATGAAGCATAACCGCGCCCAATCTTTCCCAAATGCTGACTAACACATCAGTAAACTGAAGACCTGCAAGAGATACTGCAATCTGATTAAGCTGTGCCGCTGCATTCGGATCCACCATAGCGCTCTGCTCAACCATGGTGCCAAACAAACCGGCATTAATAAAAACAGCATATATAAGATTATTGATGCCCGCCGTCGCAAGCAGAAAAATCACTTCAATTCCACCGTGGCCAATACCATAGGATACCGCTGTTTCTTTATTTTTTCTCTTCTTAATCAATACCTTGAAGACAAAAAATCTTGCAGTTTCTTCAAACAATCCAGCTAACAAAGCTCCTACCAGGATATAGGCCCAGGCATGATCGCGCACAAAGCATCCCACTGCGTTTTTCGCACTGAAAAGAATCATCTTGGGAATGGCTTCCAGCACTATTGCAAAGGCTGCAAATCCTGCAGCTCCAAGCAACACAGTCGTAAATTTTTCCTTCTTAATCTTTGTCCACACTATAGCTGCAATAATCGGTACAAATAGACCAAACGCCAGCATTGTGACAATCGCAGCCATACCCTGCGGTCCAATCATTTCATATTCCATGTGCTTCCCCCTCTATTACATCAATCTACTTTATTATCTCTATATGCCTTTATAAAAAAGACAATAACTGATACTGCCATTGCTGCTATCAAAGCAAAAGATGCTCCCATTACTATGCTGCCTTCTTTTCCAAAAAAATATGTTACAACCATAGTAAATAGTCCCATCTCCGGAACCATCGAAGCCATCATATATCCAAAGTCAGTCAGCACGATGTTTTCCCTGGCAGGATTAAGCTTAAATCCTGTGTTCCATGACCTGGCGGGAAGAAAATGCAGACAGGCAGTGATAATAAGGCAAGTGCTCAGCATTGTTATTGGCAAAATCAGAAGCGATGTCGGAGATCCATAGGCATCAACCTCACCATACGCATTGTAGTGCGTGGGAATCTCCCCTTCTATAGTATTAATCATAACAATAGCATATGCAAGTGAAAGCATTAGCATAATATATCCCAACAGTTCCAGAATTATGTGTATTTTATTTATATTTGGGTTTCTCATAATTCCTCCAATCAGTCATATTCCGCATTACTTAATATCGAGCTCAGGCGGAACATCTATTTCCTCGCCTACATATTTGCCGTTTTTCTTGCGCTGTTTTACACATTCAGTGAGAAGATATTCAATCTGACCGTTAACAGATCTGAAATCATCCTCTGCCCAAGCGGCAATTGCATCATATAATTTTTCCGATAATCTCAGGGGAACCTGTTTCTTCTCTGCCATAAGTTTCCTCACGATCTTAACACTATATTATTGCGGGCCTCTTTTCGAAGGCCCGCCGAAGTTACTATATATTAGTACAAACTTCCTGAATTTACTACAGGCTGAGCATCATGGTTGCCGCAAAGAACTACGAGCAAGTTAGATACCATTGCTGCCTTGCGCTCCTCATCAAGCTCTACAAGCTGCTTCTCATTGAGTCTCTCAAGTGCCATCTCTACCATTCCTACAGCACCGTCTACAATCATCTTTCTCGCATCGATTATAGCAGAAGCCTGCTGTCTCTGAAGCATAACTGATGCGATTTCAGGTGCATACGCAAGATAAGTGATTCTAGCTTCAATAATCTCCAGTCCGGCGTTCTCAACCTTACTCTGAATCTCATCCTTGATTCTCGCAGCCACAACCTCTGCAGAACCTCTGAGGCTACCCTCGTCAGCCTTGCCATCGCCTGTGGTATCTACATCATTTGCTACATCATAAGGATAAATTCTTACAATATTTCTAAGAGCTGAATCACACTGAAGTGAGAGATACTCCTTGTAGTTATCTACATTAAATACAGCCTTAGCGGTATCAGTAACCTTCCAGATTACCGCAATTCCGATTTCTACAGGATTACCGAGGCAATCATTAATCTTCTGTCTGCCGTTATTGAGTGTCATTGCCTTAAGCGAAATCTTCTTGCTTCCATTTGCTACTGCTGTGGTCTGTCCATTTGCTGAAGTATGAATTGTTACTTCAGGCTTTGCTACGGTCTCACCGCTCTGAGCCAATCTGGTGGCTGCCGCAGGATTTACCGCACTGCAGAAAGGATTTACATAATAGAATCCGTCGCCTCTGATGGTTCCCTTATATTTACCAAAAAGTGTAAGCACAAGTGCTTCCTGAGGTCTGAGGACCTTAAGTCCGAGGAAAGGAATCCATCCAATTATAGATCCCAGCACACCGATAATCATTAATATTGTTCCCAACATCATATTGGGATTATCTCCATCCAGAATAATTGCTCCGTTTATAAAGCATGCAAAATAACCAATCATCAGTGCCATGTTTAAGAGCATTACGCCCATTCCGTTTTTCTTTGTTGTGTAGATTTTCTCCTTCATATTCATCCCCTCCTTTAACGTATGTGAATATTACTTGGTAGTCAAAACGAATATCATTTCGTTGTTGTGATATCATTGTGATATCATTTCAATATTTTGTCAATATCGCTAATTCTGTCAAAAAAGCGACTTAAAGACGTCTATTTCTCATCTACTTCTTCATTTTATAAAAAGCACAAAATATAGTAATCAAATTCTACATTTTGTAAAAACAATTTTTGATTCATTTTCAGAAAGCGTTTTTCTTTAAAAAAGTCCTGAAACCCTTGATTTTTCGGCATTTTTTGCTTGCATCCATCATATATATATGTTAGATTGTAGTCATAAAAGTGGCTTATTAGACCCTTTGATTTAAATATTTTTGCTTCATTCATGTATGCGGGAAATGGATTTTTCCGTTTGAAGAAGCATGACCGGCACGGCCGTCACACATTTCAAGGAAGAAAGGAGGCGTGACAATGAGTGCAATTCGTGACTCTATCTACAATAATTATCTGCAGACGTATTCACCGAGTACTACGCGTTTTGACTCTCACAAGAAGAGCGAACTGCGCAATACTTACAATTCCATTGTCAAATTAAATAAAGAATCGCCTTGGTTCCTTCCTATAACCAGTAAGGACTCTCAAGCCTATGCCATAAATCTCAAAGAGAACGCTCGTGAGCTTCGAAGTGATATTGCTGAATTGGGTGGTCTCGAAGAAGATGGATTACTTAATGGTAAGAGTGCTTATTCTTCCGATAACAGTATTGTCGAGGTATCATTTGTCGGTGATGATAAATCATCATCTTCGATCCCTCCTTTTGAAATTGAGGTTCACTCGCTGGCAACCGCACAGGAAAATAACGGATTACCGCTTCCTGCGAACAAACCGGCTCTCCTTAATCCCGCGACCTACTCCTTCGATGTAGGTATCAACGGAATGAACTATGAGTTCCAGTTTACTATTTCAGATGGCGAGACCAACAAAGAAGTTCAGGAACGTCTTGCTCGTTTGATTAATAATTCCGGAATAGGACTTTCAGCAGAAGTCACAGAAGAGGATGAATACTCAGCCCTCAATGTTTCTTCCGAAGCAACAGGACTTTCAACAGGTCGCGATTATGTCTTTACCATCAGTGATGACAAGACCAGTAAATCCAAAGGTGCTGTTGATTATCTTGGAATCGGAGAAATGACCGTCTCTCCTTCCAATGCACAGTTCTCTCTCAACGGAGAAGATAGAGAAGCTTATTCTAACAACTTTACCGTTGCCAAGACCTTCGAGCTCAATCTGAAGGGTGTAAGCGAAGAAGGCAAGTCAGTCACAGTTGGACTAAAAACCAATTCCGAGACAGTTACCGACAACGTCAATAAACTTGTAGGAAGCTATAACAACTTCCTCAAGGCAGTCAGTACCTATTACGAATCTCAGTCTCGAAGTAAAGTACTTGCTAATGAAGTTAAGTCAATCGGTACCTATTACAGTCAGATGCTGAGTGATATCGGTGTTAATGTAGCCGAGGATGGATCGCTTGATATTGATACCGAAAAACTCGATTCGGCAGCAAACAGTGCTATTGATATTCAGAAAACCTTCGGCGGACTTAAAGATTTTTCAAATTCACTACTAAGGAAGAGTAATCAGGTTGCTTTGAATCCTATGGAATACGTTCAGAGGACCGTGGTTGCTTACAAAAATCCGGGACACAATTTCGCGAGTCCCTATACTACAAGTTCATACTCAGGTATGATGTATAACTTCTATTGCTAACAGGCGCCCGGTAATCGGACGCCTGATTTTTTTTGCAAATATACCAAGAATTATTCTGTTATTAATAGTATAGACGCGTATGTGAAACAAATTTATTGTTAGACCTGTGTTTTTAGAATATAATCAATTCAATTACTTAACTTACTTATTATATGTGGGGGAAATATGGACAATTATCAAAATACAAATTCAAATCTTAATCAACCCAATCCCTATATACCGGATGCTTCATCTCAGGATCCATACATTCAGTTGACCAAACCTCAATTTGATACTCCGTATGCATCGCAGGCTCCTGTGCCGGACCCCTACATGCAAAATCAGGCTCCTCAGCAGAATCCTTATATGCCGAGCCAGGCTCCTCAGCAGAATCCCTATATGCAAAATCAGGGCCCTCAATCGGATCCTTATCTTCAGTTAAGTCAGGGGTACCCAGGATACAACCAGGCTCCCGGCATGTATCAGCAGCCTGCTTCTTCATTTGCTGTGCCCTCTAAAAAGACTCCGGTATATACGCCCGAGCAAGTTAGGAAAGCCAGAATATTGTGTATCGCTTCTCTTATATTCTATGTGGCGCCTAGATTATTAATGGCAATTGCGTCTATATTCACTCCATATATGTCCGCTATCTTCTTTTCAAAACAGTCAAACGCAAGCCCATTCTATTCGCTATCATCTATTTTTTACATAGTTGCCGAATTACTTTCCGTAGGTTGTCAAATCGCAGCTATTGTACTGATGATAATTGCAAGAGTAAAGTATCCCAAATTTCTCTTCGCCAAAATACTCATGTGGGTATATATCGCTCTAACCATACTTGCGATACTGGCAATAATTTTAATCGCCCTGTTCTTCTTCTCATTACTTAATGCATGCTTGAGCGTATAGGATATTTTTATGATTATCGACACAACCCAATATCATACCTCCATATATGCCATCTGCGTAATGACATCGATCCTGGCAGGCTTCATCGTTGCATCTATTTTGCTAGTCAAACAAAAAAGCAGTAAAATCACTATTTTGTGTTCAGCACTGTTAAACATCGTACTATTGGGTTATTGCGGTTTAGTATTTGAATTCATAGTAAATATTAAGTCAGCATACTTCGGTAGCGAGCCAGCGGATTTAATCACTCCAAATCCGCAGGTCGATTTGAGTAACGAAAATCCACTCACCGGTCTATTAAGTATGATGGGGCTCACCAGTATAGGTTGTGCCATCGGTATAATCATCGGCTCGTATATTTTGTCACGCATTTTCAAGAACACGATGATAATTAAAGCCTATACTACTGTACTTCCTCTTATTTACTCCATTGCAAAAATCGGCTGTTTCTTCGGTGGTTGTTGCGGAGGTCAGGAATACCATGGGCCTATGGCCGTTAATTATCTTAGATACGGAGAGTATATTAACCCTACTCTCACTTTTCCGGTTCCTCTGTTGGAGTCGGTTGTATTCATGGCTATATTTGTGCCAATGATCATTCTTTTTAATAAATTGGAATTCAGGACTCACATAGCGATAAACGGAATCTTGTGTTGCGTTGCTAAATTCTGTATCGACTTTCTACGATCATCCCACGTCGGGCAGATTATATCTATTAATCAAATTCTGTGCCTTGTATTACTGGCAATGGTTATTTTATTTTTCATTCTGTCTGATAAAGTGTTCCCTCGCAAAGCAGAGATATGTGACTTATAATATAGAAAAAACTCAAAAATCCCCGATTGAAAACAAATGCTTCAATCGGGGATTTGCTCTGCTCATTATAAAATTAGAGATACTTCTTAAGAACCTCAGCCTTGTCGGTCTTCTCCCAAGGAAGATCAACATCAGTTCTTCCGAAGTGACCGTATGCTGCGGTAGCCTTGTAGATAGGTCTGCGGAGATCAAGCATCTTGATGATTCCTGCAGGTCTAAGATCAAAGTTCTCACGAACGATATCAACAAGCTTCTCATCAGAAACCTTACCGGTTCCGAAGGTATCTACCATGATAGATGTAGGCTGTGCTACACCGATAGCATATGAAAGCTGAATCTCGCACTTTTCAGCAAGTCCTGCTGCTACAATGTTCTTAGCTACATATCTTGCTGCGTATGCTGCACTTCTGTCAACCTTGGTGCAGTCCTTACCTGAGAATGCTCCGCCGCCGTGACGAGCATATCCACCATAAGTGTCTACGATGATCTTACGTCCGGTGAGTCCGGCATCACCCATAGGTCCACCGATTACAAAACGTCCGGTAGGATTGATGAAGAACTTGGTATTGTCATCGATAAGTTCTGCAGGAAGAACAGGATCAAATACATACTTCTTGATATCTGCATGAATCTGCTCCTGAGTAACCTTCTCATCATGCTGAGAAGAAAGAACTACTGCCTCAAGACGTACGGGCTTACCATTCTCATCATACTCTACAGAAACCTGGCTCTTACCGTCCGCACGGAGATAAGGAAGCGTTCCATTCTTTCTAACTTCAGTAAGCTTACGGGTAAGCTTGTGAGCAAGTGAAATAGGATAAGGCATAAGTTCGGGAGTCTCGTTAGTAGCATAACCAAACATCATACCCTGGTCTCCTGCTCCGATTGCCTCAATCTGCTCATCTGTCATCTGATTCTCTCTTGCCTCAAGTGCCTTATCAACACCCATTGCAATATCGGGAGACTGCTTATCAAGTGCTACAAATACAGCACAGGTATTGCCGTCAAATCCCTTGTCAGATGAATCATAACCAATCTCGTTAACAGTCTTTCTAACGATAGCCTGAACGTCTACGTTAGCCTTACTGGTAATCTCTCCTGTTACAACTACAAAACCGGTGCAAGCCATAGTCTCACAAGCAACACGGCTCATGGGATCCTGCTCTACCATAGCATCAAGAATAGCATCTGAAATGGCATCACAGATTTTATCGGGATGGCCTTCAGTTACTGACTCAGAAGTAAATAATCTTTTTTCCATTTTTTCTTTCCTTTTCTAATAATAAAAGAATCCGCCTCGTCAAGAAGCGGATTTAATCACATACATTCAAATCCTCTCATTGATCGATCAAAGTCGCTCAGGTTGGCACCTTCCTTCTCAGGGGTTGCCGTGGCTTCATAGGTCCTATGTACCTCCACCAGCTCTGAATAAGAGAACATCATTCAATTGCATATCACATGCTAACACATCGTATTTCTGCTGTCAATACGGTAAGTTAAATTTTTGCCAAATATATCGCAAATATCATACATACAGCAAATATAAATCATTATCTGCTATATGATGACCCTATCAGCCAACCTTCATCTTGAACTTACGAAAATCCTTCTCACTCTCTACAAGTTCAATAGTAGCGCCGATCTTCTGAAGCTTAATGTGGAAATCCTCATAGCCTCTCTGAATATACTTGATATCGTCTATGGTACTGAATCCTTCTGCAGAAAGAGCGGCAAGAACAAGTGCTGCGCCGGCTCTAAGATCAGGAGCGGTAATATCTGCACCTGTGTATCTTGTTGCACCGTCAATAATAGCAGTGCTACTTTCTACCTTAATGTTCGCACCCATGCGGGTAAGCTCATCAACATACTTAAAACGATTCTCAAAAATACTCTCGGTAACAATACTGGTACCTGAAGCAAGACCGAGTGCAACTGTAATCTGAGGCTGCATATCGGTAGGGAATCCGGGATAAGGAAGAGTCTTAACGTGGGTATGAGTAAGTGGCTTAGATGCTACTACTCTTACGCAATCATCGTCTTCTTCGACTTCACAACCTATTTCCATCAACTTAGCTGAGATAGACTCAAGATGCTTAGGGATAACATTCTTTACAGTAACATCACCATGGGTAATGGCTGCCGCAAACATAAATGTACCTGCCTCAATCTGATCGGGAATGATTGTGTAATCAGTTCCGTGAAGAGATTTAACACCTTTTATTCTAATAACATCAGTACCTGCGCCCTTAATATTAGCGCCCATGCTGTTAAGGAAGTTAGCCACATCTACTACATGGGGCTCCTTAGCTGCATTCTCGATGATAGTCTGACCGTTAGCCATTGAAGCTGCCATCATTACATTGATAGTAGCACCAACGCTCACGAGGTCCATATATATGTGGCTACCGGCAAGGTTCTCTGCGGTAGTACGGATCATTCCATGTTCAAGCACAACCTCAGCACCAAGTGCTCTGAATCCCTTGATGTGCTGATCGATTCCTCTACATCCGATATCACAACCACCGGGAAGAGTTACCTCTGCGTCCTTGTACTTTCCGAGCAAAGCACCGATAAGATAATATGATGCTCTGATCTTTCTGATATTATCATCATCGACTACAAGATTTCTTATATTAGATGCATTGATAGTAACGCTGTGTCTTCCGTCACGATGAATAATAACACCGATTGACTCCATCGCAGCAAGAAGAACGTTAATATCTCTTACATCGGGCAAATTATCTATATGTACGACATCATCTGTCATAACTGAAGCTGCCAAAATTGGAAGAGCTGCATTCTTAGCTCCACCTATTTCTACTTCACCGACAAGAGGATTGCCGCCTTTAATAGCGTATTGTTCCATTGGACACCTCTAAAGGTTGTTGTAGTGAGTATAGTTGTACACATTACCTAGTATACGCACTCTATAACGTTATACCACGTTATGAGTATTTTGTAAATAAATCTAAAAATTTCCGTAAAAATATGTTAACATATGAAAAAGGACACAGTGTGTTCAACGATAGATTAAAGGAATTTATATATGATACGATTTATATTAGTAAGCATTTATCTGTTTTTATATCTGATACTCTCTATCCCTGCAATGTTCATTACCTGGCTAATCGGCAGATTTAACAGAAAAGCAGGTGATGTAAGTTCACTCTGGATAGTAAACCATTTCGGATTTCGTCCCATACAGTTTTTCGCAGGTGTTCGCGTAAAAGTAATCGGTCGCGACCGTATTCCTGATGAGCCGCTTCTTTATATCGGTAACCATCGTAGCTTTTTTGACATTATCCTCTCATATCAGCAGGTTAAGAACCCTACCGGTTACGTTTCCAAGAAGGAAATCTTATACGCTCCTCTTCTCAATATATGGATGCTTCTTCTTAACTGTCAGTTCCTTGACCGTAAGAAGCCCCGTTCAGGCATGGACATGCTTCTTAGATCAATCGATATGATAAAAAATGAAGGCAGATCAGTATGTATCTTCCCTGAAGGAACAAGAAACCGTAATTCAGACAGTGATGAACTCCTTCCCTTCCACGCAGGTACATTTAAGGTTGCAACCAAAACCGGCTGTCCTATCGTTCCCATGACTGTTCTCAACACAAATACTATCTGGGAGGACCACTTCCCTTCAATGAAGTCTCAGAATGTCGTAATTGAGTACGGTGAACCTATTTATACCAAGGACCTTGATAAAGACGCTCAGAAGCATATCCATGAGACAGTTCAGGCGATTATCCAAAAGACTTATATTGAAAACAAAGAGAAGTATGCTGATTTTATAAGCAAGAAGACCAATCGATAAGCATTAAGAATTGAGACTTATAAGGCTACTTCTTTTTTGCAAACACACTACAATACCCAATTGCCTTTGACGGGCAGGTGCTTGCGCAGTTTCCGCATCGTATGCATTCAGCGCTCTTAACATCCTTAGGCGGATTAATATCCATCACACACGATGATTTGCACAAGCCGCAATTTGTACACTTATGCTCATCTACCGACATTTGCAGTACAGATACCTTATTGAACAATCCGTAGAATGCACCGAGCGGGCACAGATACTTACAAAACGGCCTTGAAATAATCAGACTGCCCACAACAATAATTGCAAGAACAATCACCTTCCAGGTGAATATTTTTCCAACCTCGGCGAACAACTCATTATTTGAAATCATCAGAAATATTCCGGCAACAGTTCCGGACGGACACAGATATTTGCAAAAAATCGGTGTCAGCTTAATAAAAATCGGCAGCACGATTACCATAACTATCAATACTGCGTACTTAATCCACCGAAGTACTCTGTCTCCTTTGAAGCTTTTGATTTTCTTAAAAAAGGGGATTCTATAAATCAAATCCTGCAAGAACCCAAACGGACATAAAAACGCGCAGATAACTCGCCCTAAAATCACTCCAAAAAAAATCAGTAGTCCAAGCACATAGTAAGGGAACTTAAATCTATATGCCGACAATGAATTCTGCAGGGAACCTATCGGACACGATCCTATTGCCCCGGGACATGAATAGCAGTTCAATCCGGGCACACATACATTTTTACTCTGGCCCTTATAAATATCACCTGTGAAAAATCCTTTGAAATTGGCATTTTGAATCAAAGTAGCCACAAATTGTATGCAGGAGCGGAATATATTATGTTTTTTCAATGATCCGCTTCCCTTATCCAATTCCCACACACTCCAGACATATTCTCACAGCTTTACTTAAGACCGAACCGTTTTGTTTTAACACTATTCCTACCGCTATCAGAACAACCGATGCGACAATCAGACAAACAGCTATAACTTTTTTCTTCATATCAGACTAATCTTACTCCACGCTTTCAAGCGCATACTCTACTATCGAAGCCCAGTCATTATAACTACGCGAGCCAATGTATTGTCCGTCTTCGAGCACATTACCCTCGCTATCAAAAAATACTGTAGTCGGAACATAATCAGACATGTACTGATACATATCTCTTGTAGCCTCAATAACAGGATAGGTGAGTCCGTCAGACTCGATAATATACTTTATGTCGTCGAGCATATCACTTGATGTGTATGCACCAATTATTACCAGCCCATCATCCTTATATTTCTCGTAAATAAGTTCCAGGTCAGGGATCTCTCCGACACAGGGGCCACACCATGGCTCCCAGAAATTGATCATAACCACCTTAGCTCCGCTTACGATGCTGTTATCCACCTCATTGCCATATGCGTCGACTGTATTTAGATCTACTGCAAATTCAGTAGCTGCACTCTGAGAAGAATCGCTTGCGTTCTGAGACTCTTCATCCGAGCTCTGAGATTCGTCATCTGAATTCTGAGATGCGTCATCTGAATTCTGAGATTCGTCATCTGCATCCTGAGAATCATCGATTGAATTCTGCGAATCATTGTTCGAACTCTGCGATGCATCATTTATAGCATCAATGATTGCCTGCTGCTCTGCTTTAATTTGCTCTTCCAATTCAGCCTGTTCTTTTTTTGCTTCCTCGACCTTTTTTATATATTTAATATATGAGCATCCTGTCATTGATACCAGCATGCTTGCGGCCAATAAAACCGATATAATAGCCTTTTTCATTATTTTCTCCCTCTTCATAATTCTCAACCCGCTCGTCTATAGATTGAGCTACTATAGATTATAGCTACTACGAATTAAGCTCCTTGAGAAGCTTTACCACTTCTTCATAATGCATTCCGTGTGAAGCCTTGATCAGTACATTTATTCCGACAGGGAGCATTTCTCTTCTTCCTGATTCAAAATCTTCTCTGATTCCGGCCATCATACTGTCTCTATCCTCCCAATACATAATCTGGGTAGACTTACCACCTTTTTCAAAAGCATCCTTCGCACCCTCATACATATTTTTAGAAAGCTTACCTGCACAATATACGTAATCCACGCCTGCCTGAACAGCATATTCGCCCACGCCGTAATGCATCTGCGCCTCATCTGCACCTAGCTCAAACATGTCACCTAAAATAACCGCTGTAGGGCCCTCAGCAAGCTTAAGAAGGTCGATTGATGACCTCATCGATACAGGATTAGCATTGTAGCAATCATCTATCATCAGCACGTCGCTGAGGTGCACAATACAATTGCGTCCGTTTATCGCCTGCATATTCTCTATGCCTGCTGTAATCTCTTCCTTACTCAGTCCCAACAGCATAGCCACATTGGCTGCTGCTGCCGCATTGATTACCATGTGGTGTCCCGGAAGAGGAACATTTACCTTAATGCTTACATTATCAAATCCCTTTTCAGGCATATTGAGAATCATAGTAGCATCAGAGCCATTTAACTTTCTGTCTTCATATGAAGTAATGTTTACAGCCACATCCCCATTCAGTTTTTCTGCAAAATAAAATGGCTTGCGTCCATTTACCTCTGTAACGGTAAGAAGCTTGTCATCTCCGCCGAAAAGGCACACTTCTCCGTTAGGATTCATATGGGTAAAAATCTCTGTCTTGGCTTTAAGTATACCGTCTCTTGTTCCGAGATTCTCAAGATGACACTGACCTATATTTGTAATGACCGCTATATCCGGCTGCGCCATTTCTGACAGTCTTGTCATTTCTCCAAAATCACTGATTCCCATCTCCACTACAGCAACTTCATGTTCTTCACGGATTCTGAGAAGTGTAAGCGGAACGCCTATTTCATTATTAAAGTTACCCTCAGTCTTATATACATTGTACTTCTGTGAAAGTACTCCCGCGATAAACTCCTTGGTACTGGTCTTTCCCACGCTACCGGTGATGCCCACAACAGGTATAGAAAGCTTCTCACGATATGCCTTACCGAGCTGCTTTAATGCAATGAGTGAATCCTTAACCAAAATATAGCTTCCCCACTCAGCTGCAGCGAATCCAAATTCTGTTTCAACTTCCTCGGGTGTTTTTTCTGTTATGACAATCTTTACACCCTTTTCAAATACCTGTTTTATAAAGGAATGACCGTCCACACGCTCACCCTTTTGTGCAAAGAATACTCCTCCTTCAGTCACAAGTCTGGAATCCAATACCGCACTTGTCACATGAAAGTTCATATTCGCTTTATCATTTTCTGTAAGGAAAACTGTTCCTTCAACAGAACCCACAACATCATTTAAGGTTAAATTCATTTTGTCTCCTCGGCGCAAAAATCTCCGCCATAACAACTGACGGAGATTCTGTCTTTTTGTAATTTACTTAAATGCAGTCTTAAGTATAAGCTCGCAAAGTTCTTCGAAGTTAATACCTACAGCGGCTGCCTCCTGAGGCAAAAGTGACGTAGGTGTCATTCCCGGCAAAGTATTACACTCGAGACAATATATCTCGCCGCTGGCCTTATCCATCATAAAGTCCATTCTCGCATAGCTGTGATAACGAAGTGCCTGATATGCTCTTTCAGCCATTGCCTGCATCTTAAGAGTATTTTCCTCACTAAGCTCGGCAGGACAGGTTTCTACAGCGCTTCCGGCCTGATACTTATTTTTATAATCATAGAATCCGACCTTGGGTGCGATTTCAATGATAGGAAGTGCCTTGCCATCAAGTACTCCTACAGAAAACTCTCTTCCCTTGATATACTGCTCAACTACTGCTGTATCATCATATTTGAAAGCCTCGTTGCAAGCCTTAATATATTCATCATAGTCGTTGGCGATGGTAACACCTACTGATGAGCCACCGTTACAAGCCTTGACGATGCAAGGATACACTGTACGCTTCTCAACCTCTTCTGCACTAAGCATCTCATCCTTCTTAGCCACAAATCCCTTAGGTGTCTGAATATCCCATGCCTTAAACAAATCCTTGGTAATCGCCTTATCCATAGCCATCGCAGCACTGGTAAAATCGGTTCCGGTGTAAGGGATTCCCATGAGTTCAAATGCAGCCTGAACCTTACCATCCTCTCCACCTACTCCGTGAAGAGCCATAAATACAGCGTCAGCCTCCTGACAGATTCTGATTACATTAGG
Organism: Lachnospiraceae bacterium UBA1721; assembly: GCA_002317155.1. Classification (GTDB taxonomy): domain Bacteria; phylum Bacillota; class Clostridia; order Lachnospirales; family Lachnospiraceae; genus AC2028. The sequence continues at coordinate 14,893 of DCIR01000077.1, forward strand.
GCCAAAAAAGCTCTTGTCGCCGTCCTTACGAAGCGCTTTTACAGCTGAAATATCGGGATTAATCTCTGAAATCGAAGCAATCGATGCTGCCCAATCTGTATCCATGGTGAACAATCCACTGATTTCATCGTCTGTCATTAATCCGGCACCGGGTGCAGTCTCATATCCCAGATATACGTCAAGAATAATAGCCTGATGTCCCTTACTCTTAAGTGCCTTGTATATCATACTTCCCGAGATGAGTGATACATCTCTCTCAGTACTTATTCCGCCTGCCAATACTACTACTTTCATATCATATCCTCTCTTACCACGAATATTCCCACTCAACGGGAGCCGAAGGATCTAGCTTACCATTTTTCTCAAGGAGTGCCAACCACGACATAATCACGATTGCATCCTCGGGATATTCTTCCTTGATATTGCAAAGATAACCCTCATAATTTCTTCCGGACATATAATGCTCTATGCTTACCACGAGCTCATTATACTGATATCCGTCCAAAACATAATTCATGGCTATCAGCTGCTGCGCGTAATCAAGTAAAACATCTGTCTCGGTTCTGTTTGCGTTCTGAGGAGCTATCAAGGTCTTATCCCAACTGATTTCCTCACAGCTCATAAGTAGCGACTGCATAAACAAATCACAAAGATTACGGTTAACAGTTCTGTGAGTATTCATATAACACATTGAACCATAGAGATATTTACGCGAAGTGTGGATGTCATCCAAGCCGTTGATATAATCATACATATCTGAAATATCCGAAGCATATGCGCCCTTACCCGTCAGTCTGTAAAGCTCTGCCAGAGCAAGGAAATCAGTATCCTCAGCCAACTCTCCATCCAAGTCCGCAATCCCACTGTAAATCTCTTCTGCCTTGATCTTCCAGGCATCGGCCAAATCCTTCGCACCATCTACTTCCATTGCAGAATCGGTACTGGTATAGTTAAAACTCGTCTTGGCATAAATTGCCGCGATAAGCCCTGCCTCATCAGCGTCAACACCTGTAGTGTCAACAGCTTCGAGCCATTTTCCTACGGATTCCCAAAGCTTGGTCGCATCATCTATCGAAAAAGAATATCTTTCACCTATATATGCAAGAGAATACACTTCCTCAGCAGTTATGCTCAGGTCCTCACATTTTGCCATCTCATCTGCAAGAAAATCATCAAAATCTGAAATGTAATAATCATCTTCTATCGCAAATGAATATGACTGTCCCAAGCTGCTCTCTTCAATGTGATACGTGCCTTCGCTCACCACATCGCCAAATTTAATTTTGCAGTAATATACGCCTGTCTCGCTGTTATATACAACAGACTCAGGCTCTGCCTGAAAAACAACCTCACCGCTCTTTTCATCAACGACATCAAAGCATGCAGGCATCTGCGCCGCAACCACCCAGGCATACTTAACTTCCTGTGAACTGTATCCGACACGGTCTACTATGATTCCCGGCAACTGAACCGGAGTCTCGTAATCTATGACCGCATTCTGTTCCATACTGGTGATACTGCTTCCCGGAGCAGGCGCGTTTACCTCTCCACCGGGCGCATTTTCCGTCGTACATGAAGTAAGCAGGATTGCACCTGCCAAAATAAAAGGAGCGTATGAAATTGTCCGAAGCAATCTCATGCGCTCCATATTGATTCTCCCGGACTACATCTATACATATTTTACGGAAGCCTGAAATCTATCATCAAGCATCCATAACCTTATATATTTTACCACTATGTGTCCGATTATGGTATCTAAAATATAGTTTTATATATTTGCCATCCGTGTTTCGCGGAGTGACGCTGTTCTATTACGCCTCTTGACGGTATTTTATGATGCATATTTGCTTCGTCACGCCTCTTGTCGGTATTTTGCCACGTCAAGATGCTGTACCGTTCCGACTGCACCGCTTTCGTATAAGAAAATACCCGTGCTTCTGATAACACTCTGTGTAGCGTGATTGCTATCTTTCTGAGAAAAATCGGTAGCAAGCTTATTTAAGCATATCGCCCCCACACCTGTCTGCGCCAGCGTGTACAGGCACTCCTTACCGTTCTCATCGTATGTCATTACCTTAAGCTTGTTCCTTATCTCATCGTTTTCATCAATCCAGCCGTTACCGTCCTCATCATACTTTGCAAGGTCCGCGAAACCGTCTCCGCTTGAAGTTCCGAACAATTCGGTGCCGTCATTGATTTTACCGTCTTCGTTTTTATCAAGAGCAAGATATCCGCTTCCGCGTGACAGCTGATTGATAGTGTCAATCTCCCCGTCTCCATCGATATCAAAGCGAATCTTTTGATCTGACACAGAAGCAATATTACCTTCAAGATTGATTACCAACGGGTCGCAGAGCGCTGCAGGAGTTCCCTTCGCCATACCGGCATTAACCCTGGTTCGCTCCTCATAATATGATTCGAACTCTCTGCTCATCGCCACATCGATGTTAAACTTAAGTTCCCTTCCATCTGCGGTTTTTACAGTGCCCATCGCAGAAAATGTAGTGTCTTCGCTCTCGTACTGATACTCGGCATGTTCATAGCTCATAGCCAGACCACCCGATGCAGCAGGCTGACCACTCGATACAGCCACATTAAACGGCTGTCCTTTACTACTGTCCTGGTTAGTAAACAATGCATCAATTGAATTGTCTGTTCTGTAGGCTCCTATCCCCGTTTCCTGCCCTACAGTAGGTGTAGAATGCTCCTCAATCCATTTCTTGAAACGCTCGCGGTGTCTGCCAAACAACAGCTCAAAAATGTACTTGATAGATTCCTGGCGAATGGTTTCCCTATCCCTCATTTCACCGGTTCTAACCTTGTAATCGTACCGTACCTTTGACATTTTTTCACGCAAGCTGTCCATGTCATTTAGTGACATAAATGATGTCGATGTGACCGGTTTGCCACTGTTTTCATTTTCGGCATCATCTTTTTGCTCATTGCCCTTAGGGCCTGAATTGACGTTTGAATAATCCCTTAACTCAAAACGTCTGTAAGAGTAAGTTGCCGCAGTATATCTGCGTGCGGAATCCATTCCTATCGTTGCGGAATCGATTTTCATTTGTAAGACTTCTTCTCCATTCTCTCCCTGGAAAAGTTATCACTGACCCCCTGCAGACCATACACCCCTGAATAATCCGCGGAATCTCGTGAATAAAAAACAGCCTCGTATCCTTTAACTACGAGGCTGTCAGGTTACATATTTTATATCGGCTTTTTAGTAAAATAATTAAGTAAAAAACGTCATTCTCAATAGATTTGCATCCTGCTTGTTAGTACACAGATTAATATGTAGACATTTCAAAATAGATAACATTTCCGCTGATGTATACATCTCCGCTGCATCCGGGCTTAATGATATCCTTAGACAATTCGGACGATGTCTCCCACTCTTTATCCTTAAGATCTGTATATATCTGCAAAATGGTCTCTTCTATCTCAACATCACATTTTTCCAAATCATACTTATCCGCGATTGCCTTGGCAGCATCTTCGCTGATATACGCCACACCCACATATCTGTAGTCTGTGGGGCCGGGGACACGACTGCTGCCACCGCCGAGTGCTTTCGCTGTGTAGGCGATTGTCTCAATGTCAGTTACTCCGGGAAGCAAGCTATAGCCGAAATCGGTATCTGTATATACCTTTGTAGTATCGACAACTGTCACTCTGGTCGCATAAACTGTAGATGTTTCCTCATCATAAAAGAGCTCACTTGTTACTGATACCATGTCTTCAAGTTCCCGGTTAACATACAAATAGAAATCAATATATTCTGTATTAGTCACAGTGACATTGGTGCTACTGGTAATTCTTCTTAACTCCTTGTCAGGCATTGCAGACGTAATACTAACATAGAACGGTGCCGGTACTCCTCTTCCATGAATTCCACCCACACCGGTAATAGTTATATCATCAAAGCCTTCAGGCACATTTATATGCTTACCTTCCTCACTTCCGTCCCAGAAGTAAGTTTCGATATATCCTGTATTATCCGATGTTCGCCAAGAGTAGCTGAAATTATCTTTTACGGCTGTATTATCATATGTGATCGTATCCATGTAATCGCCTACTTTGTCTCCCAAAGCGGTAAATGCCCTGTCTACCAGACTGCATCCTGTCAAAGCAGTCCCCGCCATCGCAACAACCACTCCCAGTGCTATGTATTTGGCTTTCTCAATTACTCTTTTCATAACTTATTCCTTGCCGTATAAATAACTCAAAATATCTGTCCTAAAATAATAAAATCAAATTTTTGCTCTGAAAAATCACTCCCTACTAATACATACAGATTTTTTGCACGAATATTTACCACATTCCATTATTATATACTACTTTATTACAAATTAATCATATTTAATGACAATATAATTCCTTGTTGCAGTGCAATCCTCGCGGAGCGTTTTACGTAATAGGATAATTATTTCCTATTACGCAAAAAAACTGCCGGCATCCATGGACACCGGCAGTTGTAATAACTTAATTTTTTAAGCTAATTAAACTCTGTTGTAGTTGATGAGGCAACCCTTAAGAATGATCTGTCTCTCCTCATCGGTAAGTTCACCAAGCTTAAGCTCGAATGCATCTGAAAGAGTACCTGCAGCTGCATCTACCTTGTATGCCTTGATAACATCCCACTTCTCTTCAACAGCCTTCTTGATATCAGGAACGAAGAGGTAGTCAAGGTTCTTGAAAGGAAGCTCACCGTCCTTGATAAGGAAAGGAAGCATACCCCAGTTGATGAGGTTTGAACGATATCTCTTGGTAGCATACTCGTTAGCGATGTTAGCCCATCCGCCAAGTACCTTCTGACATGAAGCAGCCTGCTCACGAGCAGAACCGTCACCGGGCTTTACAGCGAAGATGGTAGAACCAAATCCGGTATTCTCATGGCTTGCATCAGCAAATCCATTGCTCTTGATTGCGGTCATAACAGGCTTTACCCAATCACAGGTAGTGCAAGGGCACTCACCTGCCATACGAGTCTTCTCAGCCTTCTGAACTTCCTTAGCACGGCTTACGTACATAGGATCCTTTCTTGAGAGAGTGAACTCTGCAAGTCCGAGAGGATTTGATCTGAATGATGAAGTCTCACCTGAAGGGATAAGCTCATCGGTAGTGGTTACAGGATCGTGAATCTCTGATACTACCTGGAGAACCATATTCTCAGGAAGTGCACCCATTACAGGCCAATCCTTGATGTTGGGTCCGAGTACAAGCTCTGCATTGGGATCTGCAACACCGTGAGAATCGAATACACGATTCTTGTAGATATTTGCATCATAGTGATACTGATACTTGCCAAACTCTCCGTCAAAATCAGTAGCAGGAGTAAGGATACCACCGTTAGCTGCAGTTGCTGCGATTGAACGTGCATCCATAAGAGCAACTGAAGAAATCTGACCGTTCTGAAGCTTAGAGCCCTCACGGTTAGGGAAGTTACGTGTTGAGTGACGAATACTGAATGCATTGTTTGCAGGAGTATCGCCGGCACCGAAGCAAGGTCCGCAGAAAGCGGTCTTCATTACAGCACCTGTCTCAAGAATGGTAGCTGCACAGCCGTTCTTAATGAGTTCCATATATACAGGCATAGATGCAGGATATACACTGAGGGTAAATGCATCTGAACCGATATATCTTCCCTTGAGGATATCAGCTGCAGCACAGATATTCTCGAATCCACCGCCGGCACAACCTGCGATGATACCCTGCTCTACCATGAACTTGCCATTCTTTACCTTATCCTTGAGGCTGTATTCTACAGCACCGTCAAGAGATACAAGTGCTCTCTTCTCAGTCTCATCAAGGATATCGAGAAGGTTAGCATTAACCTCTTCGATGGTATAGGTATTGCTGGGATGGAAAGGCATAGCAATCATAGGTCTGATAGCTGAAAGATCAACTGTCACAACACCATCATAATATGCAACCTGTCCGGGATTGAGCTCTGCGTACTCCTCACCTCTCTGATGAACATCGTAGAACTCCTTAATCTTATCGTCTGTCTGCCAGATTGAAGACAAGCAGGTAGTCTCGGTGGTCATTACGTCTACACCGATACGGAAGTCAGCTGAAAGGCTTGCAACGCCGGGTCCAACGAACTCCATTACCTTATTCTTAACATAGCCATTCTTAAATACAGCACCGATGATTGCAAGTGCAACGTCCTGAGGACCAACGCCCTTTACAGGCTCGCCGGTAAGGTAAATTGCTACTACACCGGGCATATTGATATCGTAGGTCTGGTTAAGGAGCTGCTTAACGAGCTCAGGTCCACCTTCTCCTACTGCCATGGTTCCGAGTGCACCGTAACGGGTGTGTGAGTCAGAACCAAGAATCATCTTGCCGCCGCCTGCAAGCATTTCTCTTGCAAACTGGTGAATAACTGCCTGATGAGGGGGAACATAGATTCCGCCGTACTTTTTAGCAGCTGAGAGACCAAACATGTGGTCATCCTCGTTAATAGTACCGCCTACTGCACAAAGTGAGTTGTGGCAGTTGGTGAGTACATAAGGCATAGGGAACTTCTGAAGTCCTGATGCTCTTGCAGTCTGGATAATACCAACAAAGGTAATGTCGTGGCTTGTAAGCTTATCGAAACGAATCTTAAGCTTATCAGCATTTCCTGAAGTATTGTGTGCCTGAAGAATGCTATACGCGATAGTCTCCTTCTTCGCATCTTCCTTAGTAATGTCCTTGCCGGTCTTAGCCTTAACTGCTGCTACAGCTTCGCCGGAATCAGGGATGAGTTCGGTTCCGCCTACAAGGTAAGCACCGCCTTCATACAATTCAACCATGCTCATTGTTTTTCCTCCTAATATTGTGTATCCTTCGATACTATTATTGCATTTTTATGCATATTTTTTCAAAAAAAGACTGTTCCCGTGACTTCCATCTTCGGAAACAGCCTTACGCTTGTGTATTATAAGATAAAAATAGCCTATTCGCAAGTAAAATGCTCTATAAATGCGAATATCTGTCGTGATTATTCGTTTTCAACCTTTTTGGATTTGACAATAGCCTTGCCTCTCCATTTTCCGCTACGCCAGCGCCACATAGTAACCAGACCTCGCAGGAACTCATCTGAAGCCGTACCCATAAACACTCCGGCTACACCTACTCCGACTACGACTCCCATGGTATATCCGACAGTAGCTCCTATTCCCCACATCATAACCAGGCCGACCACAAGCGGGAATACATAATCGCCCGCCGCTTTAAGACTGCTGACAAATGTCATATTGAGGCATCTTCCGATCTCAATCACGATATCAACCAGCATAATCATTGATGCATATTTAATAATAGTTGCTTCGCTTGTGAAAAATTTAAGTGTAAAAGGACTAAGTGCCCAGTTAAGTGTAGACATTCCGATAGTAATCGGAAGCGATATTTTTAGGGTTGAAAACACACGCTTGTATGCCGCATCTTCTTTTCCTGCACCAACCAGATGTCCGGTAATAATCTGAGTCGCCATAGCCGCCGAGTTAGAAAATACCATCGACAGCGATACAAGTGATGCACTGTATACCTTTGCATTTACTGCCTCCGGACCCATTCCGTTAATCAGTCTGAGCAAAAATATCTGATACAGATTATAGGACATATTTTCACCTGCCGAAGGCAGACCGATTTTAATCATACTGCCAAGCATTCTAAACGGAAACGGTCTGAGGTACTTAATACCAAACCTACCGATTTTCTTAGTATAAAAGAAGACTATCGCAACAATAAGTGCTACTATTCTCGACGTCGCCGTTGCCAAAGCTACGCCTGCCACACCAAGATTTAAGAACTTTAGCGGACCATACAAGAATACATAATTTCCCACAATATTGATAACATTTATCAAAATCGAGATTATCATTCCTACGTTAGCAAAGCCGTTACACCTCAAAATCTGCAGCATAACGTTATATAGTGCAAGAAATACCATCGTTCCGCCAACAATATTAATATAGGTGTATGCATCCTGCAGCATTATCTCAGGAACATCTATTGCTTTTAGTATCAGTCCCTTGCTAAATACAAATATACCACTGAACAACAGTCCTGAAATCAAGTTAACAAACATAGCCAGTGTATAGATAGTATTCATCTTATCATGCTGTTTTGCTCCCAGATACTGAGCAACAACAACCGATGTCGCAGTCGCAATAATATTAAAAGTCAGGTTCAAAAAGAACATAATCTGGTTCGCATTGCCTACTGCTCCAACCGCATTCTGAGAATGATGGCTGAGCATCATGGTATCTACATTGTTAACCAAAATATTAAGCAGCAGCTCACCAAACATGGGACCTGCGAGTATCATCAAAGGGGTTTTTTCATTAATTTCACGTTTAGCCATATGGCTCCTTTTGCGTCTTTATCCGCGTATATTTATCATCAGGGCAGATTCACGCACAATTTCATTTTTTCATAAATGCCTATCACACTATATACCCCTAAAACATATACTTCTATCAAAAAAGACCGCAAAAGATGTCATTTAATGCCATTTTTCGCAGTCTCGTATAAAAATAATTCATTTTGTAACAATTTATTTCACATATTTTAGTTTTTTATCAAAATATTTCATGGCTCAAACAAAATCCCACGCTATAAAAAAGAACCCAACCGAAGTCGGGTTCTTTAAGTATTTTTTATCAACAGAACGATTAGTTCTTTGCAGAGCTCTTGGTTGACTTAGCAGGCTTTTCTTCCTTGAGAACAACCTTATCAAGATGCCAAATCTCGTCAACATACTGCTGAATGGTACGGTCTGAAGTGAACTTACCGCAGCTTGCAGTGTTAAGGATAGCACTCTTAGCCCAACCTGCTTCGTTCTTGTAAGCTGCTTCTACTCTCTTCTGCGCATCAGCATATGACTTGAAGTCCTTAAGGATGAAGTAGGTATCAGCCTTAGAGGTTGACTGAGTGTTAAGAAGTGAGTTGTAAAGAGGTCTGAAGAGCTCGGTATCTGAATTGTAGGTACCATTGATGAGCTGCATAAGAACTCTTCTGATATCAGGATCGTTGTTGAAAATCTGCATCGGATCATATCCGCCGTGGTTCTCGAAGTTGATAACCTCATCAGATGAAAGACCGAAGATGAATGCATTATCTGCACCAACCTCTTCAACGATCTCAACGTTTGCACCGTCCATGGTTCCAAGGGTGATTGCACCATTAAGCATGAACTTCATGTTACTGGTACCTGAAGCCTCCTTGGAAGCGGTAGAAATCTGCTCAGATACATCAGCTGCCGCAAAGATATGCTCTGCGATTGCAACATTGTAGTTCTCGATGAATACAACCTTGAGCTTGCCATTGATAGAAGCATCATTGTTGATTACATCAGCTACTGAGTTGATAAGCTTAATGGTAAGCTTTGCATTTCTGTATCCTGCTGCTGCCTTAGCACCGAAGATGAAGGTTCTGGGATAGAAGTCCATATCCGGATGATCCTTCAGCTCGTTGTAAAGATACATTACATGAAGAATATTCATAAGCTGTCTCTTGTACTCGTGGAGACGCTTAACCTGTACGTCAAAGATTGAACGAGGATCAACCTCTACACCGTTATGCTCAAGGATATACTTAGCAAGGCGAACCTTGTTCTGATACTTGATGTTCATGAACTCATGCTGAGCCTTCTCATCGTCTGCATATACCTTGAGGCCACTAATCTTGGGAAGATCTACGATCCACTCGTTTCCGATATGATCGGTTACCCAGTCTGCAAGGAGCTGGTTGCCGTGAAGAAGGAAACGTCTCTGAGTGATACCGTTGGTCTTGTTGTTGAACTTCTGAGGGAACATCTCATAGAAGTCGCGAAGTTCCTGCTTCTTAAGAATCTCTGTATGAAGCTGTGCAACACCGTTTACTGAGTAGCTAGCGCAGATAGCCATGTGAGCCATCTTAACCTGTCCATCATATACGATAGCCATCTTACGGATTTTCTCATTTACATCAACACCAGGAACATTTGAGTATCTGTTCTGGATATCGATGATGAAACGACGGTTGATTTCTTCAACAATCTGATATACACGAGGAAGGAGTCTTGAGAAAAGTTCGATAGGCCACTTCTCAAGAGCCTCTGCCATGATGGTGTGGTTAGTGTAAGCACAGGTCTTGGTTGTAACTTCCCATGCCTCATCCCATGTAAGGAAATAATCATCCATAAGCACACGCATAAGTTCTGCAATTGCTACAGTAGGATGTGTATCGTTAAGCTGGAAAGTAACCTTCTCGTGGAACTTGCGGATATCGTCATGTTTTCTCATGTACTTCTCAACTGCTTCCTGAACAGATGCAGAAATGAAGAAATACTGCTGCTTGAGACGGAGTTCCTTACCTGCATAATGGTTATCGTTAGGATAAAGAACCTCAACGATATTCTTAGCAAGATTAGCCTGCTCTACTGATCTCTGATAATCACCCTTGTCAAAAGCGTCAAGCTGGAAGCACTCGATAGGCTCAGCATCCCAGATTCTAAGGGTATTAACAATGCCATTGCCATAACCTACGATAGGAAGATCGAAGGGAATAGCTCTTACAGAGGTGTAATCCTCCTGAGTAAATACGCTACGTCCGTTCTCATCGGTTCTGCAGCTTACATATCCGCCGAACTTAATCTCCTTAGCATACTCAGGACGACGAAGTTCAAAAGGATTACCATCTGCAAGCCAGTTATCGGGAACCTCTACCTGATAACCATCTTCAATCTTCTGCTTGAACATACCGTAACGATATCTGATACCACAGCCGTAAGCAGGATAACCGAGAGTAGCAAGTGAATCAAGGAAACAAGCAGCAAGTCTTCCAAGACCGCCGTTACCAAGTGCTGCATCAGGCTCCTGATTTTCAATTACATTGAGATCAAGGCCGAGTTCCTTACATGCTTCCATAACAGGCTTGTAAGCCTGCATATTAATCATGTTATTGCCCAGTGCACGTCCCATAAGGAACTCCATGGACATATAATAAACCATCTTAGGATCTTCCTTCTCATATGCCTTCTGTGTATCCATCCAGCTCATGATGATCTGGTCCTTAATAGCATATGATACTGCCTGGAAAATCTGCTGGGGAGTTGCCTCCTCAAGAGTCTTACGATAGAGAGTGGTTACATTGTAAAGGACACTTCTCTTGAACAATTCCTTGTCAAACTTTACCTTCTTGGTAGTGGTTGTGCTTTTCACAGTTCTTCCTCCTATTTTAAGTTTGAATTACTCAACAACTAATATATCGTCAAAAAATCGTTTTCCGTTAGTTGCAATTAATAGATTGCTACGGCTTTTGTACACGCAGCAATCTATTAGATTATAACACACTCTTTACAATAATGCGAAATATGTAAAGAAATTTACATAAATTTTAATTTTAGGTAATTTTTCAAGGTAAGTGCAACACCATGATGCATTTACTCTGAAGGAATTATATGTTGCATTTAGTTTGGGAAAATACAACATAAAAAACACCCTATATCCACAACGGGATACAGGGTGCATTGGCGCA
>DCIR01000062.1 GCA_002317155.1 Lachnospiraceae bacterium UBA1721
AGTATAATTTAGTATATGGGGCAACTTGTTGTATAATTTTCTTGGATGATTTTTTGATATGAGTGGTATGACAATATGGGCAAACTGAGATTTATCTTCGGACCTTCCGGTTCGGGAAAAACCAAAACTATATATGATGAATTGCTGGTACGTGCAGCGCAGAATCCGGACACCAATTTTTTGATTGTTGTACCGGATCAGTTCACCATGCAGACACAGTGGGATATCTCCAATAATGAGGTAGATGGTGTGTCTGCCGGCGGAATAATGAATATTGACGTATTAAGCTTCGGAAGACTTCATCACAGAATTCTGGCGGAAGTAGGTTGGAAAGAGGTACCGGTATTGGATGATACCGGTAAGTGTCTTGTGCTCCAAAGAGTAGCAGGAAGAATAGCTGATAAGCTCCCGCTTTTGGGCAGTCGACTTCGCAGGCAGGGATACATTCATGAGATTAAAAGCGTGCTGTCTGAATTTATGCAGTACGGAATATCTCCGGATGATATAGATAAGATTTTAGAGATTAATAAAGATAAAGCGGCGCTGTGTACCAAGCTGCGCGATCTGCAACTCATATACAGGAGTTTTCAGGAATATACAGCAGGTAATTTTATTACTCGTGAAGAGAAGCTGGATATACTCAGGGAGGCTTTGCCTAAATCTGCTCTTTTGCCCGGAAGCGTTGTGGTGTTTGACGGATTTACAGGATTCACACCTATTCAGGCTAATGTTGTAGAGGACATAATGGCTATCGCGGACGAGACTATTGTCTCGCTGGTGCTGGGTGAGGAGTCTTCGATTGATGATACTACTGATGAGCAGAATCTATTTTATTTGAGCGGCAAGACTTATCGTAATCTCTGTGAGCGTGCTAAGTCACGCAATGTAGAAATCGGTGAATCACTGTATTGTAATCATAGCTGCAGAGTTCCTGTGATAGAGCATATTGAGAAAAATCTGTTCAGAACGGGAAGCAAGGTATTTTCTTCAGGTAGCGAGAGCGAAAACTGTGTGCATGGCACGGTAGATTCTCAGAATGATGTCGGAGCGCAGGAAAATGTCATATATCCCGGCCTGACAATGTCGCAGATGAGCACTGTCGCAGAGGAAGTCCATCAGGTGGCATTAAGCATATGCAATATGGTTAAGGACAATCCTGATATTCAGTACAGAAATATCGTACTGGTAACAGGCGATCCGGAGATCTACGCGCCTTATATAGAGAGAGAATTTACATGCCTGGGCATCCCTTATTTCCTGGACAGAACGAGCGGAATAAGACTTAATCCTATAGTTGAGGCCATCAGAAGTGTGCTCAGCATTTATGTAGAGAATTTTTCATCTGACGCGGTAATCCGTTATTTAAGAAGCGGTTTGGCAGGTTTTGAGCCCGAGGAAGTAGACCGCCTAGAATTGTATATTAAAAAGTGCGGAATCAGAGGAAAAAACAAGTGGAGCTTACGCTTTGCCAAGAAGTCTGATGATATGTCTGAAAAGGATGAACGGGCGCTTGCAGAGATTAATGATATCAGGGAACGACTGATGAATCAGTTGGCGATTCTTGATGTGAAAAATAAGGATACGGCAGCAGACTATGTAAATAAGCTGTATGATTTTTTACTATCTGTGGATGCGGCAGGACAGCTTAACAGATATGCAGATGAATTCAAGGATGCGAAGGACGCAGTAAGGGAGAGAGAGTATTCACAGATATATAGAAAAGTAATGGAACTCCTTGAACAGGTTATTTCTTTAATGGGAGAAGATGAGCTTTCACTTAAGGAATTCTATGATATTTTGGATGCTGGATTTGGTGAGATCAGAGTGGGTACTATTCCGCAGACTGTTGATAAGGTAATGGTAGGCGATATCGAAAGATCAAGAGTTCCAAGCGTCAAGGCAATGTATTTTCTCGGAGTGAATGACGGTAATATCCCCAGAAATACGGACAAGGGTGGTATTCTGTCAGATATAGACAGAGAGAATCTTCGTGAGACGGATTTTGAACTCGCACCTACACCCAGGGAAGCCATGTATACGCAGAGACTCTATCTGTATCTGAATATGACTAAGCCTGTGATGTCACTTAATCTTTCATGGGCCTGCCTTGACCCTTCAGGTAAGAGTCTCAGACATTCTTATATTTGTGAACTTTTGAAAAAAATGTTCCCCGGAATCAGGGTTGATAATCCTGAAAACAGACCGGTTAGGGATCAGATTGTATCCGTTAAGGAAGGCGTCAGATATTTAAGTGATGGACTGAGGCGTTTTGCGGAAGTCGGTGACAGTGATGAGAATAATGATATTTATACATTATACGAGGCGTACAGTAAGGCTGAAGCCAAGGATGAAAGAAATAAACTCGAGGAGGCGGCATTTATAAAATACCGTCCCGAGGTTCTTGAAGATATAGTGGCTGAAGAGTTGTATTGCGACAGGGAGAAAACTGATGAAGCTGCACTTTTGAGCAGTATCAGCCAGCTTGAGACGTACGGAAAATGTCCTTATCAGTTCTTCCTTAAGTATGGGCTTAAGCTTAGAGAACCTTATGAATTTACCATCGGAAGAGTGGAAAAAGGGAATGTTTACCACGAGGTGCTTGAGAAATTCTGCAGAGGACTTGTGCAGGATAAAATAAGCTGGAAGACTTTGTCGGAGGAAGAAGCCAGAAAGCGAATTCACGACATTACAGCTAATGTTACGGATATATATGGTGATGCGGTTTTCCAGGATAACGAGAGAAGCAGATATACGGTTGGCAAGATTGAAGAGATGATGTTCTGCACCGTTCTTGCACTTCGCCATCAGATAAATAAAGGGTGCTTTGAGCCTGTTGGCATAGAGGTTCCGTTTAGACAGAGTCTTGATATGAGGGAGTCATCTGAAGGAAGAAAGCGCAGACTTGTTCTTCGTGGAGTGATTGACCGAATTGATAAGGCATCGGTTAACGGAGAATCATTTATTCGAGTAGTTGATTATAAGTCAACCTCGCACAAGCTTGATCTTAACAAAGTATATGACGGGCAGCAGCTTCAGCTAGCAATATATACAGGCAGTGTGGCTGAGAAGGAAAAGGCCAAGCCTGCGGCAATGCTTTATTATCACATTGACAATCCCGTGTTGGATTATGTGAATGGTGAGAGCGAAGAAGACAGGGAAGGACGCAGGTTAAAGAATCTTAAGATGAAGGGCATTGTCGCCGCAGATATGGATGTTGTGGCAATGAATGACAGTGAACTTTTGGAAAAGAAGGGCGCGTCAGATGTTGTGCCGGTCGGAATCAAAAAGGGTGATGGTCAGTTTATGGCAGATTCCGACGTGCTCAGCAATGAAGATATGTCCTGCGTTATTGATTATGCCAGAGAGATAGCCAAGGATAAGGCGGGTGAAATACTCGATGGCAATATTGGAATTAAGCCTATTGATAAGAAAGTATGCCAGTATTGTGATTACAGAAAATCCTGTGGCTTTGATAAAAAGATTCCAGGATATGAGGAGAGGACTGTAATCAAGGCTAATGACGAAGAGATATTGGGATTAATGAGGGAGAAACTCAGTGGCAATTAAGTTTACTACAGATCAGCAAAAGGTTATAGATGCAAGACACACGAATGTACTTGTCAGTGCTGCCGCGGGAAGCGGTAAAACTGCAGTTCTTGTTGAACGTATAGTGCGTCTTGTATGTGATCCTGAAAATAATACAGATATCGATGAACTTTTGGTTGTTACATTTACTAAGGCTGCGGCTTCTGAGATGAGAGAGAGAATTCTCAAAAGAATTAGTGAAGAGTTGGAAATAAATCCCACCTCATCACATTTACAGAAGCAGTATGCGCTGGTTCATCGTGCGATGATAACCACTATTGATTCATTCTGTCAGAATGTGTTGCGCAATCATTTTCAGGATATTGATTTAGACCCCGATTTCAGAGTGATGGATGAAGGTGAAAGACGCCTGATGCGTCAGGATGTTATAACCGAGATGCTGGAAGAAAAGTATAGCGAAGGTTCTCCGGAATTTTTTGCAGCTGTGGATTTTTTTACGGCAGGAAGTACCGATGATGAGGCATTAGAAGGATATATCCTTGAACTCCAGGCGTATTCGGAGAGCTTCGATCGCCCTATGAAATTTCTTGAAGAGCGTAAGAATGACCATGTTGATACAATGGCTAAACTTGAGAATTCTCCACTCGGTGAATTCTTGTCCAGGTATGTCAGGGGCGTTTTGGAAGGGGTATCAGAACAGTATAAGAAAGCTGTCACTATTGTAAATGAACCTGATGGTCCTTACATGTACGGAGAACTCATTGAGGCAGAGGCTGAGATGATTAGCCGAGCATGTGAGGCTGAGTCTATGACAGCACTTGAAACATGTCTTGAGGCATTTGTGAATAACAAGGGCAAGCTGTCACCCAAGAAGGATGACAGCGTCAATGCTGATAAAAGGGATCAGGTTAAAAAGATTCGTACTGACATTGCAGGGACTGTTAAGGATCTTTATACGGATTTCTTCTCACCTTCTCTTGAAAGAAAGGCAGCAGAGTGTGACGCGTGTGCGGCACATGTTCGTACTCTAGTGGAACTGACTATGGAGTTTCGTCAGAGACTGCAGAATACCAAGAGAGAAAAAAAGGTTGTAGATTTTGGAGATATGGAACATTATGCTCTGGAGATTCTAACGACCGAAGATGGACAGCCTACGCCTGCTGCACTTGAATACAGAGATCATTTTAAGGAAATTATGGTCGATGAGTATCAGGACAGTAACCTTATTCAGGATGTCATACTGAATGCAATTGCTCGCAAGGAGAGTGGTGATTATGACCGCTTTATGGTAGGTGATGTTAAGCAGAGCATTTATGGTTTCCGACAGGCGAGACCTGATCTGTTCCTTGAAAAATACGATTCATATCCCAATACTGAGGGATGCGAAAGAATAGATCTTTCTATGAATTTCAGAAGTCGTGCGGAAGTGCTTGATTCGGTAAATGATGTGTTTGACGGAATAATGCACAGAGAGACCGGTAAGGTTGAGTACGATGAAAGTGCGAGACTTAATGTCGGGGCAAAATACCCGGAGGCTGAATCCTTTGGTACATATGATTATACAACCGAATTGATTCTTCTTGATTCGAAGCTCAATGAAGAGATTGCCGAGACTACAGAAGAAAATATATCAACAGATGAAAGTGAAGCAGTTGTTATTGCACAGAAGATTTCCGAACTGATGAATACCCTGAAGGTGACTCAGACGGATAAAAAGAACGGCGAGGAAGTAAAGACTCTGAGACCTCTTAAATACAGTGATATTGTTGTGCTTCACAGAAGTCCCAGTGGAATGGCTGACACCATAGGCAAGGTGTTCGAAAAAAGAGGCATACCGGTTTCGATTAGTCAGGGTAAAGGTTATTTTTCGGTACCGGAGGTACAAAATGTTCTTCAGCTGTTACGAGCAATCAACAATCCTCTTAGGGATATACCGCTGTTTGGAGCGATGCATTCTGTATTTGGTGGCTTTAGCAGTGAGCAGATAGCAAAAATAAAGGCTGCATCGCCTGATGAAAGCTTGTATGCGGCAGTTAAAAATGCTGCGCCGGAATTTGCGGACAAGCTCGCCGGATACAGAAAAATGTCAATGTATATGACCATCAGAGAATTACTGCAGCGCATTTTTGACGACCATTCATATCTTGATTATGTGATGGCCATGCCCGGTGGCACCAAGAGACGCGCCAATGTTGAGAAGCTGCTGTCATATGCATCTGATTTTGAGAAGACAAGCTATTTTGGACTGCATCATTTTGTCAGATATATTGATTTGCTTGAGAAATACACCGAGGATAATTCGGGAGAAGCTGATGTGCTGGGTGAGAATGCTGATGTGGTTAGATTTATGTCTATCCATAAGAGCAAGGGTCTGGAATTTCCTGTGACAATTATTGCGGGAATGGGACACGGTTTTATGGACGCGGATCAGAAGGCACGTCTTACTTATGATAATGAGATGGGCATTGGCTGCGAATATATAGATTTAAGGACAAGAGTCAAGAATAAAACTCTCAGAAATAAGCTTATTGCCAAGAAGATACGTGAGGACAGTCGTGCAGAGGAGATGAGACTGCTTTATGTAGCAATGACGAGAGCCAAGGAAAAGCTGGTGATGATCGGTAAGGTGAAGAATGCTGTGGGCCTATTGGAATGCAGTATGGCCAGTCCGGTCGACAGACTCAGCTACAGTTCATTTTTAGATTCGAAATGTTCGTTGGATTTTGTTATGCCGGTTCTTGCAAATTGTAAAATCAGAGCAAGTGTAATCGGTGCTGAGGATATAGCATTTGGCGATATAGAAGAGCAGATGCTTCTTGATAACAGACGAAGTGATCTAAACCTTGCTGCTCAAAGGGCTGATAGCAGTGCAGTTGATGCGATCTGTGAGCGATTTAAGTATGAATATCCTTATAAGTATCTTGAAAAGCTTAATACCAAGACAACAGTATCTGAATTGAAAATGGCTGCGATGCAGACAGAGGATGAGGCGAGTGCCAAGCTGTATGAGGAAAGAGAGCGCACTGTTTATATACCGGAATTCAGAGCAGAGGATAAAAAGCCTGCGGGAACTGTAATAGGTGACTGTTATCACAGAATAATGGAGATAATGGATTACGATTATGTGCTTGGCTATGTATGTGGCGGACGCCCGGACAGCTTTGATGAGTTTACTTCAAAAGCAGGCAAGGATTCTGTCAGGGAAAGAGTAGTACAATTTCTATCTGAGATGGCTTCAGAACACAGGATTACTGATGAATGGAAGGAACTTATCAGAATTAATAAGCTCATTGATTTTATGACAAGCAGAACTTGTTATAGAATGTGGATGAGCTACGCGCAGGGCAAGCTCAGACGAGAGCAGCCATTTGTGCTCAGTGTTGGAGCTAATCTCTTGAACAGTGAATATCCTGAGAGTGAGAAGGTTATTATCCAGGGAATAATCGACGTCTTCTTTGAAGAGGATGATAATATTATTCTCCTCGACTATAAAACAGACAGTGTAAAAACAGGCGAGGAACTGATTAAAAAATATCGTGCGCAGCTTGATTATTATCAGGAAGCTATTGAGAGACTCACCGGGAAGAAGGTATCTGAACGTATTATGTATTCATTCAGCCTTGGAGAAGCTGTGAGTTGCAATTAACATGGTGGCACATATGGCAAAAAAGGATGGGGACATACAATGATTATTGATTTTCATACACATACATTTCCACAGCAGCTGGCAAAGCGAGCGCTTGAGAAGCTGGGAGGAAGTGAAGGCCTCAAGCCATGCACTGACGGTACAAACTCGGGACTTATTGAATCCATGGATAGGAGCGGTGTGGATGTAAGTATACTGCTTCCCGTAGTCACGAAAGTAGTTCAGACTGAGGATATCAACAAAATAGCGGCAAGTGCGGAAGCATTGAGTGAGCATCGCCTGATTAGTTTTGGAGGTATTCATCCTGATGATGACAAGTATGAAGAGCATTTGAAGGAACTGGTCGGAAATGGTGTAAAGGGAATTAAGCTTCATCCGGTTTTTCAGCAGACATATTTTGATGATATCAGGTATATGCACATAGTAGATAAAGCCAGCGAGATGGGACTTATTATAATGGTTCATGCCGGGTCTGATATAAGTATGCCTGATGCGAAGTATTCATCTGCGGAGCATTTGATTCGGGTAGCAAACGAGGTCAGGCCGAATAAACTTATTTATGCGCATATGGGATCGTGGAGAGATTGGGATGATGCAGAGAGAGTAATCAGTGAATGCCATGACATATATGTAGATACATCATTTGTATTGCCAATAGACGGAAGTGAAACATTCTATGATACCGGAATTCCGGCCATGCCTACTGAAAGATTTTGTAAGATTGTCAAAGCTATAGGGGCAGACAGGGTACTGTTTGGAACAGACAGTCCTTGGGTTGACCAGCGTCAAAGTATTGATATCATCAAAAATAGCGGGCTGATGCAAGAGGAAGTCGATAAGATACTTGGGGGTAATGCGAAGAAGTTATTGAAGATATAGGTAGTGGCTATTATTATGTAACAAACTAAAATGTAAATATATTTAATATACACAAAAAAGCAACCTTATATTAGGGGTTATTGGTATTTAAAAACGTTTTCCAAATATGTAAAATATATACTACTACTTTGTGTTTGCATAATAAGGAGAAGCATATTGTATAAGATTAACAAAAAATATGACAAAGTGTTTTTGATAATCCTATTCATTAGCATGATTATTTTTGTTGGTGCAACTATGTTGGTCAACAGACTTCAGTTGGTTGTTCCATTGGGTAATCAGGTCATCAGATCTGATACTTTATGTGGAATTATCCAGTCATTCATGTTTTTGTTATCGATATTTACTGTATTGATAGATCATAATATAGGACTGGGAATTTCACTGGCTGCTTTTTCAGTGCAGGTCATAATGGGAATAATAAACGGTATAATACACCGTACAACAGGTGTTATCCCGGGAATAATCAACGCAGCCGTTTCTATTTTCGTATTGGTTCTGATTGCCAGACAGCTTGCCAAGAGAGAAAGAGAAAGCTATACAGATACGATTACGGGGCTGATGAATCGTCGTGCTTTTGAGAGCATTTTGAATTGGAGAATTTCCAGAAGACAGTCCGGTCATGTTGTGTATTTTATTATTAACAATTTCCGAATGATAAACGAGAACCTCGGTCATCGCTATGGTGATCTGGTGCTTAAGGAGGTCGCAGGACGAATTGCTAAAGCACTTGGGGATCGTGGAATGGTATGCAAGAATGACGGAGCTGAGTATCTGTTATTGTTAAATGACAAGGGCAATCCGATTGAGACTATCGAGAGAATAATGAAAGCTGTCGGAGAGAAACTTGTTATTACCAAGGATGGAATTGATGTTAACTATTTCATAACCTGCGCGGCCGGAGTTGCTAGTTTCCCTAAGGATGCTAACGATGCAGCCACCCTGTTAAAGCATTCGGATGTGGCGATGGTTGATGCTAAGCATCGTGGAGAAGGTAAGATTTCTTTTTACGATAGTAAGCTTGCTGATGGGGTTGCTCGCAGACAGGAAGTTGAGAGAAAAATCAAGGATTCACTTGAGAACGACTATTTCTATTTGGTATACCAGCCTCAGTATAAGCTTGAGGAGAAGAAGCTCAGAGGCTTTGAGACACTTATTCGTATGAAGTCGCCCGATGGAGTGAACATAGGCCCCGGTGAGTTCATCGAAATAGCAGAAAAGACAGAGCTTATTTACCAGATTGACCAGTATGTTTTGAAGCGTGCGATGTGGGAGTTCGGAAGTATTATTAAGAATGCCGATAAGGATATTCTGCTTTCTATCAACGTATCTGCCAAGGGAATGGGTACAGCAAAATTTGCAGATGTTGTAAAGGGTATTATCGCTGAGACTGATTTCCCTGCAGAGCATTTGGAAATCGAGCTTACAGAGTATTCGTTCTCAGAATCCGCAGAGCATACAGAGGAAAATATTAAGCAGCTTAAGGATATCGGAGTTAAGATTGCGCTGGATGATTTCGGAACCGGCTATACTTCACTTGTTCAGTTGCTTAAGCTCCCGATTGACCTGCTTAAGATTGATAAGTCACTTATCGATAATATTGAGAGCAGTCAGCAGAACCGTGATTTCATCGATTCGGTTATATACATGGGTCACATCATGGATTGCGAGGTTATATCCGAGGGTGTTGAGACTGACGAACAGTTGGCTGTGCTCAAGGATCACAAGTGTGATTTCGTACAGGGATATGTATGGGGTAAGCCTCTAGCATATGAAGTTGCAGTTGACATGGTGTAAGTTGACACGGTCAATGCATATGAATTAATATAAAGAAAATTTTTAACTGCATGGTGATAAAAATTGCCATGCAGTTTTTATGCGAGGAGCACTATGAGCGCCGAGAGAACTTTTGAAGAATTATTTGCTGATGACAGAGAAAAACTTATTCTCGATGTCAGAACATCCGAAGAATATAACAGAGATACTTTCCCGGGGGCATATAATATTCCGCTTGAGGAATTGGAAGAACATGAGAACGAATTCCCTAAGGATAAGCCTATCTATCTTATGTGCTATACCGGACGTAAAAGTATAGATGCAGCAGATCATTACCACAATAACGGCTACGAAATGTATAGTCTTGAGGGCGGATATAATACATATCTGGGAATCAAGCTCAAGGAGCTGATGGATACAGATATGCTTGCGCAGCGTACTAAGGATATTGAGCGAAGCCTTATTAAGACCTTCCGCAAGGAAGTATGGTGCAGATTTACCAAGGCCATCAATGAATATGAATTGATTAAGGACGGGGACAAAATTGCAGTCTGCATTTCCGGTGGTAAGGATTCTATGATAATGGCGAAGCTTTTCCAGGAGCTTCTTCGTCATGGTAAGCATAATTTTGAACTGGAATTTCTTGTTATGGATCCGGGATATAATGAGGCTAATTATCAGCGAATTGTTGATAATGCCAAGCTTCTTGGTA
Source organism: Lachnospiraceae bacterium UBA1721 (assembly GCA_002317155.1). Lineage (GTDB taxonomy): Bacteria > Bacillota > Clostridia > Lachnospirales > Lachnospiraceae > AC2028. Next base: position 10,560 of record DCIR01000062.1, read on the forward strand.
TTCCTATCACAGTGTTTAAGTCTGATATATTTGATACTGTTGATGTGATTGCAAATAACCCGTGCTACATGTGTGCAAGAATGCGTCGAGGACATCTTTATGCCAAGGCGAAGGAATTGGGCTGTAATAAGATTGCACTCGGTCATCACTATGACGATGTAATAGAGACTATCCTTATGGGAATGCTCTATGGCGGACAGATGCAGAGCATGATGCCTAAGCTTCACAGTACCAACTTTGAAGGCATGGAATTGATCCGTCCTCTTTATCTTATAAGAGAAAGAGACATCATCAGATGGCGTGATCATAATAAGCTTTATTTTATTAACTGCGCATGCAGACTGACAGAGAGCTGCGCGTCATGCGGAGGAACTGAGCAGGGTTCAAAGCGTGGAGAAATCAAGCGACTGATTGCAGAGTTGGAAAAAATCGATCCTGTAATAGCCAACAATATTTTCAGATCTTCTGAAAATGTAAACATTGATACATTAATCGAGTATAAGCAAAAGGGAGTAAGACACAATTTCCTGAGCACATACGACTCGGAATAGAGCGTGCGAGATTCTATTATAGATATTGAATCCTGAAAAATAGTGTGTTAAAATATTAACAACAATTAAATAATGAGAGGTCATTTTTCGAAGAATCTTTATTTGAGGAGAAAATTATGAAAAAGTATCTTAGTATCTTTTTTGTGACACTTCTGGCTTTGACTGCACTGACAGGATGCTCAGGCAGTACAGGAGAGTCTTCGGGGGATAACACCTCTAACGTGTCTAATACAGGCACAACCCAGGCAGGAACACCCGATAACGTTACAGGAGTTACAGCGACTGGGGATTCCACTTACGGCGGAACCGTAGTGGTTGGTATTCAGCAGGATATTGACAGTCTTGACCCACATACAGCAACAGCGGCAGGAACTAAAGAAGTCCTCTTTAACATTTTTGAAGGTCTTGTAAAAAATGCACCCAACGGAGATCTTATCTGTGCGGTAGCAGAGTCTTACAGTCTTTCAGAAGACGGTCTGGTATATACTTTCAACCTTCGCCAGGGCGTTAAGTTTCATAATGGTAATTTAGTTACTGCAGAAGACGTTAAATATTCTATCGAGAGATGCGCAGGATTGCTTGATGGCACTCCTCTTGTATCTACAATGAAGATCATCACTGCAGTTGATATAGTTGACGAGAAAACGGTCCAGGTAACCGTGGACAGTGTGAACCCCGAGCTGATTTACAGCTTCACAAATGCAATTATTCCTAACGGAAGTGCAGATGTCGAGGGCGCTGATCCCATCGGTACCGGACCGTTTCGTTATGTTTCATACACTCCTCAGGAGGGTATCGTAGTTGAGAAGAACGAGGATTATTGGCAGGAAGGCCTTCCTTATCTTGACAGAGTAGAGTTCAAAATCATCACTGATGAAGAGACTGCTACTCTTGAACTTAAGGCAGGAACCATTCAGCTCTATTCTTATCTCACTGATGCACAGGCAACTGAACTTAGCAAGACTATGCAGGTTCTTGCTTCTCCTTCATCAACAGTACAGGCTCTTTTCCTTAACAATGCAGTAGAGCCTCTCAATGATGTAAGAGTACGTCAGGCTATTCTTTATGCGCTTGATAAGGATGAGATTAATGTCTTCGTTGGTGGTGGCGATGCTACCGTAATCAGTTCTTCAATGCTTCCTTCTCTTGAGAACTTCTATGTAGACCTTAACGATGTATACGGAACCGGAGCTAATGTGGATGCTGCAAAGCAGCTTCTTACTGAGGCAGGATATCCTGATGGATTTGACCTTGTAATCTCTGTACCTTCTAACTACCCTGTACATATGCAGACAGCAGAGGTAATTGTTGAACAGCTCAAGGCTGTGGGAATCAATGCTGTAATCGATGCTATCGAGTGGAACACATGGCTTTCAGATGTTTACAGCAACAGAGAGTATGCAGCTACTGTATGTGCACTTACCGGAGATTCTACTCCCGGCTATCTTCTTAGCCGTTTTGAGAGCACATCAAGCAAGAACTTCATCAACTTCGCATCTGAAGAGTACGATGAGGTATATGCAAAGGTAGTAGCAGCTACAACAATGGAAGAGCGTGGCGAATACTATAAGGAACTTCAGAAGATCCTTGTAGATGAAGCAGGTACAGGATTCACTCTTTGCATTGCAAACAAGGTTGCAGTTGCCAACAATTTGGCAGGCTACTTATTCTATCCTGTATATGTTCAGGATATGTCTACTGTTTATTATGTAGCCGAATAATTAAGGGAATTAAATATCTTGGCTGTCTTAAGGCAGCCAAGAGCAAATACGCTGAAAGGAGGAAAGCACAGTGAAATATTTTGTTAAGAAAATTGTTACTCTCATTATTACATTGTTACTTGTTTCAATACTGGCTTTCCTCGCCTTTCAGATCATTCCCGGTGATGTTGTACATTCAATTTTAGGAACTGAAGCCACCCCCGAAAGGGAGGAGGCGCTGAGAGAAGAACTCGGACTGGATAAGCCCCCGATTGAGAGATATTTGAATTGGGGAAAGAATGTGTTACGAGGAGACTTTGGAGTAAGCTACAGATATTCCAAAAACATGAACGAGATGATGCCGGTAAAGGAACTGATAGGCGATAAACTTCCTGTTACTCTGTGGCTGGCATTGTTGTCGGTTGGAATTACTGTACTGATAGCCATACCATTAGGAGTGCTGTGGGCCGGAACCAAAAATAAGTTTTTAGACGGCGTATTAAACGTACTGACGCAGACCTCAATGGCTATACCTGCTTTTTTCCTGGGTATCCTGGTTACATATTTGTTTGGTATCGCACTCAAAATGTTTAGTCCCGGAGCCTATGTCTCATATAAGACAAACTTTGGCGGATTTATTCATTACCTGATTTTCCCTGCGATAGCAATTGCTATTCCGAAGATAGGAATGACAGCAAGATTTCTTCGTAATTCCACACTTACTGAGTTGACCTCTGATTATGTCAGAACGGCCAGAAGTAAAGGGGCTTCTGAAAAAAGGATTCTCTTCAAGCATGTGCTTAGAAACGCAATGTTACCTGTAATAACATTCCTTGGAATGATTATTGCGGAAGTGGTTGCCGGATCGATTGTTGTAGAACAGGTATTTGCGCTTCCGGGAATAGGAAGACTTCTTATAAGTGCTATTTCCACAAGAGATTTCCCTGTAGTGGAGATATTGATTCTCTATATAACATTTGTAGTTATTATCGTTTATTTCGTTGTAGATGTTTTGTATCGTGTACTGGACCCTCGAATCAGGGAAAAGTAATACATCTGTGGTAGAAAATGAAAGTATTCAATTTGAGCGCCTCAAAAGGCAAAAAAGTGAATATTTATCTGATTATCGGCGCTGTAATGACGAGCCTTGTATTTTTGATTGCCATTATAGGGATTTTTTGGACGCCATACAGTACAACAGCGATGTCTGCCAGGGAGCGATTTGCGGCACCCAGCTGGAGTCATTTGTTCGGAACCGATAACTTTGGACGTGATATTTTTTCCAGGGTGATGAAAGCGGTAGGAACAAGCGCTTTGATAAGCGTGCTTGTTGTTGCTATATCGGCAGCAGTAGGAATTGTACTCGGAGCGATTACCGGATATTTCGGAGGAATTGTTGATTCTGTCGTGATGCGTGTTATTGATGCAATTAACGGCTTCCCGAGTATACTGCTTGCACTTGTCATTATTTCTATTTTTGGCAAAGGAAGACAGAATGTGGTGCTTGCATTGGGAATCGCATTTACACCGAGCTTTGTCAGGATTGTGCGTGGTGAATTTATCAGATTAAGAGATGCTGATTATATAGTCAGGGCAAGGCTTATGGGAGTGACCAAGCCCAGGATTTTGTTTGTGCATATCCTGCCTAATATTTTTTCTACATTCTGGGTGAGTGTAACGATAGGATTAAATAATGCCATTCTCGCAGAGTCGGGACTGAGCTATTTGGGTATAGGTGTTCAGGCACCTGATGCGACACTCGGAAGCATGCTTAGCGATGCACAGGGATATATGTCTTCGTCACCATGGTATGTGCTGGCCCCGGGTCTTACTATAGTATGGATAGTACTTGGTATGGCGATGCTTTCTGAGGGTATAGGTAAGTTTAAAAAGTAAGTTTTGGGATTGGATTTTCAGCATTTGTATATTTAGCGGATTTTCAATGATTTGTTGTAGAGGGAATAGAATTGATCAGTATAGATAATCTGACAATTTCATTTAGCGGGAAAAAAGCAGTTGACGGAATCAGTCTGCAGATTGAGCCTGGTGAGATCATGGGCCTTGTGGGTGAATCGGGTTCCGGCAAGTCCGTGACGGCACTTACACTTATGGGCCTTTTGGCGAGTGAAGGCGTAATGGAGACGGGTACCATTGATTTTAACGGTATCAGACTGCTTGAAGCCGGAGTAAAGCCTGATCAGAAGCTTCTTCGCTCTTTCAGAGGAGATCAGATGAGTATGATTTTCCAGGAGCCGATGACGAGCCTTAATCCTACGATGAAGGTGGGCCCTCAGATTGACGAGCAGCTTATTCTTCATGCAAAGGGAGAGTTTAAGTCTTCTGAGGAGCGCAAAAAGAGAGTGCTCGAGACACTTGAAGGTGTAGGCTTACGCGATGTGGAGAAGGTATATGACAGTTATCCTCATCAGCTTTCCGGTGGTATGCGCCAGAGGGCTATGATAGCGATGGCAGTTATATTGCACCCTGCACTTATCATTGCGGATGAACCTACTACGGCTCTTGATGTTACTATACAGAATCAGATTGTAAAGCTGTTAAAAGAGATAAGAGATCGTGAGAATAACAGTATGATTTTCATTACTCATGATTTGAATCTCGCAAGAAGAATATGCACTAAGCTTGCGGTTATGAAGGACGGCAAGATTGTAGAAATAGGACCTACTGAGGATATATTTACCAAACCTCAGACTGATTATGCCAAGAAGCTGATCGCGGCAGTTCCGGGAAGACGAAATGCTTTGTCTGCTAAGGCACAAAGCAAAGCAGAATCCGATAAGTTATCTGGTGATGGCAGTGAAGCAGGGGAGTTATCAAATGCAGGTAACGAAGCCGGCGAAAATGATAAGAAATCTCCGATTCTTACAGTTAAGGACTTAAATGTCTTTTATAAAGAACGAAGCAATAATATATTTGGAAAAACCGAGCACAAGTGTGTTGTAAAAAATGCTAATTTTGAAATATATCCGGGTGAGACTCTGGGACTTGTAGGAGAGAGTGGTTGTGGTAAGACCTCACTTTGCAAGGCGATACTTGGAATCAATAACGATATAACCGGTAGTGTCAAAGTGGCAACAGTAAGGCCGCAGATGGTATTTCAGGATCCGTACAGTAGTCTTAATCCGTCCAAGACTGTCGGATGGCTTTTGGAGGAACCTTTAAGAGCAGAAGATTTACTGGAAAAATCTATCAAAACAACAAAGGCTTCAAGACGTGAGATGGCAATAGATATGCTTCGTCGTGTAGGCCTTGATGAATATTATTATGACAGAATGCCGCACCAGCTTTCCGGCGGACAAAGACAGAGAGTAAGTATTGGTCAGGCGCTTATTACAAGACCCTCGCTTATTCTTGCAGATGAACCTGTATCTGCATTGGATGTTACTATCCAGGACCAGGTGCTTGACCTCCTTGAGGGACTTCAGGAGGAGTATGGTCTGGCTTATCTTTTCATATCCCATGATATCAATGTTATCTACAGAGTAAGTGACAGAATTATGGTTATGAAAAAGGGTGAAATCCTTGAGATAGGTGACAGGGACCAGCTGTTTAATGACCCTAAGCATCCGTATACAAAAGAATTATTGGCTGAATCTTAAGTTTTCTTAATGCATCTTAAGAAAACTTAAGGCACCTTAAGAAACCTTAAGCTTATATCTATTGACCTTGCCCACGGGGCAAGGTTTATTCTTTTTAAAGACATTTTTTTTAACTTAAAAGCACAAATAGTTTTTGAAATGAATGATTTTGAAATAAAGATTTAACTAGGGGGTAACATGAACATAGCAGTATTATCTGACATACATGGAAATGTAACGGCGTTTAAGCAGGTCTTGGACTATTTAAAGAATAGGGAGATAGATGCATTTTGTATACTTGGAGATTATTCCGGGGAGTTCGCTGGGGTTAGGGAAACTCTTGATATGATTTATGCTTTGCAGGATAGATATCCTGTTCATATTATAAAGGGAAATAAAGAAGAATACTTAATGTTGGGGCTTGGAGGAAATCATCCGGAGTGGGATGAATATCCGAGCACTGTGGGAATGCTTCGCTATGCATATGATAATATGCGTAAAAGAGATTGGGAGTTTATCAAAAATTTGCCCGAGACATTGACTGTAGAATATGAGGGGATGGAATCATTGTTTTTATGTCATGGATCGCCTAAGGAAGTTAAGGGAAAGCTTTTGCAGGGAAGCAAGAAGAATAAAGAATATCTTGAAGGCGTAAAAGAGAAATATGTATTATGTGGACATACGCACAGGTATGTTGAATTCGAGGATTGTGGTAAAAAAATAATTAATCCAGGTGCGGTGGGCAATCCTTTGGACGATGGAAGACATGACCATACTTCTTTTGTGATACTTTCTAGCGTGGGTAGAGAGTGGGAAGCGGAACATATATACCTTAAGCAGAATGTGGATGCTATGGTAAAAAATATGATGTCGTATAATCTGCATAGAATAGCTCCATACTGGACCGCTTGTAATGAAGCTTTTTTCAGAGGATCACTTTTTAGTAATGGCGAAATACTGGACAGGGCAATGCAAATTACAGAAGAGGAAACAGGCAGCTGTGAATGGCCTGCAATTCCCGAGAAAGCATGGGAAAAGGCATTTAGGGAAATGATAGTGGGTCAATTCCCTTTAGTTTATGATAAAATGATGGTGAAATTAGTATAAGTGTATTAATTTGATATAAATGATTATGATGTTAGAAGTATCAAAACCGTTTAGTCTTTTGCGAGAAAAATAAGTGGGAGATGTATTATGAGCGTATTCTTTACTGCAGATACTCATTTTGATGATGATTCATTACGTAGATATGAGGATAGACCGTTCTCGGATGTTTCGGAAATGAATGAGAGCATAATAGCTAATTGGAATAGTATTGTCACAGATGATGACGAAGTGTATGTGGTTGGCGATATAGGAAATCCTGAGTATATATCGAAGCTTAATGGAAAGAAGTATCTGATCAAGGGAAATCATGACAGACTCACTAATGAGGAATATAGAAGAATAGGCTTTGAGGAGGTTTATGATAAACCGATTATATATTCTGACTTTTGGATGGTATCACATGAGCCTATGTATGTAAATCGAAATATGCCATACGCAAATATATTTGGTCATGTACATAATAATCCTGCCTACAATACCGTGAGCGCCAGAAGCTATTGCGTGAGTGTGGATAGGAATGATTTTGCGCCTGTAGCATTTGAGAAGATTATGCTGGAAGTGGCACAGGCAGACGAGGCGGAAAATAAGAACTGAGACTTACAGAGGCAATAATCGCGCAGCTTTTTAGAAAATAGTAAACAGTGCTGTTAGCAGACAATAATACGTATTAAAGACGGCCCGAACCTTAATGGTTCGGGCTTTTTGCTTTTGCAACGTGAATTGTTTAATTGTGTGAATTGTTAAACTGGAATATGGGCATTTTTGAATATTTATCGAAAAACATACATTTAATTATCGAAAAACAATAAATAATTGTTGACATTCGCTTTTGACGGTGCTAATATCGCAATTGTGATAAACATCAATAAACGCGTTTTATTAAAAGGAGTTACAAAAATGACACATGATAAATTTGCAAAATGGTTAAAGGTAGTAATCATCGGAGTAATCATTATAGGTATTACATGCTGCGCGTATATACTTCCTCAGATGTGCGGAATATTTGCTGATAAGTATCCCGAGATGAAGTCATGGATTCTTCCATGGTGCATAGTGATTTATATTTGTGCGATTCCCTGCTTTGTTGCAATGATTGTTTCCTGGATGATCGCATCAAATATTGAGAAGGACAACAGCTTCTGTATGGCTAATGCAAAACTGTTCAAGATTTTCTCAATGCTTGCACTTGGTGATTCGATCTTTTTATTTGTAGCACTGATGATTTTGTGGGTGCTTGGTTTCAATCATCCGGGACTTATGTTGATTGAGCTTTTGATTGTTTTCTGTGGATTGGCTATTTTTATTTGCACATCAGCACTTTCATATTTTGTGGCAAAAGCAGCTTCTCTTCAGGAAGAAAATGATCTGACAATTTAAGGAGGGGACGCGATGAAAATAATTGTTAATGTTGACGTTATGATGGCAAAGCGCAAGATTTCATCAAACGACCTTGCGGAAAAAATAGGAATTACACCGGCTAATTTTTCAGTGCTGAAGACCGGAAAAGCTAAAGCAATACGTTTCTCGACACTGATGGCTCTCTGTCATGAACTTCAGTGCCAACCGGGAGATATTTTAGAATTTATAGATGACTAGCAATCTGTCAGATACGGATTGAAGAGGGGATTAGAATGAGTGATATAAATAGTATGAATGACACAATGCAGCTTGAAGAGCTTATTTGGAATGGTGATGTGTTGGTGAAGAATGGTGCACCGGATGATTTTCAGAAAAAGGAACCGGTAAAAAGACCGCAGGCATCACTTATAGAAAAAATCGCAGCTATAGCAATATGGCCTGTTGCGTATGTATATTCAAATTTTTTGTTAAGCTTTGGATTTGAGGGAAGCGTCAGCTTCGGAATATTTGTTATCCTCTTTATGGGATTGGCGGAAGCCTTTTATTTTAAGAGAAAGAGAACTGCCGAAAGCTGGATATTCATGGTGCTGACATTGATGAGTGCTGTATCAGCTTGCTTCCCGCTCGGACATGTATGGAAAGATGGTGCGTGCGCTTTCTTTACACAATTGTTCTTGGCATACTGGGTATTATGCAGATCTGACAGACTTGCGGAGGGAGAAACTTCACATATGTTTCTCTGGGATGGAATTACAGCCTTTTTTGTAATGACATTTAAGAATTTTCATTTGGATGTGAGAGCAATTATTCTTATGTTTGCTGGTTCAGCAAAGGGCGAAGGCAAAAAGCGTAATGTTGGCGGAGCAATAATCGGTATCGTTATTGGTATTATCCTGTTATGTATTGCCGTTGCAAGACTTAAGAATGCAGATGAGAATTTTGGCAATCTGTTGGATAGAATAGCTGAAATTTTTGCATTCGAAATCAGCTTTAAGCTTGTGGCACAGTGCTTCTTAAGCATATTCTTTGCAATGTATTTTTACGGATTGCTCGGTGGCTGCTATAGAGAGACAAGAGAGCATGTAGAGCTAAGAAGTAACAGAATTAAGGACGCGATTGCAACATTCAGAAAAGTTCCGGGTATAACCTGGGTAGTTCTGATAGGATTGTTTACAGTATTTTATCTTGTGTTCTTCGGATTACAGGGAAGCTATCTGTTTAATGCGTTTAGCATGACTCTTCCCACACAGTATACTTACTCAGAATATGCGCGTAAGGGCTTCGGCGATATGTGTGGTGTAATGGTGGTCAATCTTATAGTTACCTGGCTTACTACCAGAACTTCACTCTACGGAGAGAATGAGGGAATTAAGAAGGCTGTTAAGATTGCAACTGCCTGCCTTACAGTAGAAAGTATTTTCTTTGCAGTTATTGCTGCACTTAAGCTTTTGATGTACATCGATGCGTACGGATTCACTCCTCTGAGACTTCAGTCTGTATGGCTTGTAGTGATACTCGCTTATGCGTGTGTATGTATTCTTGTTAGCTTGTTTACCGGCAAAAAAACAGCTAAGTTTTGGTTTGTCGGAAGTGCTGCTTTACTCGCGGTACTTTGCCTCGTGTAAAGGAAGATTTGTATGAATGAGTTGAGCAGGTTTATATGGGGAATAAGGATTTGCACCACTGTGATTATTGCAATTATAGGTATTGTCGTGTTGGTGGTGTGGGGGATGCTGTTGACGGATGATATGTCTACCTACAAGGCCGGACATCCGAATAAACAGGTAATAAAAGCACTTGAACAGGAACTTGGAGTAAAGCTTCCTGCGGAGGTTAAGATTGCATCGATATCGACAACCACTATTTTTTTTGACGATGATGAAACTATCAAAATTGATGTTGTATCAAATTATACAGAGGAACAGTGGCGAGAACTGATAGCGGGCGGAACCAAGGCTGAAGATGCGAACGGATCCGGAAGGTCGATTTCTTATTTTAAGAAAAACATATTTCATTCACCGGAGACAAGAAATGTGTTGCGTATCAGCGTAATCTGCAATGAGACCCGTATGTACAGAGTATTATTTGAGAACGGAGTGGAAGACAGTGGTAATGCGCCGCTAATCATTTTTTTTAGCGCGATTATCGTGGTCATGATAGCGGCAATTCCCGTATTGCCCTATGAGAAGGTATACTATAGGATAAAATTGGGTTATTGGTCATAGAAGATTGGCGAGGATTTATAAGATGCTGTAATGATTTTATAACGAGGATAAATGGAAGGCACTGATACCGGACAATAACGAAGCCGAAGAAGACAGGATATACAGTTTTACTTCGACGACAAGCATGATTTCGAATAAAGCGACTTATAAGATGAAAATTTCTGTGGTGAAAGGCGCGACGATAATTGATGATCTTGTCCTTGAGAAAGGTATTTCGACCAGAGAAAGTAGAAAGAGCACACGAGTGGTTTCGGCTGTTATTTGCGTAATGATTGCCCTGATTCCGCTTTTCCCTTTCGGTAAAGTCAGAGAAAGTGCAAGACGCAGACGTTGGAAAAAGGAGCATCCTGAGGAGAATTCGAATTTATAAAACATTAATATTTGCTTGTAAATATGCATTTTTATAGGTAAAATAAACTTGCTATGCCTAAATACAGACATGGCAAGCGTTTTTTTGTTTGGACGATTGTATATTTATGAGGATATACGGATGATTCTTACGGTAGATGTAGGCAATACTAATATAGTTTTCGGTTGTACCAAGCCGGAGAATTATGAGATTGTTTTTGAGGAGAGACTGGTTACCGATCTTCGTAAAACAGCCATAGAGTATGCAATAACATTTAAGACCATTCTTGATTTATATAAGATTAAGCCTGAGGATATTGAAGGTGGCATTTTATCTTCGTCAGTTCCTCCGGTTACAGCGCAGATTAAAAAAGGCATGGAGCGCTTGCTTGGAAAGAATGTTATTGAGGTTGGCCCCGGAATAAAAACCGGAGTTGATATCAAACTGGATGATCCTTCGCAGCTCGGACCTGATTTGCTGGTTGGTGCAGTTGCCGGATTGGCACAGTACGGAGCACCTTTGATTCTGCTTGATATGGGAACTGCAACAACGATATCTGTAATTAATGATCAGAGAAGATTCCTTGGCGGAATGATTATTCCGGGAGTGAGAGTAGCACTTGAAGGATTAACAACCAATGCAGCGCATCTTCCTGAGATAGCGATAGAGCAGCCGTCAAAGCTGATCGCCGGTAATACTGTAGGCGCAATGCAAAGCGGAAGTGTATACGGCCAGGCAGCATGTATAGACGGAATGATAGACAGAATATGGGAAGACCTGGGTTACAAGACCACGGTGGTTGCAACCGGCGGATTTTCCGGAACAATTATTCCGAACTGTAAACACGAGATAATCGTGGATGCGGAAATGCTTCCAAAGGGACTCACAATTCTGTACGAGAAGAATAAAAAGGGCGGACGCAGATAAGCGTATATGCAGAGGAGTTAATAAACCTGAGAAAGATTTATTGGAATTGGATTAAGACCGCAGATGCGGTATTAATATAAATGAAAAAATAGGAGAGTGACACAATGACATCAGCAACTATAGGAATTATTGCAACCATAGTAGTATATCTTGGAATCATGATTGCAATCGGCTTCTTTTTTGGAAAGAAAGGAGACAGCAGCGCAGAAGGATTTTATCTTGGAGGACGTAAGCTTGGCCCCCTTGTTGCAGCAATGAGTGCAGAAGCTTCAGATATGAGTAGCTGGCTACTCATGGGACTTCCCGGCGTTGCATATATCTGCGGAATTGCAGATGCGGCATGGACTGCAATCGGTCTTGCTGTAGGTACTTATCTTAACTGGCTTTTTGTAGCGAAGAAGCTTCGCAGATATTCTGTTAAGCTCAATGCTATAACTGTGCCTGAATTTTTCTCTAAGAGATATCATGATAATAAGAATATACTTTCATTGATTGCAGCTCTTGTTATCGTTATTTTCTTTGTGCCTTATACTGCTTCAGGATTTAAGGCGGTTGGTACACTTGTTAATTCGTTGTTTAATATTGATTATCATATTGCAATGCTTGTAGGTGCAGCTATCATCGTGCTTTATACAGTACTTGGAGGTTTCCTTGCGGTTTCTACAACCGACCTCATTCAGAGTATTGTTATGACTATTGCACTTGCAGTAATGGTATTCTACGGAACACATCTTGCAGGTGGATGGGATGCAGTTGCAAGTAATGCACAGAGCCTTAAGGGATATCTCAGTCTTACTTCTATGTATGATATTGCAAAAAATGAAGCAACTGAATACAGTCTTTTGACTATTTGCTCAACACTGGCTTGGGGACTTGGATATTTTGGTATGCCTCATATTATCCTCAGATTCATGGCAATTCGTGATGAGAAAGAAATCAAGACTTCAAGAAGAATTGCATCAGTATGGGTTGTCATTTCGATGGCAGTAGCTATTGTTATCGGTATAATCGGAAATGCAGTTTCTAAGGCTGGTAAAATTCCTGCATTCACAGATAGCTCTGACGCAGAGACTGTTATAATCAAGCTTGCAGATCTTCTTTCACAGCATGGATTTATGGCTGCTATCGTTGCCGGCCTTGTACTTGCAGGTATTCTTGCTTGTACAATGTCTACAGCAGACTCACAGCTTCTTACAGCCGGTTCAGCTATTTCAAAGAATCTGTTCCAGGATTTCTTTAAGGTAAAGATGAGCGATAAGGTTGCTATGATTATCGCAAGAGGTGTTATTGGTGTTGTTGCAATTGCTGCTGTAATTCTTGCATGGAATCCTTCAAGCTCAGTATTTAAGATTGTATCTTTTGCATGGGCAGGATTCGGCGGTGCATTTGGTGCAGTAGTATTGTTCAGCCTTTTCTGGAAGAGAACCAATTTCGCAGGTGCCCTTGCTGGTATGGTATCCGGTGGTGCGATGGTATTTTTCTGGAAGTTTGTAATCAGAGTACAGTTCTCTGAAACCATACTTAACATCTATGAATTGCTTCCTGCATTCATTATCAGCAGCATTTTCATCGTTGTTGTATCACTTCTTACCAAGAAGCCTTCAGATGAAATTGTTAAGGAATTTGAGTCGGTATCAGCTAAGCAATAAAAGTAGTAAAACTACAATAAAAAGTGTTTATGAAAATTCCAAAATGAACTATAATAGTTGTGGGGAATGTGATTTCATCGTCACAGTTATTATATAAGATTGGGAGACGCAAAATATGGATTGGATAACAATGCCGGAAGGCGAATGGTACATTTTTAGATGCGAGAGTGAACTTGAACTTGCTAATATTCTTGCTGACGTAAATGATATCGGCGAGGACACGGATGAGATTTTCGATGAGCCTATCGGAGTTATCTATGTAGGTCAGGATATTCCCAAACACTCTTGGATCAGACAGCGCAAGAGCTATTGCGGATGGAACATTGTCAAGGTCGATCTTAACACTATGCCGGATGCTTCACAGAGCGGTGAGATTAAGCTCAGAAAAGTAGTAAATGGCAAGGTCGTTGAGGATGATGTTGAGTGGGGATATTGATTAAAAGAGAAAAATGCCGCAAAACAGGTGATTTATTGATTTCTTGTGCGCAGAATTCTTGACATTTTTAGTCTTAATAAGTAATATACATATGCAAAAGCTGTGAAGGAGACTCTTCCTGTGGGCGGTAAAAGAGATGCGGCGTCGTAGGCTGAAAGCGCTGCTTACCATAGAAACAGATAAGGGAACGCTCCGGAGCCGGTTATTTGAAAGCTGTTTTGCCTACGCGTGATTGGTAGCGCGTAACTGGTGGGACAGGCGTAGGGTAATCCGTACCGTACACGTTACGTACTTAAAGAGGTTTTAACAGTATATGACTCGGATAAGCCGTGTTCAGCTGTGAAAACAATGCGGGTGGTACCGCGGGTAAAAAGTTTACTCGTCCCGGAATGCAGATATCTGCGTTCCGGGACTCGTTGGTTTTAAAGGATATATGAAAGGATTGGAAAAATGTACAGAGATTTAACTATTAACCAGATTGGTGAAGACAAAATTGGTCAGACCCTCCAGGTTGCAGGATGGGTTGAGAACATCCGTGACCACGGTGGCGTATCATTTATCGACCTTCGTGATATGTATGGAGTACTTCAGGTAGTACTCAGAGATACCACACTCCTTGACGGAATCAGCAAGGAAATGTGTATTTCTATTACCGGACCTGTTGAGAAGAGAGATGAGGAGACTTACAACCCTAAGATTCCTACAGGAACCATCGAGCTTGAAGCTAAGAGTATTGAGGTCCTTGGTAAGGTATATCAGCAGCTTCCTTTTGAGATTCAGACCTCTAAGGAAATCCGCGAGGATGTAAGACTTAAGTATCGTTATCTTGATCTTAGAAACCAGAAGGTTAAGGACAACATTATTTTCAGATCAAAGGTTATCAGCTTCCTTCGTCAGAAGATGAGTGAGATGGGATTCCTTGAGATTCAGACTCCTATTCTTTGTGCTTCATCTCCTGAAGGAGCAAGAGACTATATCGTACCCTCAAGAAAGTTCAAGGGAAAGTTTTATGCACTTCCCCAGGCTCCTCAGCAGTACAAGCAGCTCCTTATGGTTTCCGGATTTGATAAGTATTTCCAGATTGCTCCCTGCTTCCGTGATGAGGATGCAAGAGCAGACCGTTCACCCGGAGAGTTCTATCAGCTTGACTTTGAGATGAGCTTTGCTACCCAGGAGGATGTATTTAAGGTTGGTGAGGAAGTTCTCTCAGCTACATTTGCTAAGTTTGCACCTGAGGGAGCACAGGTTACTCAGGCTCCTTATCCTATTATCAGCTACAAGCAGGCAATGCTTGAGTTTGGTTCAGATAAGCCTGACCTCAGAAACCCTCTCAGAATTATAGATGTTACTGATTTCTTCCAGAAGTGTACCTTTAAGCCTTTCGTTGGCCGTACCGTACGTGCAATTAAGATTGCCGGACATCAGTCAAAGGGCTTCCATGAGAAGATGCTTAAGTTTGCCCAGGAACTTGGTATGGGTGGACTCGGATATCTCGAGGTACAGGAAGATATGTCTTACAAGGGACCTATCGATAAGTTTATTCCTGATGAGATGAAGGATGAACTCATTAAGCTTGCAGGTCTTGAGAAGGAAGATACTATTTTCTTTATCGCAGATAAGGAAGAGAGAGCTAACTACTATGCAGGTCACATCAGAAACGAGCTCGGTGCCAGACTTGACCTCATCGAGAAGAATGCATATCGTTTCTGCTATGTAAATGATTTCCCTATGTTTGAGCTTGATCCTGATACTAAGCAGGTTGGATTTACACACAATCCTTTCTCTATGCCTCAGGGTGGACTTGATGCACTTAACAACCAGGATCCTCTTACAATTCTTGCATATCAGTACGACATTGTATGTAACGGTGTAGAGCTTTCATCAGGTGCAGTTCGTAACCACGACATCGAAATCATGAAGAAAGCATTTGCTATTGCAGGCTACGATGAGGAGACTCTTAAGGCTAAGTTCGGAGCTCTCTATCAGGCATTCCAGTTTGGTGCACCTCCGCACGCAGGAATGGCACCCGGTGTCGATCGTATGATTATGCTCCTTAGAAATGAGGAGAATATCCGTGAGGTAATCGCATATCCTATGAACGGAAATGCACAGGATCTTATGTGTGGTGCTCCCGGTGAGGTAACCGAGCAGCAGCTTCGTGAAGTACACATCAAGGTTCGTGATTGATAATTTTGTATTGTAATGTTAATTCCTTGGAACAGGTTTGGTTTATGCAAATCTGTTCTGGGGATAACTTTTTATTATGAAAGGATTTGCCATGGCAAACGTAATCAGTGATGAGACAATTGACTATGTAGGCATCCTTGCTAAGCTCGACCTCAATGTAGAGGAGAAGGAGCAGGCTAAGAAGGATCTTGCAGAAATGCTTGATTACATCGATGAACTCGGAGAGCTTGATACAACAGGCGTAGAGCCTATGTCACATGTTTTCCCTGTTCACAACGTATTCCGTGAGGACGTTGTTGTAAACGGTGATGATAGCGAAAATATTCTTAAAAATGCACCGGGCGAGAAGGACAATATGTTCCTTGTTCCTAAGACATTTGATTAAGGAGGGGTGAAGAGAATGAGTGATATTTTATCCCTTACAGCAGTTGAGCTGGGAAAGGCTATTAAGGCCGGAACTTATACTGCAGTAGATGCAATGAAGGCAGTAATCGAGCAGATTGAAAAATGCGAGGAAACTGTACATGCATATGTAACAATTGATAAAGAGGCTGCTCTTGCCAAGGCAGCTGAGGCTCAGAAGAAGATCGAGGCCGGCGAGCTTACAGGACCACTTGCAGGTGTACCTGTAGCAATTAAGGACAACATGTGTACAGAGGGTATGCTTACTACCTGTTCATCAAAGATTCTCAGTAATTTCGTACCTACTTTTTCTTCAGAGGCAGTTATAAATCTTGAGAAGGCAGGCGCTGTAGTTATTGGTAAGACTAACATGGATGAGTTTGCAATGGGTTCAACCACTGAGACCTCATACTATGGTGTTACCAGAAACCCCAGGAATCCCGAACATGTTCCCGGCGGATCATCAGGTGGTTCTGCGGCAGCTGTAGCAGCACAGGAGTGCTTCTTCGCACTTGGTTCAGATACAGGCGGATCTATCAGACAGCCCGCTTCATACTGTGGTGTGGTAGGACTTAAGCCTACTTATGGTACTGTATCAAGATATGGACTTATTGCTTACGGATCATCTCTTGACCAGATCGGACCTCTTTGCAAGGATGTTACCGACTGCGCTACTATTTTAGAGACTATTGCTTCTCATGATCCTAAGGACTCTACTTCTATGAAGAGAGAGGATACTGATTTTACATCAGCTCTTGTAAAGGATGTAAAGGGTATGAAGATAGGTATTCCTAAGTCATACTTTGGAGAAGGTCTTCAGGAGGATGTTAAGGAAGCTGTTCTTGCTGTTGCTGAGAAACTCAAGGAGCTTGGAGCCGAGGTAGAGGAATTTGATCTTGATCATGTAAAGTATGCAATTCCTACCTACTATACTATTGCTGATGCGGAGGCAAGCTCAAACCTTGAAAGATTTGACGGCGTTAAGTACGGCTATCGTGCAGAGGATGCAGATGAGCTCCACCGCATGTATAAGAAGACTCGTTCAGAGGGCTTTGGACCTGAGGTTAAGCGTAGAATTATGCTTGGAAGCTTTGTACTTTCATCAGGTTATTATGACGCTTATTATCTGAAGGCACTTCGTGTAAAGGCACTTATCAAGAAGGCTTTTGATGATGCTTTTGCTAAATATGATATTATTCTTGGACCTGTTGCTCCTACAACAGCACCCAAGCTTGGATGCAGTCTTTCAAATCCTATGCAGATGTATTTGGGAGACATCTATACAATTTCTGTTAACCTTGCAGGACTTCCCGGAATCAGTGTTCCCTGCGGAACCGATAAAAACGGACTTCCCATTGGTGTACAGATGATTGGTGATTGCTTCGCAGAGAAAAAACTTATCCGCGCTGCATACACCTATGAACAGGCAGCAAAGGAGGTATAGTAATGGCTAAAGAATACGAAACAGTCATTGGTCTTGAGGTTCATGTAGAGCTTGCAACCAAGACAAAGATATTCTGCGGATGCTCTACTGCATTCGGAGGAGCTCCCAATACTCATACCTGCCCTGTTTGTACAGGTATGCCCGGTTCACTTCCTGTTCTCAACAAGCAGGTTGTTGAATATGCAATGGCAGTAGGTCTTGCAACCAATTGTGATATTACTCAGAACTGCAAGTTTGACAGAAAGAATTATTTCTATCCTGACAACCCGCAGAACTATCAGATATCTCAGCTTTATCTTCCTATTTGCAGAAATGGTCATGTTGATATTGAGACCGAGAGCGGAGTTAAAAAGGCTGTAAGAATTCACGAGATTCATATGGAGGAAGATGCAGGTAAGCTTGTTCACGATGAGTGGGAAGATGCTTCGCTTGTAGACTATAACCGTAGTGGTGTTCCTCTTATCGAGATCGTGTCAGAGCCTGATATGAGAAGTGCAGAAGAGGTAATTGCTTATCTCGAAAAGCTTCGCCAGACTATCCAGTATCTCGGTGCTTCTGACTGTAAGCTTCAGGAAGGCTCAATGAGAGCCGATGTTAATCTCTCTGTAAGAGAGGTCGGCGCAGAGAAGTTTGGTACCAGAACTGAGATGAAGAACCTCAATTCTTTCCGTGCAATTCAGCATGCTATTGAGGGTGAGAAGAATCGTCAGATTGATCTTATCGAAGCAGGTAAGGAAGTAGTTCAGGAGACTCGCCGTTGGGATGATAATAAGGCTGAGTCATATCCTATGCGTTCTAAGGAGGATGCTCAAGATTACAGATACTTCCCTGATCCGGACCTTGTACCTATTCACATCAGTGATGAGTGGATTGAGAGAGTCAAGGCTGCTCAGCCTGAGATGGCACCTGAGAAGAAGGTACGTTATAAGGAGGAGTTTGATCTTCCTGATTACGATATCGGAATTATCACAGGAACCAAGCAGATGGCAGATATCTTCGAAGAGACCACAGCAATCTGCGGTAATCCCAAGAAGGTTTCTAACTGGCTTATGGGCGAGACTCTTCGCCTTATGAAGGAGACCGGAACAGATCCCGAGGATCTTTCATTCAGCCCCAAGCATCTTGCTGATCTTATTGCAATGGTTGATAAGAAGGAAATCAATTCTTCTGTAGCTAAGGAAGTATTTGAGAAGATTTTTGCAGAGGATATCGATCCTGTTGCTTATGTCGATGAAAAGGGCTTGAAGACAGTAAATGATGAAGGCGCTCTTCGTAAGACTATCGAAGAAATCGTAGCTGCTAACCCTCAGTCTGTAGCAGACTATAAGGGTGGTAAGGAAAAGGCAATCGGTTTCCTTGTAGGACAGACAATGAAGGCAATGAAGGGCAAGGCAGATCCCGGAAGCGTTAACGAAATTCTCAGGGAAGTGCTTGCTCAGCAATAAAAAATGAATAAAGAATAGATAATAACAAAGCGGGGCTGTGAAAAATTTCATAGCCCCGCTTTGTTTGAACAAGTTGTTGACTAAGTCTTTTTTTTTTATAATATTTATGCTTTTTTTGAAGATAACTCAATTAATAAGAGAAATCTTTAATAATCATATTTTGGAGGTAACAAAAAAGGATGAAAAAATTAGGTCTTATACTTGCAGTTGTAGGATCCACATTATTGTTAACAGCTTGCGGTAAAGGAAATGGTGCAAACCTTAATGTAGGTTCTAACACATTTTACTGTGATTTCTGTGGTGAAGAAAAAACTGGTAAGAAGTATGTATCAAATGAACTTGGTGAAGATTTAGTAATGTGTCAGGATTGTAAGAATGATTTTAATAGTGATGGAGAACCAAGTTCAAATAATAGCAACGTTGATGATAACGCTGGAACAGAAGAATTAAATATTGAGGTTCTTCCTGAAATTGCAAATGGTGGAATTAACGATCTTAAACTTCAGATTTGTGACGTTATTGTTAGATTTGATGGCACTATGACAGAGTCCGAAGTAAAAGCAGCATTAGATAGTTCAGAATATGATCTTCAGTTTGAAGAAGGTTGGAGTGGTGATTATCCAACAATTCAGGATGTTTATCTTAATGGACAAAAGATTGTTAGATTTAACTGGAATTATGTAAATACTAACAATTTTGAGGATCAGTCTATGTCAGACAATGTATTGATAAATGTAGAAGTATACAATGATACTGTTTGCTTCACATCAGCATTGGTATATGAAGAAGATTTTACTGGAAAAACTAGAGATGATGTAATTTCATTTTTGAATCAAAATGGTTTTGTTGAAGCAGAAAATAGTTGGGAAGCTATATTAAAATATGATTCTGGTTGTTTGTATGCAAATTCAGATAACGTTGATACTTTAAATAATACTTCTATTTATGTAGATGATGGTACTAAATCAATTACTTTGTATTCATATATTCCAATTAACGACAAAGTGGCTATTGAAGAAACAAAAAATCATAAATCAATCAATGGAATTCAAAATTTTGCCTGGAGAAAAATGACTTTCTATTTTAATCCTGATGGAACTTTTAATGGTTTTATTGAAGGAAATCCAGCAACAGCAAAAATTTACATGGAAAAACCAAGTGCATTTGGAAATTCGTTTAAAGTTGGATGCATTATTCAGACTATTTTATTTGAAGAATAAAAATAAGATGTTTCTTAGAAGGGCGTGTGAAAATTTCACACGCCCTTTTTGTTTATTCAGATGCTGAATTACTTTCTGCATTTGAGGTCTGACCGGCGACATCATCAATCAGCTGAATCAATAAATCATGAGTAAGCTCGGGATTTGTGCCGTTGGCCATTACACCGATTACAATATTGTCTTCTTTATATTCGGGGATGAATCCGTAGCAGGCAATCAGCTGTGAGTTATCACCTGCAATAAGTCCATATGCTACAGGCTCTTCCATAGCTTCGAGGTCATATGGATCAGGATACATTTCAGTGAAATTATAGTCTCTTTCATCAGTGGCTTTTTTATATCTTTTTCTAACTGCATCATCTATATAGTAGAAGTAGTCGCTGTATTTTTCTAATTCTTCATCAGTCAGTACTTCGCTGAGAGGAAGATAGAAGCTTCCGTATGCATATTCGTCAAACCAGTTTTCGGTGCTGACAATCATATCGACCTGAGCAGCGGCAATGTAAACAGAAAGAGTCTGTCGGGCATTTGCTGAATTGTAGGTTGAGACATGTTCCTCATATCCTTCGGGAACAGGATTCGCTTTGGTATGAGCTATAGATGTAAAGTTCATTTTTACATCACTATCAAGATTGATATTGTTCTTTTTTGGGTCGAGCTCATGATTTAAGAGAAAAGGTTCCTTGATATTACTGTTGACGTCTGAACCGGCAACCTCTACTGCATTAATCATTGCAACATACAGAACTTCTTTTTTTCTGGTAGCTATAGAGTGTATGGTCATTGATGCTGCAATAATTATAAAAACACCGCCAATAACCCACCATTTATAGTATTCCCAAAAGTATTCTAAGCGCTTTTGAAATGACGCATTCTTAATCGTTTCGCGCTCTTCTTTGAATTCATCCATTAAAGCCATGGTACTGTCTCCTGATACGTTTCTGTTAAAACAGTTTAGTTTTCTTTGTTCATAAAGTCAATTAAATGAATATAAAATCGCAGAAATAGAGTAAATGTGGGTTAGTTTACTTGCATTTATTAAAAAAGAAACTTAAAATATCTGTGTGCATTTTAATAATTAATGGCACGGAGGAGAAAAATTATGAAAAAAAGTTTTATGAAGAAGCTCATGGCTGTTGGAATGAGCGCTATCATGATGCTCGCAATTGCCGGATGCGGTGAAGAGCCTAATGATGGAAACAACACAACAGACACAAATGTAACTACCGACAATGGATCAGCAGATGATAACAATGCAAGCACTACCGTTCCTGAGATTGATTCATCAAATGTAGTTGCAGGCGCTACATACAATGTAGCTATTGTTAAGCAGCTTGACCATGCATCACTTGATGAGATTGCTAATGCTATTGCAGCAGAGCTTGATTCAATTGCAGCAGCTCAGGATGTAACTATTACTTACACTATTTATTCAGGACAGAATGATCAGTCTACTCTTAAGCAGATTACCGATCAGGCAATCGCTGATGGTGTAGATGCAATTATTCCTATCGCTACTCTTGCAGCTCAGGTTGCAGCAGTATCAGCAGAAGATTCAGCTACTCCTGTTGTATATGCAGCTATTTCTGATCCTACAGCAGCAGAGCTTACCGGAATCGATTATGTTACCGGTACCAGCGATGGACTTAATACCAACTTCATCATGGATATGATGTTTGCTCAGAATCCTGATATTGCTAAGGTTGGTCTTCTTTATTCTCTTTCAGAGGTAAACTCAGCTACTCCTATTGCAGAAGCTAAGGCTTATCTTGATAACAAGGGAATTGAGTATGTTGAAGCAACTGCAAATACTAACGATGAAGTAGTAGCTGCAGCTTCTACACTTATTGCTAACGATGTTGATGTTATCTTCACTCCTACCGATAACGTAATCATGGCAGCAGAGCTTGCTATTTATGAGGATCTTGCAAATGCAGGAATTCTTCACTATGCAGGTGCTGACTCATTCGTTCGTAACGGTGCATTTGCTACCTGTGGTGTTAACTACACCGATCTTGGAACCAAGACCGCTGATCTTGCATTCCAGGCAATCACTTCAGGAATGAATGATATGGCAGATTACTATCTCATGGATGGTGGTATCATTACCGTTAACACTGAGACTGCTCTTGCAGCAGATGCTGATTATTCAGTATTCGCAGGAATGGGCGAAGTAGTAGAAGTACTTACCAGCGAAGAGTAATTGCTGGATGGCCATTGTCACTGAATAGAAGTGGATGATGGCAGATTTATTTTGCAAGTTTTCGGGGCAGCTTGCCTGCCCCGATTTTTAGGGGATTATAGAAAACGTTTTACATGTATTTGTGTATTTGGAGGTATGAGCTTTGTTATATATCATAAAAACAGCTCTTGAATTGGGATTTTTATACGCAATGGTTCCTGTAGCATTATTTATCAGTTACAGAGTACTTGACATCGCCGATCTTACAACGGATGGATGTTTTGTATTGGGAGCAGCAGTGTCTGTAATGATGGCAAAAGCAGGGCATCCTATATTGGGAATTCCGTTGGCTATGCTCGCGGGTGTCTGTGCAGGATTTGTAACAGCATTCCTTCACACAAAATTAAAGGTACCTTCTATTTTGTCGGGTATCATTACAAATACCGGTCTGTATACCATAAATCTGATGGTTATGGGCTGGAGCTCGAACCAGAGTCTTCTTAAGCAGAACACTATTTTTTCTATGCTTAAGAACGGATTAAAGAAATCAAACGTTTTAATTTTTGAAAAGATAACAGATTGGTATGCAGTTATTTTATCAGCTGTTATTGTTATTATTTTTGCATTACTTATATTAGCTTTTCTTAGTACCAGATTAGGTTTGTCGATAAGGGCTACCGGAGACAATCTGGATATGGTAAGAGCTTCTTCGATCAATCCGGCATTTACTATTACTGTAGGCCTTTGCATTGCAAACGCAATGACTGCACTCAGCGGAGCAATGGTAGGACAGTATCAGAAGACGGTTGATATTAACAGTGGAACAGGTATCGTGGTTATCGGTCTTGCATGCTTAATCATCGGTGAGACAATCATCGGAAGAAGACCCTTCTTCAAGGGCATTATTGCAGCGATAATCGGATCGATTGTATATAGAGTTATCTACGCAGTTGTGCTTTACACTAAGGTTCTCCCTGTAGAGTTCCTCAAGCTTATCACAGCAATCGTGGTTGCACTTGCAATTGCTTTCCCTGCTATCAGAAAGTGGTTTTCATTCCAGGGAAAGAAAATCAATCATTCGAGAGGAAAGGGGGGCAAGGACAATGCTTGATCTTATTAATGTATCAATGACTTTTAATCCGGGAACTCCCAATGCAAAACAGGCGCTGTCTGATTTTTCGGTTCATCTTGATGATGGTGATTTCGTAACGATTATCGGTTCAAACGGAGCCGGTAAGTCGACAATGTTTAATGCTATAGCAGGTACGTTTTTTGTGGACAGTGGTTCTATAAAGCTTGGAGGACAGGATATAACATATCTGCCCGAGCATAAGCGTAGTCGTATTATCGGCAGAATGTTCCAGGATCCTCTTAAGGGAACGGCACCTTCAATGAGTATAGAGGAAAATCTTGCGCTCGCATATTTACGTTCGGGTGAAGGATTTTCGCCTTTCAGTCATATCAGTAACAGGGATAAGCAGGAGTTCCGTGAAAAACTCTCTCTTCTGGGAATGGGTCTTGAGGACAGAATGAAGCAGCCGGTTGGTTTGCTTTCAGGTGGACAGAGACAGGCGCTTACTCTTTTGATGGCCACGATGGTTACACCTAAGCTGCTTTTACTTGATGAACATACCGCAGCACTTGATCCCGGCACAGCTGATAAGGTTATCGAGTTGACCAAGGATATTGTAAATAAGAATCGTATTACTTGTATGATGATTACCCATAATATGAAACAGGCTCTTGAGATTGGTAACAGAACCTTCCTGATGTCAAACGGTAAGGTTGTTTACGATGTTAAGGGTGAGGAGCGTAGCAAGCTTACTGTTAATGATCTTCTTGATAAATTCAAGGCAGGCACCGGACAGGCGCTGGACAATGACAGAATGCTTCTAAGCTAAACAGAGGTGAATGGATGGCAACAATTAGAGATGTGGCAAAGTTGGCAGGCGTTGCAGTGTCGACCGTTTCAAAAGTAATAAATCACTACCCAAACGTATCGGAAGAAACTGCAGAGCGTGTTAATCGAGCTATAGAAGAACTTCAGTTTACGCCCAATGTTGTGGCGGCATCATTATCATCGAAGCAGTCGGGACGTATAGCACTGATTATCAATACTGAGATTCAGACTTCGGCGATTGACGAAGTATCGATGAAGTATCTTAGTGGTGCTATCGCTAAGGCTCAGCAGATGCATGTTGACGTTGTTCCGATTTTTTTCTCGATGCTTGAGGGCAAAGCGGAAGCTGAGGTTGAAAACTATCTTCAGTCACAGAATGTTAAGGGCATGGTAGTCTATGGAATGTCTAAGGACGATGCGGTACTTAAAAAGGTGATTGAACGAGAGAAGTTCAAGAGTGTACTTGTGGATGTTCCTATAGTGAATGACAGTACTTCATGTATAAGTGTAGACCAGCGTCAGGCACAAAAGGATATCGCTCGCAAGACTATCGAAGAGAATAATACCACTAAGGGAAAAATACTTTATATTTCCGGAAAACAAAACGGATATGTGTCGGAGCAGAGACTCCAGGGAATAAACGAGCTTGCTAAGGAGATGGGATTGGCGCTGAGTATTCATTGCGGTGAATTCAGTGAGCGTCAGGCCAGAAATATTACACTTAAGTATGGCAGTTCTCATGATGTGATCATATGTGCGTCAGATATGATGGCTATCGGTGCGATGCGTGCTCTTACAGATATGGATATTTTCAGACCTGTATGTGGATTTGATGGTATTACGCTTATGGGCTATGCCGGTAAGCAGATGAATACCGTAAAGCAGAATTTCTATGAGATATCTGCAGCGGCAATTGATGAGTGCGTGAAGCTGATGAGTGGAGGCAAGGGAAGTAATATAGTAATGCCTCATGAACTTGTCAGACTAGAATATCTGGATATGATCAGATAAATATAGAATACGTTGTACAGAACATAGAGCAATATACAAAATTAAAAGGGATAGATGCTTTGACATTGAGTCATGTGCATCTATCCCTGATTTTTATTATACGAGCAAAAGTGATTTTAGACTTATAGGACATAAAGTCATATCTTGAGTAATTGGCATCGTGGTAAAGAACTATGCCATCGATTACATCAATGCATCGTAATCTGCTTTATCGGATGTCTTATCAATAGAGCTGCAAACAATCTTAACTGCGGTGGGATCGATAACGTCCTTCTCGAGAATGAGCTCACCGATATGTTCTGCTTTGATGGTTCCGCTTGTAGGATTAAGAACACTGATAACGTCGCCCTTAATATCTGCGTCGACAGTAGAAAACTCAAATGCAAGATTGGTGTTGAAAAGCTTGCAGTTTTTCATTACAAGGTTGTCGATGTAGCAAAGGCCCTGAAGGCTCTCGATGGTGCAGTTGATAAAGGTAAGATTCTTTGAATTCCATCCGATATATTCGCCGGTAATGAAGCTATCCTCAACTGTTACATTCTCAGCATTCCAGAAAGCGTCCTTTGAAATCAGCTGCGAATTCTTGATGGTAAGATTACGTACACCGTCAAAACTGTAGTTGCCGTCGAGAGTAAGTCCGTCAATGGTCATATTGCTGCAGTTCATAGCAAAGTAATCGCCTTTTGCTCTTACATCCTTAAGGTTGACATTACTGCAACTCCAAAGAGTCTCAGCTGCATTGGTAAAGGTTACATTGTTAAGAGTTAGGTTATTGCAGCGTCTGAAGTTCTTGGGAGCTTCAATAAGGCTGTTTGCAACATTCACATCATTGCAATACCATACGCCGGCTCTTGCCATGTCGAACCATGTGCAACGATCAACATTGATGTTGTTGGTGTACCAAAAAGGATACTTATATCTGAACAGTGTCTCTGACACTTCTATATCTTTACTCTCTTTTATAGGGCTTTCACCCTTGTCGAATACACACTCGCTTATTTTTAAGCCATTGCTTCTAAAAAGAGCGCGTTCTTCGTTAAATACCTTAAACTTAATTTCTTCCATTGTTTTCCTCGGTTATGAATATTAAATAAAGCGCTGGATTGAATCTATATAGTAATAGATAAAACACAGTATTAAGAATTATACAGTAACAAGAAAGATACTGCAATTTGAATGCACCACCAAAATATCAAAATAACACGCAAAAGTTAACTAAACAAGCTCTATTTTGGGCCATATTTACAATAAAAAGCAAAAAATGGTAAGCTTTGAACAAAACTCTAACGTATTTTAATTTTTTTGAGTAAAAAACTTAAATTGTGGTATTATATAATTAAAATTAGCTAAAAACATCAATCAAACAGGAATTGTTTAATTTATCAGATGCAGCGGAGATTTTTATGAATATTAATTATTGTGAAGAATTAAGAGCTTTTAAAATCGATACTGAAAATAATTCGTATATCATTGCAATCGTTGATGATGAAGGATTCCCCGGACATGTATATTATGGACCGAAGATTGCGGATATCCCTATGTATATGCTCAGAATAAATGAAAATCCTTATGTACCTTCGAAGAACAATCGTGACAGGGGATCATTTATGGATACTTTTCCTACAGAGTATCCGGGCAACGGGCTTGGAGACTATCGCGAGGGTGCAGTTGAGGTGGTTGATAGCGAAGGTCACTTTGCTGTATGCCCTGTATACAAGAGCTATAAAATTGTTGAAGGAAAGCCTGCACTTAAAGGATTACCGGCTACGTTTGAAAGCAGTAGAGGTAAGGCAATGACACTGGAGCTTACTCTTGAAGATAAGCCTGTAGGACTTGAGTTTATTCTCAGATATTCTGTATTTGAAGACAGCGATGCAATTATTCGAAGCACAGAGGTGATTAACGCATCTGATAAATCTGTGTTTATTAAAAAGGCAATGTCATTTGCTATGGATTTGGACGGCGAGGATTATGAGCTTTTGACACTTCATGGCTCGTGGGCACGTGAGAGGCAGATGGACATAAGACCTATAGGTTACGGCAAGACTTCGGTCGGCTCTGTTAAGGGTGAGTCGTCTCATCAGGAGCATCCGTTTATGGCATTGGTTCAGAAGGGTGCTGATCAGAAACAGGGAAGAGTTTACGGATTTAATTTTGTATATTCAGGTAATTTCCTTGCACAGGTTGAAAAGACTCAGTTCGATTCGGTGAGAGTACTCATGGGCATCAATCCCAACGGTTTTAAGTGGGAACTTAAAGCAGGGGAAAGCCTGCAGATGCCTGAGGTGGTAAGTGTATATTCTAATGACGGTATCGGAAAAATGAGTCGTACCTTCCATGACGTATACAGAAATCATTTAATCAGAAGTCCTTACAAGGACAAGAAGAGACCTATACTTATCAATAACTGGGAGGCAACTTATTTCCAGTTTGATACAGATAAGCTCATTGCGATTGCAAAAGAGGCTAAAAAAGCAGGCATAGAGATGCTTGTTATGGATGATGGCTGGTTTGGTCACAGAGATGATGATAATAGTTCGCTTGGTGACTGGTATGTAAATGAAAATAAGTTAAAGGGTGGCCTCAAATATCTGGTTGATGAGGTTAACAAGATTGGTCTTAAGTTTGGAATCTGGTTTGAGCCTGAGATGATTTCTCCGGATTCTGATTTGTACAGAGCACATCCCGATTGGGCTATTGCTATTCAGGGAAGAACTCCTGTCAGATCAAGAAATCAGTATGTGCTCGATTTAAGTAGACAGGAAGTAGTGGACTATGTATTTGATGTAGTGTCAAAGGTGCTCCACAGTGCCAATATCGAATATGTTAAGTGGGATATGAATCGTCAGATTACAGATCTCGGAAGCTATGCACTTGGCAAGGAAAATCAGGGAGAGCTTTATCACAGATATGTGCTGGCCGTATATCAGCTTCAGGAGAGACTTATTAAGGTGTTCCCTAATCTGCTTCTTGAGAACTGTTCGGGCGGTGGTGCGAGATTTGATCCCGGAATGCTGTATTACGGACCTCAGATTTGGTGCTCTGATGATACTGACGCAATCGAAAGATTGGGAATCCAGGAAGGAACCTCGCTAGTATATCCTCTTTCAAGTATGGGTGCGCATGTGTCGGATTGCCCTAATCATACTGTTGGCAGAAATACACCTTTTGCAACAAGAGGAAACGTGGCATTGGCAGGAACCTTTGGCTATGAACTGGATATTACAAAGATTCCACAGGAAGACAGAGACAGTATTCCGAAGCAGGTTGAGATGTATCACAAATATAATCCGCTTGTGAGAACCGGTGACTATTATCGTATAGCTTCATACAGAGAGAATCATTTTTATGATTGCTATGGTGTGGTAAGCAAGGACAAGAGTGAAGCGTTGTTTACCTTTGTGCAGGTTATGGGAAGACCTAACTATCACAGCAGAATTATCAGACTGGATGGACTTGATCCTGAGAAGAGATATGCGATTGAGGGTGAGGAAGGCAGTTATGCCGGAGATACACTGATGAAGGCCGGTTTGCAGATACAGAACCTTTGGGGTGATTATCAGTCTAAGCTGATTCATCTTACAGAGTGCTAAGCATTAAAGAAGAGTAAAAATAAGCAATAATGAAGATGAGAATTAATATTAATAAAGATTAGCATTAATATTAATAAAGATTAGCATTTATGAAGAGCAACGATAAGCTTTAAGAGGAATAAAGAATGGCAAAAAATGTAAAATTGGCAGATATTGCAGAAAAACTGGATGTGAGTGTGGTTACTATATCCAAGGCACTTTCAGGTCAGAAGGGTGTGAGTGAAGAGCTTCGTGAGAAGATTGTGCAGCTTGCTGACGAGATGGGATATGTACAGCCTTCTGTTGCGAGAAGAAGAGCGATGCATACCAATTTCAATATAGGTGTACTCATTGAGGAAAATTATCTGGACAGATATTCTTCATTCTATTGGCAGATGTACCAGCAGGTAGCGCAGCAGTCTATGGATAAGGGATGCTTCAGTCTTTTGGAGGTGGTTACTCCTGCGATGGAAGAGCAGATGCAGATGCCCAAGCTTTTAACAGAGAACAAGACAGACGGTATAATAGTAATCGGCTGGGTGAATGAGGCATATGTCAGAAAACTTGTAGAAGAGGCTGAGGTACCGTTGGTATTCATGGATTGCATGGATAGAAAGCAGAGCGCGGATACCATCATTTCCGATAACTATTACGGAGCATATTACTTAACCAATTTCCTCCTTGATATGGGCCATGAGAATATTGCCTATGTAGGTACACTTGGTGCCACAGGATCAATCACCGACAGATACCTCGGATATACCAAATCATTGATTGATCATGGTAAGGACTTCAGACTTGACTGGATAATTGATGACCGTGATGCAGATACCGGCAAGATTGATGAGGAAAATAAGCTTCAGCTTCCTGAAGAAATGCCCACTGCATTTTTTTGTAACTGTGATGTTACTGCGGGTATGCTTATTAAAAAGCTTCAGAAGGCTGGTTACAGAGTTCCTGAAGATATCTCCGTAGTGGGATATGATAATTACATTTATCCGGGACTGTGTGATATAGAAATCACTTCTTATGAAGTTGATTACACAGAGATGTCAAAGCGTGCGGTTGAGACATTGGTTCGTAAGCTCAATAATGAGTATTATGCGCGTGGAACTCATATTGTTGAGGGACATCTTGTGATTAAAGACAGCGTTAGAAAAATCAATTAATGATGATTATTTATCATTTACCGTGAATACGTTTTACAATAGAATTTAATATGTAAACTTAAATTGCAGCCGGCTTTGGGGAAGTTTGGCTGCAATTGTATTATTATTTGCAAGCCCATATTTTAACGGTGATTAAGCAGTATGGGCAATGGAGGGGCTATGGCACAAAATGCTAAAATTACTATTCACCCGGAGTACGAGGTAGGAGAAATCTCAGATCAGCTTTTTTCAGCTTTTCTTGAACCTATCGGTACAATGGTAAACGGAACTATGTACAATCCGAAGCATCCTACTGCGGATGAGCAAGGTTTCAGAACAGACTGGATTGATGCTCTTAAGGCGACGGGGTTGCCGGCTGTAAGACTGCCCGGTGGTAACTTTGTATCATGCTGGCAGTGGAAGGATTCAATCGGTCCTATGTCTGAGAGAAAGGGTCATCTTGATCCTGCATGGCATCAGTATTATACCAACGAGGTTGGACACGATGAGTATCTTCAGTGGGCAGAAAAAGTAGGTACTACACCACTTTACACTGTTAATCTCGGAACAGGTACTATTCAGGATGCGATGGATATTATTGAGTATACCAATCACGAGGGTGGAACTTATTGGTCGGATTTGAGAAAAAAGAATGGCCATGAGAAGCCTTATGGAGTAAAGACCTGGTATCTAGGAAATGAGATGGATGGTCCTTGGCAGCTCGGTTCATGGGAGAAGGATCCTTTTGGATATGGTGTGCGCTGTAACGAGACTTCGAAGGCAATGAAGTGGATTGATGAGAGCATTAAGACTGCAGTGTGCGGATCATCAGCTCCCTTCATGGAGCATTTCCCTGAGTGGGATGAGAAGGTGCTTGACCAGTGCTTCGATACTGTAGATTATCTTTCAGTACATCATTATCATTTTGCAGCACCCGGAGATCTGAAGGCTCTTCTTGGTGGATCGTTATATTATGAGGACTTTATCAATAACGAAGTGGCTATGTGTGACTTTGTGGCTGCTAAGCATCGTTCACCTAAGAAGATGATGATTTCATTTGATGAATATGGTGCCATGATGAAGCCCTTTAGCCCTCTTAATCCCGGCTGGGGACGTTACAATATGGCTCGCACTCATTATAAGTTTGATCCTGCGAGAACCTATATACGTCATGATCCCGATAACATGCCCGAGAGACCGTTCCCCGGTTCGGATATGACTCACCTGCTTGCAATGGCTTCTGTACAGCTTGCACTGCTTCGCCATGCTGACAGAGTAAAGATTGGATGCATGACCGGAGGACTCGGCGCGTTGGCAGCATCTAATCATGATCACGTATGGAAGGCAGCATCTCATTATGCATATATGCAGTTGATCCAGTATGCTAAGGGAACATCGCTTATCACAAAGGTAGATTCAGAGACCTATGACATGCCCGGATATGCTATCGATGATACTTCGCAGTATACAGGCAAGGAAGGCGTTAATTATGTTGATGCTGCATCATCTTGGGATAAAGAAAACGGACGAGTGGCAGTATTTGTAATTAACAGAAATGATGACAGTGAGTATCCGCTTACTGTAGATATGAAGGCTTTCGAAGGTTACAAGCCTGTGGCTCATTACGAGACATACAGCGCAGATGCAGATGCTAAAAATACTTATGAAAACGACAAGCTGATTGTTCCGGTTGAAAATAAATCATACACATTTGAGGACGGATTATTTGTAAATCATATTAAGCCGTTGTCATGGAATGTCATTATTTTCGAGAAAAATAAGTAAAAGAAATACATTAGATTAAATTTAAGTTAAAAAATAGCCTATTTTGATTAAAAATATCAAAATAGGCTATTGCTTTTTAAATAAAAATGGTTTAGATTAAGATTATCAGATATGGATGGCAATGTAAAAAGAGCCGCGAAAATGCTTGCTAAAGGCATGAAAGTACCTTGAAAGCAAGATTTTAACGGCAAAAGAGTAAAAAAAGCTAAAAAAGTAAAAAAGTTAATTAAGAAGGTAAAAACAGACTAAGAAAGGATTAGTAAAAATGAGCGAAATTAAAATGATTGCACCCGCAGTTCCCAATGTTCCTTGGCAGGATAAGCCTGCAAAGCCTATCGTAGGCGCACCTATCTGGCGTTATTCTGAGAATCCTATTATCAACAGAAATCCTATTGAAGGAGTAGCACGTATTTTTAACAGCGCGGTTGTCCCTTATGAAGATGGTTTTGTAGGAGTGTTCCGTGGTGAACAGACCAACGGAATTCCTTATGTATATCTTGGAAGAAGTAAGGATGGTCTTCACTGGGAGTTTGATCAGAACAAGGTTCCTTTCAAGGATGAGGAAGGCAATGATTTCATGCCTAAGTATGCATATGATCCCAGACTTGTTAAGGTAGAGGATACCTACTATATCATCTGGTGTCAGGATTTCTTCGGTGCTTCAATCGGTATGGCTAAGACACAGGATTTCAAGACCTTTACCCGCATGGAGTGTCCTTTCATTCCCTTCAACAGAAATGCAGTTCTTTTCCCCAGAAAGATTAACGGAATGTACAAGATGCTCAGCCGTCCTTCAGATTCGGGACATACTCCTTTTGGAGATATCTTCATTTCTGAGAGCCCTGACCTTGAGTATTGGGGACATCATCGTCATGTAATGGGCGCTAACGGAAAATGGTGGGAGTCAGTAAAAATCGGTGGCGGCGCAGCACCTATCGAGACCAGTGAAGGTTGGCTTGTTTTCTATCATGGTGTAAGCGGAACCTGCAACGGATTTGTATATTCAATCGGTGGAGCTATTCTTGATCTTGAGGAGCCTTCAAAGGTTCTCTACAGATGTGAGAACTTCCTGCTTACTCCTGAAGAGTGGTATGAGGAGAGAGGTTTTGTTCCTAATGTAACCTTCCCCTGCGCAACCATTCATGATCCTGAGTCAGGAAAGATTGCTCTCTACTACGGATGTGCAGATAGCTATGTATCTGTTGCATTCTGCTACTTTGATGAGATCGTACAGTATATCAAGGACCACAGTGAGGTTGATTGGAACGATACCGAGCTTGGTAAGAGATAATTGAACTTTTACAATAAGGGCTGCCAAAACATTTGTGATGGCAGCCTGCTTTGCTATATAGGTATAATGGATTTGTAAGCTGGTTATTTTTGTAAGTAGTTGTTTTTTGTGAGTATATTGGTCTTTTGTATTTATTTTAATGGGGACATTTATGAAAAATATATCGGTATGGGATATAGTAAAAGATATTAGAATCGGTTGGAATTTGGGTAACACGCTTGATGCAGTAACCCAGAGATTAGCGCCTGATGCGAGTGCCACACAGTGGGAGACATGTTGGGGCAATCCGGTTACTACGGAAAAAATGATAGAGGACATCCTGGCAGCAGGTTTTAATCTGATAAGAGTGCCGGTTTCATGGGGATGCCATACAGACAGCAATCTTGTCATTGCCAAAAGCTGGATTGAGCGTGTAAAGGAAGTAGTTGATTATGCGTATTCACGAGGAGCATACGTTATTTTGAATATTCATCATGAGGGCTGGAACTTCCCTTTTTATGATAATCGTGATAAAGCTATGGCAACTGCTGAAAAGATATGGCTTCAGATTGCGGAGTATTTTAAGGATTACGATGAGCATTTGATTTTTGAGACACAAAATGAACCCAGAAAAATAAAAACACCTTTGGAATGGACAGGCGGAGATCAGGAGGGCTGGGATGTTGTCAACGATGTAAATGAAGTATGCATCAGGACAATCAGAAGTACCGGCGGCAACAATCTCTACAGAGCGGTAATGTTGCCTTCATATGCGGCAAGCATGGATGGAAAGGCAATAAGAGCGTGGAAGAATCTTTCCGGGGATGACAGAGTAATCGCATCAATTCATGCATACGTTCCGTTTAGATTTGCACTCACTACAGGTGATGACGGAGAAGTCGAGTGGGATAAGACCGATGATGTTATAGATCGAATGACGGATGACATGAAAGTTAATTTTATTGATAAGGGAATCCCTGTTATTTTGGGAGAAATGGGTGCTCTTGTCAGAGTAACGGACAGAGAAACCAGGCTTGAATGGGCTGAATACTTTTTCGGTAAGGCAAATGAGATAGGTGTTCCGTGCTGCTGGTGGGATAATAACAGCTTTGTACCGGGGCATGGAGAGACCTTTGGACTATATGACAGAAGAGAATGCAAATTCAGATTTAATGAATTGCTTGATGTAATGATGAAAGCAACAGAAGGCAGAAGGGGATAAAGATGATTCACGAGAAGTATTATGAACTTCAAAAGGAAGTGGACGAACTCACTTCACGTAAGAACAGTAAGTCAGCATTTTATAACGGAATATATGACAGATACGAGAATCCGGTGCTTACAAGAGAGATGATTCCCGTTACCTGGAAATATGATATAGACAAGGATAGCAATCCCTATTTTATGGAGCGTCTTGGCGTTAATGCGACATTTAATTCCGGCGCAATATATTTGAAAGGAAAATATTATCTGGTTGCCCGTATAGAGGGCAATGACAGAAAGTCATTCTTCGGTGTGGCAGAGTCTGATAACGGTGTGGATGGATTTAAGTTTTGGGATTATCCGATTCTTTTGCCTGATACATGTCCCGAAGAAACCAATGTATACGATATGAGACTGACTCAGCATGAGGATGGATACATATACGGAGTATTCTGTTCCGAGAGTAAGGATAAGACCAGTAATGATTTGTCTGCAGCGGTTGCGGCAGCAGGTATTGTGAGAACAAAAGACTTAAAGAATTGGGAGAGGCTTGACAATCTGACAACACTGCGCAGTCCACAGCAGAGAAACGTGGTTTTGCATCCTGAATTTGTAAATGGTAAGTATGCATTTTATACAAGACCAATGGATGATTTTATCGAGACGGGAAGCGGCGGTGGAGTAGGTTTTGGATTGTGCGATGATATCGAGCATGCAGTGATAGATGAGGAGGTTATGACTTCTCTCAGAAAATATCATACTATTACTGAAGCGAAAAACGGTGCAGGTGCTACACCCATTAAGACTGACCGCGGATGGATTCATATCGCACACGGAGTAAGAAATACTGCGGCCGGACTCAGATATGTTATTTATGCGTTTGCCACAGATCTTAATGACCCTTCCAAGGTGATTGCAGAGCCCTCGGGAATGCTCATCGGACCAAGAGAAGGTGAGAGGGTCGGAGATGTTTCAAATGTTGTGTTCACCAACGGTGCGATAGTTAACGAGAAAAATGAAGTCTTTATTTACTATGCTTCATCAGACACAAGACTACATGTAGCTACTACTACAATCGATAAGCTTGTTGATTATGTATTCAGCACACCCGAAGATCCCGGAAGAAGTGTTGAGTGCGTTGCACAAAGATGTGATATGATTAGAAAAAATCTTGAACTGCTTGCGAGGTAAATAAATGTTTGTATATCCTGACAATGAAGCACTTCAGTACAGTGGAAGAATTGATTTTGATGATAAAAAAGCTCCTGTAATGGTTTATGCGGGAAGCTTTGTTAAGGTGAGATTTACAGGAAATACCTGTAGAGTTAAGCTAGCCAACAAAAGGAACTGGGCCATTGATTCGATGGGAGTAATCATTGATGGGGTTCAGGGAAAAATAATTCTTGCCGAAGACCAAGACGCTCATGAGTATGATCTTGTGGGTGATCTTATGGCGATTGAAGTTGATGCAGAGGATGGAACACTTACACTAGATGCTCCAATAAGTGTACTTGATGACGGCGAGCATGAGGTCATGCTGTTTAAGAGAATGGACGGTGGTGCACACTATGTAAGCTTCCTGGGATTTGAGTTTGATGACGATGCGATTCTCAGTAGACCTGAGGCTCTTCCTTCAAGACGAATTGAAGTTGTTGGTGACAGCGTATCCTGCGGAGAGGTGTCTGAAGCAGTTCATTGTGTTGCGATGTCTGATCCTGAAAATAATGATGGATTTTTCTCTAACAGCTGGTACTCTTATTCATGGCAGATAGCTAGAAGATTCGGAGCTGAATTGCATATTACCTCGCAGGGTGGAATCTCTTTATTCGACAAGACCGGATGGTTCAATGGACCGGATGATTTAAGAGGAGTGGAGAGCTGCTATGATAAGCTGGAATATAATCCTCCTCTTGGCGAGAAGCTTTATGATTGCTCATTATGGAAGCCTCAGGTAATAGTAGTGGCAATAGGACAAAATGATGCTACACCTGTGGATATTATGAAGGATGATTATGACGGAGAGGCTGCTGCAAAATGGCGCGCTGGATATAAGCGCTTCCTGGAAAAACTTCAAAGTCTTTATGATGGAGTGACGATAATCTGCGCAACTACTCTTTTGATGCATGACCCCAATTGGGACAAGGCTATAGGGGAAGTGGTGGATGATATCAATCGTGATATTATCGGCGATGTCAAAAATGATTTCGGCGTGAGCAGAAAAGCTGTGCATCACTTCATGTATAAGCGAAACGGAGCAGCTACGCCGGGACATCCTAGGATTCCTGAACACAATGAGATGGCTGAAGAACTCGGTGCATTTATCGAAGGTCTTGGCGATGATATCTGGAATTGATGCCTGAATATTTAGAATTGATTTGATGTATTCTAAGAGCAGATTCAGTGATAGAAGCTACGCGAGGACGTTACGGCGGACAGCTTAACTAAGCCACTTGCATCTACTACAAGCGTCGGTGCGCATCTGCCATCCGTGGCAGTGCGCACCTAAAATCAGCATCGTGCTGATTTTACGCTTTACGTATCGCAAGAGGCTAAGTACGCGAGTCCGCTCTCACTTCGCTCCCTCGCCGTAGCAGTCTATCCCTGAATCTGCTGCCGTGAAATATAGAATCCTTTTTATACAGGCTCAATCCGAGATATATCGCCTGCGTAGTTAAAGCGCACGGTGCAGATTCTTGGTTTCATCCGAAGTGGATCCGAAGCGAGGGCTGTTTTCCGAAACTGCCCTCGATAGTAACATCATTGTTCGAGTGACCTCGCATCAGCGAGATCGCGAGTTGATGTTACGGTCGGTGGAACGCACGGAGGAATCCTTAGAAGATGCCCGTGTAGCGACCACGGAGCAGAGATATGCTCGGATTGAAGCTGTATCATTAATTGAAACTGTATTATTAACAGAAGCTTTATCAATAAGTCATATTATTTATTATCAAAGGGACTATATAGGGGTAGATTGTCTCTATAAGACGGTCGCAGCCCCTACAAGAGGTACACTATGGAGATTGATTACAAGGAAGGAATAAAGAATGTAGGCAACACCGCCAGACTGCGCAAGGTGTTCGAGCGAGCTGCAAACGGTGAGAAGATAACAATAGCTTTTCTTGGAGGATCGATTACCCAGGGATCGCTCGCCAGCAAGCCTGAGCTTTGCTATGCAGCCAGAGTATTTGCATGGTGGAAGGAGACTTTTCCCAAGGCTGAATTTACATACATAAATGCGGGAATCGGCGCAACTGATTCTCAGTTTGGATGTGCCAGAGCTGCGGAGGATGTACTCAGCTATACTCCTGATGTTATCAGTGTAGAATATGCTGTTAATGATTCCAGCAACGAGCATTATCTCGAGACCTTTGAAGGTGTTGTGAGAAAGCTGTTGTCAGCACCGAATTTGCCCGCTGTATATACCTTTTACAACGTGTGCTATGATAACGGAGCCAGTGCGGAACTTCAGCATTCCAAGGTAGCACGACACTATAACATTCCTGCGTTTAGCATGCAGAGTACCATATACCCGTTGCTTCTAAGCGGTGATATTAAAAATCGTGACATCACACCCGATGATCTTCATCCCAATGATTTGGGACATCAGATGGTAGCGGATGTAATTACCTATGGTCTTAATAAATTCAGAGTATGTGACGTATGCAGTGATGTGCAGATTATAGCAACACTTCCCGCACCGATAACTGCTAATGCATATGAGGACAGTGTTCGTTTCCGTAATAAGAATGCAGATATTGTGGAAAATAGCGGATGGACTCCTGATGAAAGCAGACAGGAAGTGATTACCGACATTTTTAAGAATGGCTGGACTGCTACTCAAAAGGGAGCTAAGATAGCCTTTAGGGTCAGTGGCTCATGCATCGGTGTTCAGTACAGAAGAACCATACAGCTTCCGGCGCCTGTGGCTGTGGCTAAGGTGGATGGTGAAGTCAAGGCAGTATTGGATGGCAACTTTGATGAGACCTGGGGCGATAAGCTGTGCCTTGATACCCTTTTGGACCATGGTGCTGCCGGAGAACATATCGTGGAGATAGAGATTACAGAGGCACATGAAGAAGACGTGCTGCCAATGTATATCGTTAGTGTGATTGCATCAGGTAATTAGTTGATGAAAGTGCGCTTGCATGCATGATGAATTGGATGAATAGATAATGTTTTGGAGGTCGTTTGGCTGTGAATTCTGAGAATATATATGCGGAACCTTTATTCTTAAATCCCGTGCTTACACATAATATTTGGGGTGGAACCAGACTTAGAGATGATTATGGGTATCAGGTGGAAGGAAATGATATCGGAGAGTGCTGGGGAATATCAGCTCATCCGAACGGAGAGGGTACTGTAAGAGGCGGAGCTTTTGACGGAAAAAAGCTTTCTGAGCTCTGGGAGACGAATCCCGAACTGTTTGGTAACGTTGGACCTGGGGGAGAGAGGCTTCTTCCTTATGACAGATTTCCGCTTCTCACCAAGATAATTGATGCCAAGGATGATTTGAGTATTCAGGTTCATCCTGATGATGAATATGCTGCCGAGCATGAAAATGGCTCATTCGGTAAGACTGAGTGCTGGTATGTACTTGACTGTGATGAAAACAGCAGCCTGGTAATCGGTCATAATGCTCAGAACAAAGATGAGTTGGAAGACATGATTAATAACGGCAGATGGTCGGATTTTATCAGAGAGCTTCCTGTTAAGAAGGGTGATTTCCTTCAGATTGATCCAGGAACCGTACATGCAATCAAAGGCGGAGTCCTGATTTTGGAGACCCAGCAAAACAGTGATATAACATATCGCGTATATGATTATGACAGACTGCAAAACGGTAAGCCCAGACAGCTTCATGTCAAGCAGAGCATCGATGTGATAACCGTGCCTGCCAAGTCAGCAGAGGATAGTGTGAGACATTTTGCGGACACTGAAGTTAACAGTGTTGTGTGCATGTATGAATGCAAATATTACAAGGTGTCAAAGATAAGTGTTCAGGGTTCGATGCAGTTTTGCCAGGACAATCCTTTCCTTGCTATGAGTATTCTTGACGGAGCTGGAAAAGTGAACGGATTTGATGTAAAAAAAGGCGATCATTTAATCCTTCCGAATGCGGTAAAAAACGTTGAATTGACAGGTGATATGAGAATTATTGTGTCTACAATATAATAATGCGTGAAACGTTTTCTGATTTATCAAAAAATGGCGCTTTTTTTTGTGATAATTACAATTATATTGAGTGTAAAAAAATGCTATAATAACTCAACTGAAAAATTGGGTATATTGTAGCTTTTTTTATACCTCTAAATGCTATTAATTCAGATCTGAGTTTTATGGCGGATCTTAATCGAAAAACACTTCAAAAGCATCAGGTTCTGACAAAATAAATAGAATGGAGCAAGTGCGGATGGGAATTGTTAAAGCAAAAAGAAAGAAGAAAAAGATTACTCTTAAATTTATCTTCCTCATGATGTTGGTATCACTTTTTCCAATGACTGTTTTGGGAGTTTTGATCGGACTCATAGGATACAACGCAGCATGTAATGCAGCTGAGGGCGGTGAACTCGAGAAGGCTCAGGCCGTTGCGTATGAAATGAAGGAGTATTTTTCTACAATACTCGAGCTGAACGGTGACATTGATTATGATGACTACGCCGATCATGTATATGTAGAATCACTCCAGGAGTCACTCGGTATTGAACAGACTCTTTTCAAAGATAATAAGAGATTTGTATCTTCAATGAAGAATTCGGATGGCACCTATAACGAAGGAACAGCAATGGCCTTTGAGATTTGGGAGACTATCAAGACCGGTCAGGATTATAAGAGTGATTCAGTATATCATGGAGATACTAAGTATTTCGTATTCTACACACCCATTTATACAGATGATACCAACACTACTATTTGGGGTGCTGCATATGCAGGTGTTGCAGAGGAACGTGTTAATGCGCGTGAGACAAAGGTACTCTCTCAGATTATGATAGCTTTAGGAAGCTTGTTTGTTGGCGTAGCTATTATTATGTGGTTTGTATCATTCTACTTCTACAAGACATTGAGAACACTTGCAGCAGATGCTACTACAATGTCAGAGGGTGTTCTTTCACAGCCTTTCGTAACCAAGTCATTTGTAGTCGAATTTATGGTTATTGGCGCTGCACTTGAAAAACTCAGATTGCAGCTGTCTGGAACGGTTTCTTCGATTAGTGATACATCAGATAAGCTTGATAGCAGTGCTGTTACAGTTGATAACCTGTCAGGTGATTCTGCTACAAGTGCAGGTCAGATTTCACAGGCAGTTACAGAACTTACAGGTACTGCTCAGTCAATGGCTGAAAGCGTTCAGGAAGCTAACAATTCCGTTATGGAGATGGGCAATTCACTCGATGTGGTTGCTGATAATGCAAAGAAAGCTTCAGAAGATGCAGAAGTCATGTATGAGATTAACAAGAAAGCTCTTCGTGACATGGGCACTGTTAAGGATAGTAATGAGCAGTCAGTTCAGGCTATCGTTGAAATCAACGGAAAGACTCAGGAATGTACAGAAGCTGTTGAGACAATTCGCTCAGCCGCAGATGTAATTAAGGAAATCGCAAGCCAGACCAATCTTCTTGCACTTAATGCTTCAATTGAGGCTGCACGTGCAGGAGAGGCAGGAAGAGGATTTGCGGTAGTTGCTGAAAATATCAGAAACCTTGCTGAACAGAGTAACAAGTCAGCACAGGAGATTGGTACTTCGGTTAACGATGTTATTGAGAAGGTTAATGTATGTGCTGCAATGGCAGATGATGCTCAGGATATGATGCATCAGCAGCAGAAGCTTGTTGATGACGTATCTGAAGGCATGAATGAGCTTAGTGATGCTGTTAAGCGTGTTACCGATCAGATTGAAGCTATTACCGATGAGGTTAAGAATCTGGATAAGGCTAAGGATTCAGTTCTTGGTAACATCACTGATCTTTCAGCTATCGCAGAAGAGAATGCAGCTTCAGCAGAAGAGGTTACCGCAAGCATTGAGACAATTGCTACCGGTATCGCAGGAACCAAGGATGAATCAGGAGAAATGCGCCGCATTTCAGAACAGCTGGTTGAACAGCTCAAGTTCTTCAAGTAATATGATGGATTCATCAAGTGAGCAATGGCTGATTAGTTATTTATTCAGCTGAATATGGTATAATAGACCAAGGTGTCGGGACAGCACTCGGCACCTTGGTTTTTACTGTAATTAGTAATTCTTTTTAATGTAATAAGGAGAATGTTAAATGAGACTTAATCAGATTATTACCAGTCTGTTGGAGACAGATGCCTACAAGTTTTCTATGGGCCAGTGTATTTATCATCAGTTCTCTGATTATAAGACTACCTGGACCTTTAAGTGCAGAAATAGAGATGTTGTTTTTACTGCAGAAATGATTGATGAAATCAAGGAGCAGATTGCCGCGTATTGTAAGCTTCGTTTTAGCGAGGAGGAACTGGAATACCTTAACAAGATTGTATGGATTAAGGGCTCATATGTAGATTACCTCAGACTCTGGAAACCCAGATATGAGGATTTTGAGATCGTCAGTGATGAGAATGAAAGCTGCGGAATGCGCATTGAGTGTAAGGGAACATGGCTCAATACATCAATGTATGAGATTCCTACTCTTGCAATCGTTAATGAAGTATATTTCCGCATGGCATATGATTACGACGAGCTGATGGACAGCTTCAAGGAAAGATTGGATGAAAAGTATGACAAGCTCGTAAGCGGTGAGTACTGTATCGGTGCGTTTTCTGAGTTCGGTCTTCGCAGAAGACTTTCTGCAGAGGCACAGGAACTGGCGGTTAAAAAATTGGCTCAGCTTGCAGCTAACAAGGACTGCAGGTCGAAGTTTGTAGGTACTTCGAATGTTTTCCTTGCTAAACAGTTTGGAATTACTCCTGTAGGAACCATGGCTCACGAGTGGATTATGTGTACCGGTCAGGGTAATCACAAGCACAATCCTGCATACTCTAACTGGTATGCGCTTGACGCATGGGTTAAGGAATATGGAGTACTTAACGGAACAGCTCTTACTGATACTATCACTACAGACTGTTTCCTCAGAGATTTCCAGCTTACTTATGCGACGCTGTTCAGCGGTGTGCGTCATGATTCCGGAGATCCGTTCGTATGGGGTGATAAGATTATCGCTCACTATGAGCATCTTGGAATTGATTCAAAGACTAAGACTTTATTGTTCTCAGACAGCCTTGATTTTGATAGAGCTGATAAATTACTTAAGTATTTTGAGGGAAGAGCCAAGGTCGCATTCGGAATCGGAACCTATCTTTCAAACGATACCAAGGTACCTGCGCTTAACATTGTTATGAAGACTACCAAGTGCAATGGCATGGATGTAGCTAAGGTTTCAGATGTAGACGGTAAGGGTATGTGCAAAAATCCTGAGTATGTTGAGTATTTGCAGAGATGTATCGAATGGAGAATGAAGCACGATTAAAGCACAAATAATGAGGTCTTTATGTTGAATGACAAAAAAGATACGGCAGTGCTGATAATGGGAACTTTTAATCCGATTACCAAAGCACATGTGGCACTTGGAATCGGTGCAAAAGAAAAATTCCCCGAAGCAGACGTAATATATGTACCTTCAAATCTGTCATTTATGAAGGGATGGAAAAAAGTCGATGATGATTTTATCAGCGACGATGAACGTATAGAGCTGATTCGTGAAAGTATATCCGATTATGCAGATTTCTCGGTTACAGATATTGAGATTACCGGTGTGTCCGACGGCAGAACCTATAACACTGTTCAGTTTATTAAAAAGAGCTATGAAAATGTAGTTATGGTAATGGGTATCGACAAGCTAAATGAGCTTGATCGCTGGTATAACGCTGAGCAGCTGTTTTCAGAGATACAGGTTCTTGTGTTTGGAAGAAACGGCGAGAATCTCGAGAGTATGATGACTGATTTTATCAGAAAGCACAGAGATAATTTTAGGGATGCATCGATGCCGGAATGCTATGAATATATATCATCAACAGCGGTTAGAGATGCAGTTGGGGCAGATAAATTAAAAGAAATAGAAAATGATGTTCCGGAGAAGGTATATTCATTTTTGATAAATAAAAGGGAGATAAACTATGAACACAATTCTTGATTTGTCAGGTAGTTGGGAGTTCGCACTTGATGAAGATAAGCGTGGATTACAGGAGGCGGTTGTTTTTGATGATACTATCAATTTACCGGGGACCACTTCTCTTGCTAAAAAAGGTAAGCCCAACAGAGTCAGAGAAACATATTTTTTGACTGAGGTTCATAAGTTCGAGGGATACGCCTGGTATAGAAAACAGGTAAAGCTTCCTCTCAAAAAATCAGAAGTTAAGGATAAGCATTTTTATCTCACATTGGAGAGAACAAGAATCTCTTATGTGTGGGTTGATGATGAGTTTGCCGGTGTGCAGGACAGTCTTGTTGCCAAGCATGTGTATGATTTGACAGGTCTGGTCAAGTCTGCCAATCCGACAATTACAATCATGGTATCCAATGTTGATTATGCGGCGCCCGGTGGACATATGACTTCACCTGATACTCAGACAAACTGGAACGGTATCCTTGGTGAAATCTCTCTCGAAGTATGTGACAGTGTAAGAATTTCACATGCTTCTACATTCTGTGATTATAAAAATAAACAGGCAATTATTGGTGCGAGCATCGAAAGCTTCGGCAAGCGTGTTAACAAGACCGAGGTTATTGTAAGCGCTGATTTGTGCCGCCTTAAGCCTGAACTTCTTGCTGTAGACAGTGACTGCAGTATCTGGGAGGATATTGCCGCACATCATCAGGCAGATAAGACCGATATGGATATCCTCGACAGCTATCTTAATATCAAAAAGGATGCC
Organism: Lachnospiraceae bacterium UBA1721; assembly: GCA_002317155.1. Classification (GTDB taxonomy): domain Bacteria; phylum Bacillota; class Clostridia; order Lachnospirales; family Lachnospiraceae; genus AC2028. The sequence goes on from DCIR01000062.1 coordinate 55,119, forward strand.
GTAGAGGTAATGACAGAGAAGGTTGAGCTTCGCTATGGAAGCAATGATGTTGAGATAAGATTACACCTTCCTTCTAATGCTAAAAAGTGGGACGAGGAAGATCCATGGCTCTACAGAATTAAGCTGACCTGCGGAACTTCTACTAAGATTCTTTGGTTCGGATACAGAGAGTTCAAGGCCGCAGGAGATCATTTTGAAATAAATGGAACTAGAGCCTTTTTAAGAGGTCGTCATCAGGGTATGCTTTTCCCTCTTTCAGGATTTGCTCCGATGAATGTAACCGGATGGCTTAAGGATTTTAAGATTGTTAAAAACTGGGGTCTCAATCATGAGAGATGCCATACCTGTACTCCGCCTGAGGCAGCTTTTTTGGCAGCAGATTTATTGGGATTTTATATTCAGCCCGAGATACCTTTCTGGGGTACCTGGGTAGGTGAGAATGACGAAAAATACAGTGAAGCAGAAGCAGCTCAGGATTTCCTTACTGTTGAAGGCTTCAATATTCTCGAAGAGTATGCAGGACATCCCTCATTCGTTATGATGTCAATGGGTAATGAGCTGTGGGGCGATAAGGATGCACTGAATGAATTGATGGGTGGATACAAGGCTGTCAGACCTGACATATTATTTACTCAGGGATCTAATAATTTCCAGTGGATGCCTAACATTTTGCCAAACGATGATTTCTTCTCAGGCGTGCGCTTCTCAATCGACAGACAAATCAGAGGCTCATATGCTCAGTGTGATGCGCCGCTTGGACGCGTCCAGAAGGGTACTCCTCGCACGGATTGGAATTACGATGAAGCAATTGTTCCTTCAAGCTCATCTGTAAACAATGTTAATTCTAAAGATGGTAGTATAGAAATACAGTATGGCACAGGCGTTAAGAAGGTTAAGCTTGGTGAAGCAGGCGGAGAGCTTATTCCAAATATTCCTGTAGTGTCTCATGAGATTGGTCAGTATTTTATGTATCCCAATTATGATGAGATTCGAGAGTATAAGGGTGTGCTTCAGGCAAGAAACCTTGAGATTTTCCAGGAAAGACTGGATGACGTGAGTCTGTATCATCGTGATAAGTGGTATTTCAGATCATCGGGTGAACTTGCTGTTGCATGCTATAAAGAGGAAATCGAGGCAGCACTCAGAAGCAGTAAATTGTCAGGATTCCAGATGCTTGATCTTCAGGATTTCACCGGACAGGGAACCGCTCTTGTAGGACCGCTTAACAGCCTCATGCAGAATAAGGGACATATTGAACCTGCTGAATGGAGAAACTTCTGTGCGAGAATTGTTGTTCTTGGTGAATTCTCTTCATATGTGGTTCAGAATGGTCAGACATTTGACTTAGGAGTAAAGCTTGCGTTATTTAGCAAGAAGAAAATAAAGGCAGCCACTGTAAAGGCAACACTTACTGACAGATTTGAGAATAAGGTTGTAGCCCAAGCATGTATCGAAGCCGGCAAGCTTGACAAGACTGGTTTGCATAATATTGGAAACACATCACTTGTTATTCCGGAAGGAAAGGATGCAAAAAGCTATGAGCTTAAGCTTGAACTGATCGCAGAAGATGAAATCATAGCGACTAATTCTTATGTACTGTGGAGCTATCCTAAGGCTAAGAAGAACAGAGTTCCCAAGAATGTAATCGTTGCCAACGATATCCGCGAAGTTATGGATTCTGTTGATGAAGGCAAACCGATTTTGTTCTATCTTTCACCTGAGAAAAATTCGAGAGGGCTGCCCGGAGCATACTGTGCAGATTTCTGGAACTATCCGATGTTTAAGAGTATATCTGAAAGCATGAACAAGACTCTTCCTGTAGGAAGCCTTGGTACATTGATATTACGCGGACATCCTGCATTGGCAGAATTCCCTTGTGAGAGTTATACTACACCTCAGTGGTTTGATATTATTGAGCGTAGCCGTGTTAGTAATCTTTCCGGTATCGGTCTCAGATCGATTGTGACCGTGATTGATAACTGTGAACGCAATAATAATCTTGGTATTATTTATGAGTTCGAGGTAATGGATGGAAAGAATGGACCCTGCCATGTGGTTGTATGTACCAGTCCTTTGCCGAAGCTTATCGAAGAAGGAAGTGCGGTAGCAGCTACACTTGAGAAGAGTATTCTTAAGTATCTTGCATCAGGCAGTTATTTGTGTGAAGTAAGAACTAATGCAAGTGCATTAAAGAGACTTTCTGATTAACGAGGAATTAAGTAATGAACGAGTTAACTGAACAAAAAGAGAAAAAAACAAAAAAGCGATTAAGCAAGGGAATGATAGTTCTTTTCAGCCTTTGTGGCGTCCTGCTTGTTCTTATTGGCGTGGTTGTGTATTTGTTTGTCTCAAGACCGACATTTTTCAACGGTATCCTGAGTGATATCATGCTTGTCAGACTGGCCAGAGATAAAGAGATTGAGTGCGAGGTGGATGCTGATATCAGCTACGGAACATTTTCAGCTGAAACTGATGCGAGATTCTGGAGAACTGAGCTTAAAGACGGCAAAATGGCAACGATGGTAGAAATCGGCAATATAACCGTTTATTTTGTCGATGGATGCGTATATTTGGAAAATGGACGAGGCTTTAAGACCGAGGGAAAGGGCAACGCAGATTACAGTAAGGCAATCAGCGCTTTGCCGGAACTTTTGGACGGTTATACCGTTTATTCTGAAAAAACATCTGACGGAACAGAGTATTACGTTACCGTAACAGGTGACGGAGCAATTGACTATGTCACAGAGCTCTATCCTGATTATGCGGATAAGATTGACGACGTAGAAGATATTGAAATAAGACTTGTTACAGAGAAGTGGAGGATAACCCAGATAAGAGTTGAGGGTTCAGCTACTCTTGAGAATGGTACTGAGGCAGAGCTTGATGCGGTCATAGATGTTATCCCTCAGTCGGAGCGCAGTGAACATAAGCTTCCGCAGGAAGTTTTGGATGCGTTGGATGACGATGTAGAGGCGCTTACGATTTCACAGGAAATGATTGACCTCGGATATGCAATCAGCAGATTTTATTCTAAGGATCCTAATGCAGCACAGATTTCTGTATCTACCGACGTGGCATTTATTGAGCTTGGTTATGACAATATGGGATGGTACAGATTCACAGTCGATGATGAGTGGATTAACTATGTCAATGTAGGAAGTAAAAAGTATTATTATAATGGCAACGGCTCATGCAATGCAGAAGGAGAGATGCTCAGCGAGGTTGAAGAGGGACCGGTAGACATAGCTAAGGTTGTCGATTCGGTATATGATATTTTCCTTGAGAAAAAATTCAATGCGACTGAAGAAAACGGTGAGGATATATATACCATAGACCTTGATAAGGAAGATATTTCCAAACTGGTTGATACCTATCTTCCTAAGTTCCTTTCTTATGCGGATAAGGTTGATACAGCCACTGCGACACTTAGAGTGGTTGAGGGACAGGTTACAGAACTTTCGGTTGTACTCAGCGGAAGTGTTCAGATATTCTTCATTAACAAGAGCTTTAATGTCTGGCTTACATTTACCCCTACAACAGACATGGATTCTATAGAATTTGATGTTCCTGATGAAGTGGCAGAGACATTGTTAGGAAAGTAAATATGCAATATTACATGGCGCCCCTCGAGGGGATAACAACATATATATTCAGAGGCGCTTATCATAAGTTTTACAGAGACTGTGATAAATATTTCACTCCTTTTCTTGCGAGCAAGAGGTTATCATATAAAGAGACAAATGAGATTAAGCCGGAGAATAACGAGGGCATGAATCTTGTTCCGCAGATACTGTCGAATAATATAGAAACCTTTATTGAGATTGCGCGCCAGATTAAGGACTTCGGATATGATACTGTAAATATCAATTTGGGATGTCCTTCGGGAACTGTGGTTTCCAGAAAGCGTGGAGCGGGACAGCTTGCGGATACTTATGCGCTTGAAAAATTTCTGGATGAAGTTTTTGAAAAATGTCCCATGAAGATATCGGTTAAGACCAGAGTGGGAATGTATGATACCTGTGAGTGGGAAGATATTCTTGCGGTATATGCTAAGTTCCCGTTGGAGGAATTGATTATTCATCCCAGACTCAGGGAAGACTATTATAAGGGTAAGCCCAGACTGGAAACGGTAAAGCAGGCAATCGCGGCGCAGTTGCCATTTCCGATATGCTATAACGGAGATATAACTTCTACCGCAACGTTTACCGATATAATAAAGGAACTGCCGACTGTTGACAGAGTGATGGTGGGCAGAGGATTACTCAGGAATCCGGCATTAGTCAGTGAGTTAAGCGGAAGCGACAAAAAAGATTGTCTCGAAGCGTTTATGAGCGAACTGGCTAATCGCTATGAGGAGCAGTACGGAGTAGGGCAGGATACCAATTGTCTGTTTAAGCTCAAGGATGTATGGAATCATCTGGGAATGAATTATCCCGAAAATGAGAAGCTTCTTAAGGCAATCCGTAAATCAGATACGTTAAGTGAATACAGGATTGCAGTAAAAAGATTTTTTGCACAGAGAGAATCAGTATGAAAAGAATTATGAGAAAGCTTGTACAGGCATTGATGGCTACAGGTGTGATAGCCGGATGTATATGCGGGTGTGCGAGCTCTTCGGAGGGAGAAGATACTTCACAGGAAGTATCTGTAACAACTGATAATAATGTGGCTGATTTATCAACAGACAGTCAGCTTGCACTTATGGTTGCAAATAAGTCGACCTGGTATGTGGAGCCGAATGAAGAGTGGATATGCTATGTAGGCGTGTCGGATTTGGACGGCAACGGTCGATTGGAGATTACGGTTTCGAGGGAGGAAGCCGGATCGTATGTTAATACTCAGTTTTATATGTATGAGGTTGACGAGAGCGGTACAGAACTGGCTAAGGTTACTGTTGACCTTGGTGATGCTGAGAGAATGCCCGACATTTCTCTTAACAACGTGATTGACTGTTATCATGAAGGCAGTGATTATTATTACTCGGTAACAGACTGTGATATGTCGGATTATTCAATTTATGAATATGACAATTACATGATGAAGCTGGAGAACGGAACATTGACAGGAACATTGTTCTCACGCATGGTGTTCAATCTTGCCGATGATGAGACTCCTGAAAAATATTATGGTGCAGACGGAAGCGAGACCGATGCCAAGACCTATGCCGATGCACAGTATGAGTGCGCCAAGACATTGGTCGGAAGCGATTGTGAGCTGTACAGACAGATTATGGGCTTTCAATGCTATGATGAAGAATCAGATTTTTCGGAAGTGCTTAAGCTTTCATATGAGAAACTGATGCTTTTGGATGAAGTGGCGTATGAGGAGTATTTGAATGACAGATATTCGGGCAGCAGTTCTGCCAGCCTTGGTCTTGATGAGATAGGTGCGCTTTATTATACCGATATCGATGAAGATTATCTTAAAAATAAGAGATGGACAAGCTTCTATGTGTCTAATTTTGAGACAGGCGCAGAGAATGATTATATAAGTAATGGCGGAGAGGGTTCCCGCTTTGAAACCGAGGTTATTTTCTTTGCGAATGATGGAACCGGCTACTATGTTGATCCGGAAGGTGAAGTGATTAACTTTACCTGGAGCGTCAATGATGGCGGAAGCGCTGAGGCTGTGATGGATGGCGACACATACAGAAACTCAATATTTGGATATACTCTGGTGGGAAACGATGGATTAGAGTATAGAACTATTGCATTTGAGTATAAAAATGAATATATTTATTCGATGTGTGAATAACGCAGATTTTGATATCGCTTTTTCGATATAAGAGGAATGGATATGTGGATTGCAGAAAACTGGAAAGATTATGAGGTTATAGATACCTCTGACGGAGAAAAACTTGAGCATTGGGGAGAGTATACCCTGGTTCGTCCCGATCCTCAGGTGCTTTGGAGTACCGGACATGAGGATAAGGGTTGGAAGAAAAAGAACGGACACTATCATCGCTCTAACAAGGGCGGCGGTGAGTGGGAGTTTTTCAATCTTCCCGAGGAGTGGAGCATCAAATATAAGCTTCCGCTGTCAATGGATACACATGGTGTGCGTTCAAATGAGCTGACATTCCACCTTAAGCCGTTCAGCTTTAAGCACACAGGTGTTTTCCCTGAGCAGGCAGTTAACTGGGATTGGACTTCTCAGATTATCAGCAAGAAGGTATCAGAAGGTAAGGAGATGAAGGTGCTTAACCTTTTTGCCTATACCGGTGGTGCAACAATAGCCGCAGCCGCTGCGGGTGCATCGGTTACTCATGTAGATGCATCAAAGGGAATGGTTGCATGGGCTAAGGAAAATGCGGTTTCATCAGGACTCGGAGATGCTCCCATAAGATGGCTGGTAGATGACTGTACCAAGTTTGTTGAGCGCGAAATCAGACGTGGCAATACCTACGATGGAATTATCATGGATCCTCCTTCCTACGGAAGAGGACCTAAGGGTGAGACCTGGAAAATAGAGGAGTGCATCTGGCCTTTCATTAAGCTGGCGGCACAGCTTCTTTCTAAGGACTCAAGCTTTTTCCTTATCAACAGTTATACAACAGGACTTCAGCCTGCAGTTCTTACATATATGCTTAACAGTGCAGTTGTTCCTGAATTTGGCGGACATGTCGAGGCTTCGGAGATAGGACTTCCTGTTAAAAATAACGGACTTGTTCTTCCCTGCGGTGCTTCGGGACGCTGGGTAAAATAATCGGTAGAGATATGTTTTTTCGAAGAATTTTCAAAAATAGAATAAAGGAAACCATACAATACTCACTGCTAAAGGTGAGTATTGTTGTATTTGCATTGATGCTCGTCGGTTGTGGTGCGACATCGGAAGATGGCATGGCAGGTAATGGCGGTATGATGTCGGCAGATGGCGCAGCAGGTGATGGTAGTGAGATGTCAGAAGATGGAGCGTCCGGTGATGGCAGTGCGGTGTCAGAGGATGGCACGGTAGCAGCTGACACAGTAGAAAGCAACGACAGCACAATGTCTGAAGATGGCGCCGGGACTGATGGCGGCAGTTTAGCGTCAAACGAGGAAGATGTAGATGACATAGAACCCTACGGTCCTTATGAGATAGAGCTTGAGAAGCACTATCAGTGGGCGTGTGACGGTGAGAATGAAGAGTTATATCTGCTCACTAACCCGAATCTCAATGTGGCATTGAGAGGGGCATGGCTTGATACAGATGTATCCGTAAGCGGGGGAACTACGTGCGTTGCGACAACGATTGTCCCGATATATCTTAAGGCCGGGGATACCCTGTCTTTTGCAGCGGAGCCTGAGATGAGTCGAAAGTATTATCTTGCCACACTCAACAGGGAGAGCTGTGTATATACCTGTGTGTATTATACTGAATGGCAGGATATGGAAGATGAGACATTTACGGTTACGGAAGATTCATATCTTGTAATAGATTTTTCTTTTGCGAATACTTCAACAGATGACAGGACAGATATAGATACTTCGAGACAGATGACGGATGCAGAGATTACGATGCTGTTATCGGATATAATTGTAGTCAGAAATTCGGCATCGGAAAAATATGAAAATCTCTATGCAGACAATGATGCTTTACTTGCTGAGATAGAGGTTACTGAAGGAAGCAGTGCGGAGGGAAATCCGTATATATTGATAAAAATACCATCTGAACTGTCAAACGGGCAGCAGGTCATGCCGGAGCTGCAGCAGACCAGCCGGATGGAGTATTATGCATATCCGACTTATGATAAACTAACATCAGATGAAGCAAGAATCATTTTTAGATCGGTATTGTCCCCGATGATGTTCGCAGAAGTGTATCATACAGCGTTTACTATCAATGCGGGGCTGTTTAATATTTTTTCTAACACGCCTCAGGGGCAGACGATAATAGATGGTATGGTTGTGACTAATAATCCAATGAAGGATGATATAGGCGATCCGATCAGCCTTAATACCGAGTGCTATGCCATGACAATAGATTCTGCAGGTATGATGGATTTTGCGAAGAATGAAAATGGTGCGCCATACAGAACTGTAGACGCATATAGTCTTGTCGATGCGGGAGTTCGTGATGCGATAACCGGATGGGGCTGCATAGTATATGACGGAATATCAGTAGTAGAGTTAAATCCGGGATCGGTAGACGAGTATACGATATTTTATGAACAGGTGCACAGAAGAAAAGTAGCGCATCAGGTGATTGGTCAGGATGATGCGGGCAATTATTATATATTATCGACCAATGATGTTGATTCAGGTTACGGCTATGGCCTTAATTATGATGAGGCGGCTGATATAATGATTGCTGCAGGTGCTACCTTTGCATATATGCTTGATGGTGGGGATTCGGTTGCAACCGTGCTCGATGGTGTGCAGCTGACAACGATTTATTATGAAAATTACGGCAAACCGGTTCCGACGGTTATAAGCTTTGTGGCTAAGTAAAAGCTGGTGAAATATGGAGATGAATTTTTTTAGACGCAACAGAAATGAAATGCGAATAATGCTGTTTGTGATGACATTTCTTGTGGGGATATTTGTTTTCTCTGCTCCGATTCAGAGAAGTATTGCCACAAGTACGGCTGATCCTGATGTATATTCAAGAAATTATCTTGAACTGTATTGCGGATCATTTGCCAATGCTGTTCCGATGGCAGTCAATCCTACAGCAACGATGGCAGTGCTCAGTATAGTGGGAATGGTTGAGCGCTCTGATGAGATATGGCCTAACGCAAGCTGGATGGAAGGCCCCAGGACATTTCTGGAAAAAATACCATTGGTAAGAAATGCTGAGACGCTTCCGTGTGCAAATCCGTGGATGGCGATTTTATTTACGGTGCTTACGATAGCATTGTATGTTGTGCGAAGTATCAAAGCATGTAAGGCTGTCAGCCAGGAAACAATCGATAAAGTCGAGCGAATAGGCGGACAGGTTATTAATATATGTCTGGTTCTTTTACAGTTTTCACAGGCTGCAATTGTCGAGGCTGCAGGTGCGGCTTCGGTTGCAAGAGTCGGTGCGACTGTAGCCGGAGTAGTGATGGGCGTATTTGCAGCGCTCTCATGTGCGGTAGCTTATTTTATAGTATCAAAATGTATAGAAGGCATCGAAGCGATAGCGACAGGTATACCTGTTGTGGCATCAAATGCTGTTTCGCAGGTACTGAAGTTTTTTGTACATCTATTTGCTACGATTTTTCAGTTTATAAGTGTATACTTTGCGGCAGTGATGGGATTGATTTTTACTATCCTGTGTCTGCTTCTGTTGATCAAACTGCAAAAGTATGCCGTATATTACAAGTATATTTATTTCAATCCTATATGGAGAAGAATATTCCATGGCAACCGTGTGATTGAGATAGTATCCAAGAAGTTCCCCAGAAGGGGAAGAAAGCGATTCGGGGAAGTGCCTTACGCTATTCCTGCGTTCTCAATGAGAAAATATCCTAAACGTCTGACCAATCGTGAGCTGATGTGGCTTGTTACGGTAGACGGGGTGGCTTCGCTTATAAGAATCAGACTGTTCAGAAGGGTTAAGATATATCCTCTCAGAGAGCTGTATGAGCAGGGACATGTTTTGTATATACAGAAAACAAAGCGCTTTATACGCATACTTACTGAGGAAAAGGATATAGATCTCATTATCAGTAATGAGTACGAGACATATCTTGATTATTTAAGACAGGTTCTCGGAGCATATGACTATAAGATAGTAGAAGAAAGACGCGCTGCGGAAAAGAAGGAAAGAGCTGAATCTAAAAAGGCAGCTAAGGCACAGGCACGTGAAGACCGTCGCCGTGAGAAGGAAAACATGCGCGCCGCCAAAGCTGCTAACCGAGAGGCTAAGAAGCAGTTTAAGGCAGTTCAGCGAGCAGAGAAACAGGCAGCAAAGAAGAGTAAATAATATAAAAAGCAATTTAAAAGGAAATCAATAATGAGCATATTAAATGTAGAGCATCTTAATCATGGTTTTGGAGACAGAGCAATATTCGAGGACGTGTCTTTCAGACTCCTCAAGGGAGAGCACATTGGACTTATCGGAGCAAACGGAGAAGGTAAATCTACCTTCATGAATATCATCACCAACAAGCTTATGCCCGATGAAGGTAAGATCGAATGGGCCAAGAACGTGCGCGTAGGATATCTGGACCAGCATACCGTACTCGAAAAAGGCATGACAATAGAGACAGTGCTTAAGTCTGCATTTGATTTCCTTTATGATATGGAAAATCAGATGAATGCAATATATGAGTCACTTGCAGAGGCTGACCCGGAGAAAATGGATGAGCTTATGGAGGAGGCAGGTACACTTTCTGATCTGCTGACAATGCATGATTTTTACATGATTGATGCAAAGGTTGAGGAAGTAGCACGTGCGCTCGGAATACTTGATCTCGGACTCGACAGAGATGTTACCGAACTCAGTGGTGGTCAGAGAACAAAGGTGCTTATGGCAAAGCTGTTGCTTGAAAAGCCTGATATCCTTTTGCTCGACGAGCCTACCAACTATCTCGATGTAGAACATATCGAATGGCTTAAGAGATATCTGAATGAGTATGAAAATGCGTTCATTCTTATCTCGCATGATATTCCTTTCCTCAACAGTGTAGTTAACCTGATTTATCACATGGACAACCGTCAGCTCAATCGTTATGTCGGAGACTATGACAAGTTCATGGAAGTATATGAGATGAAAAAGTCTCAGCTTGAGGCTGCGTATAACAAACAGCAGCAGGAGATTAAGGATCTTAAGGATTTTGTTGCCAGAAACAAGGCTCGTGTTGCGACCCGTAACATGGCTATGTCTCGTCAGAAGAAGCTGGACAAGATGGATGTGATTGAGCTTGCCGCAGAAAAGCCTAAGCCGGAGTTTAACTTCCGCGAGGCACGTACTCCCGGAAAGTATATTTTCCAGACCAAGGATCTTGTTATCGGCTATGATGAGCCTCTTTCTACACCTCTTAATCTTGAGATGGAAAGAGGAAGCAAAATCGTGCTTACCGGCGCTAACGGTATCGGTAAGACTACTCTGCTCAAGAGTATCCTTGGATTGATTCCTGCGATTTCAGGCAGTGTCGAATTAGGTGATTATCTTGAGATAGGTTATTTCGAGCAGGAGATGGATCAGAGTGTCACTACAACCTGCATCGAAGAGATTTGGCAGACCTTCCCCGGATTTACTCAGTATGAGGTAAGAAGTGCGCTTGCAAAGTGCGGACTTACCACCAAGCATATAGAGAGCCTTGTAAAGGTTCTTTCAGGTGGTGAGCAGGCCAAGGTGCGCCTGTGCAAGCTTATCAATAAGGACACCAATATTCTTCTTCTTGACGAGCCTACAAACCATCTTGATGTAGATGCCAAGGACGAGCTTAAGAGAGCTCTCAAGGCATATAAGGGAAGTGTACTCATGGTATGCCATGAGCCTGAGTTCTATGATGGACTCGCGACCGCAGTATGGGATTGCTCTAAGTGGACTACCAAGGTTCTGTAATGGCAGACATCGACCATGAGGCCACTGTGTTTATTTCTGTTGCCGGACTATGAAGGTTTATAAATGGATAGATACGATAAGTGTATTGAACTGTCGGAAAAAATAATAAATGCCGCCCATAACAGTATTTTGCTTAAACTGCGATTTTTGGAGATCGCAATGGGTAACCTTGAATGGGTACCTTTGAATAAGCTAATGCTGGTAGAGGGCAGGGGATATGCATGTGATGGTAAAAACATTTACTATGATCCTGAATGTATGCTTGAAGACTTCAAGAGGGATCAGGAACGAATAGTTAATCTTTACCTTCATGTCATCTTGCATATGATTTTCCATCATAATTATGAATACGATAAGAAAAACACAGCCGCCTGGGATCTGGCTACGGATATAGCAGTATGGGCTGTAATGATGGATCTTGATATTTATAAGGATTCGTCCGATGAGGATGCTGAGCGCAGGCTTAAGCTTAAGACACTTAAAAAAAGATGCCCGCAGCTTAGTGCACAGAAGCTTTACAGATTATTTTTGCTAGAACCTCCGTCACACGATGAGGAGATTACGCTTAAGAGACTGTTCTGTATAGATTCACACAGCAGATGGATGGAACCTGAGAAGCTTGAGATATCACTTGAGCAGTGGAAAAAAATCACTGAGAGAGTTAAGGCCGACTTAAAGAGTTTTTCTAAAAATAAGGCAGGTGGCGAAAGCTTGATGCTTGAGCTTGCGGAGGCAACCAGGCAGAAGGTAGATTACAGCAAATTCTTAAAGCAGTTTATGATGCGCAGTGAGGCTATGCATATAAACGATGATGAATTTGATTACGTGTACTATACTTACGGACTCGAGGTATATCGCAATATGCCACTGATAGAGCCGCTTGAATATAAGGATGTCAATCGTATTAATGAGTTCGTGATTGCTCTTGATACTTCGGCTTCATGTCGTGGTAAGGTGGTACAGGATTTTTTACAAAAGACAATAAATATCTTAAAAAGTGAGGATACGTTTTTTAAGAAGATGAATGTCCATATCATTCAGTGTGATAATCAGGTTCAGAATGATACCGTAATCACCTGTGATGAGGACTTTGAATATTTTCTTAAAAACGGAAAACTGCAGGGATTCGGATCCACTGATTTTACACCGGTATTTGAGTATGTGGACGAGCTTAGAAGCAGGGGAGAATTAAAATCACTTAAGGGATTGATATATTTTACGGACGGGTACGGAACATATCCGGCGAAGATGCCGGATTATGATGTGGCGTTTGTATTCCTCGATGAGGATGATAAGAGCCCGGCGGTTCCGCCATGGGCAGCAAAGGTAGTGCTGGACGAGAAACTGTAACTTATATTTAGAAGCGGTTTACCTCAGATAAGCCAAAAGTGTTAATCGGCTACGATGCAATTGGGAGTATATTGAATGAATATTAAAGAAGCAAAAAATTATATAAAAGATACCGTGCGCCTTTATCTTAAAAAGGATGAGTACGATGAGTATTATATCCCTGTGGTTCGCCAGCGACCTATTTTTTTGCTGGGTGCACCGGGTATAGGTAAGACTGCAATTATGGAGCAGGTAGCGCAGGAACTCGGAATAGCCCTTGTAGCATATTCAATGACTCATCACACCCGTCAGTCGGCTCTCGGACTTCCCTTTATTGAGCACAAGACATACGGTGGTGAGGAGTATTCGGTATCAGAATATACCATGAGTGAAATCATTGCTTCCGTATATGAAACAATAGAGAGAAGCGGAATCAAGGAGGGTATTCTTTTCCTTGATGAGATTAACTGTGTTTCTGAAACTTTGGCTCCTTCAATGCTTCAGTTCCTTCAGTATAAAGTATTCGGTCGTCATCAGGTTCCGGAAGGATGGGTAATCGTTACGGCAGGTAATCCGCCTGAATACAATAAGTCAGTAAGGGAGTTTGATGTGGTGACTCTCGACAGATTGAAAATACTTGATGTGGATGCTGATTATGAGGCTTGGAAAAGCTATGCACATGAGAGAAATATTCACGGTGCCATTCAGAGCTATCTTGAGCTAAATAAGCAGGATTTTTATATCATGGAGACAACCGCCGGTGGCAAGAGTTATGTGACTGCCAGAGGCTGGGAAGACCTCTCACAGATCCTTGGATTGTATGAAGCGGATGGCCTTAATGTTTCGGAAGAGCTAGTTAATCAGTATCTGAGAAGTGACAGAGTGGTAAGAGAATTTACAGCTTACTATGATTTGTTTAATAAATATAAGAATGATTATAAGGCATGGGAAATTGTCGAAGGTAATTACAGCGATGAGACTATTGCCAAAGCGGGAGCAGCTGCGTTCGACGAGCGCATATCACTGATGGGACTGCTGATTTCCAATATCGAGAATGAGATGAGAGATGTCTGCAGAAAGGGAGAGATGCTTAAAAATATCCTCCCTGCATTGAAGGCGCTTAAGGAAACTGATAAGGATATTTTGGAGGTGCTTCGAAATGTTCTTTCAGTGCGTGTAAAAAAAGCTGAACAGCTTAAAGCTGCAGGAGCACTTTCCGAGGACGATCGTAAGATGACAAAACTTACCATCGCATTTTTAAGTGAGTGCATAGGCGCAGTTGAAGATGTACGTGTGGATGGAAGTGCAAGCGCAATCGCAGATTTTGAAGTGGTAAGAGGCAATTTCACAATTCAGAAGGCTAATCTGCAGAAGGCAGTGGAGAAATGTCAGATGCATATTCACCATGCATTTGAGTTTACAAACAAGGCTTACCCTCAGGGCAATGAGATGCTGATACTTCTGACAGAGCTGACTGTAAGTGAGGCGGGTACTAAGTTCCTCACAGATTTCGGAAGTGTCGATTATAACAAATACAGCTCTGAAATGTTAATGACAGAAAGAAACACTGAATTGCTGGCAGAAATTGAAAACTTAAAGCTGTAGTAAAATATGTGATTCATCGGTGTTATGCAAGCAAATTAGTACTATTCAAAGTTGGTAATGTAAATGGTGACAGAGTTAAGCGTCGGCAATGGAGTGCTGGCTTACAGCATATCTGAAAAAGACGGACTAAAAGAGGCTACAATTGAATATTACCGCGGTAAAGATGTAGCGGTGACGGTGCCTGAGTTGATAGAGGACTGCCCGGTTGTCTGTATTGGTAAGAAAGCATTTTTATCAGCAAAGACCTTATCAAGAATTGTGATTCCGCAGTCAGTTCGCAAAATAGGAGACTGGGCATTTGCTTCATGCAGCAGACTCACCGAACTGGTTTTGCCGAGAAAGTCACTTGAGATAGGAAACGGTGTTTTCAAAGACTGTGTTATGCTTGAAAAAATCGTTCTGACGGATGAGGTTGGAAGTCAGGCTGATTCTGATACATGCTATCTTCTTGCGGCAGCAGTCAGCAGATTGGACGCTCAATATCTGTTTGATATCGTCAATGCAGGATCGCCTGAATGGATCGAGCATTTCGATTCAACAACTCTTCAGATGCTTATGAAAGACGATTCGGATGGATTTTCGAAGATGCTTTTGTGCGGAGAAGAGGATTACGTTGGCGATGACAGTAACTTCGATACATATTGTCTTATGAGGCAAAAAGATAAGGTAAGAATGTTGCTGCTGAGACTGCTTCATTCCGAAGGTATAAGCTCTGATATAAGAGAACGCTTTGTTGCTTATATCAGAGAGAATATGGACAGTGTAACGTGGAAGGTAGTGGTGGAAGAGCACGGTGATGAAAGAGAGTATTTTGATCTGCTGCTTGACTATGACTGCATTAATAAGGATAATGTATCGAGGCTGATAGAATCCATGGGAGAGCGTAATACCGGTATGAAGGGATATCTGATGAAGGTTAAGACTGAAAGGATGTCCGGTGGCGGTTTTATGGACGAATTGGATTTGTGATGGCTACATATATGTGATATAAGTAAAGACTTTATCTTTAAGATTATGGTCTTCATTTGTACTATTGGATGAATGTTAGTGTTTTGTAAGAGCCAGAACACTAAATATTGTGGCAGGATATTTTATTGGTATTTATGAACAAAAAAACAGGGAATAAACCTTTAAAATACGCGGTTTTTTCCTTGACATTGACTTGCATTTAATGTAGAATTCTCAATTGTGTGGCGGTTTGTGGACAGTAGGTTCAATCTCGGCTCCGAGCTCCAAAACAGTTAACACAACCTGGAATTGGTATCTACGGCCCGGACATCCGTTTTTACCGCAACATAATTACAGGTCATTATATTTAGGGACGTTTTTTCTTAGGAATGTTCCTGCATTAGGAGCAATCCTAAATACGATTTACAATTTATTGGAGGAAACACGATGAAGACTTATATGCCTAGCGCAGCTACCATCGAAAGAAAATGGTATGTAGTAGACGCTACTAATAAGACTCTCGGCCGTCTGGCTGCAGAGGTTGCAAAGGTATTAAGAGGAAAGAACAAGCCTTGCTACACTCCTTTCCTTGATACCGGCGATTATGTAATTGTTATCAACGCAGAGAAGATTAAGGTTAGCGGTAAGAAGCTTGATCAGAAGGTTTACTATCATCACTCTGACTATGTTGGAGGAATGAAGGAAGAGACCCTTAGAGAGAAGCTTGCTAACAGCCCTGCTGAAGTAATCGAGCTTGCAGTAAAGGGAATGCTTCCCAAGGGACCTCTCGGAAGAGAAATGTACACAAAGCTTCACGTTTATGCAGGAGCTGAGCATCCTCATGTTGCTCAGAAGCCTGAAGAGCTTACATTCTAAGGAGGTTTAAATCATGGCAAAGTCTGAAAGATATTATGGAACCGGTAGAAGAAAGAGCTCTGTTGCAAGAGTATATCTTATGCCCGGTAAAGGAAAGATCACTATCAA
>DCIR01000039.1 GCA_002317155.1 Lachnospiraceae bacterium UBA1721
CAAATGCAACGAATACAGATATCCATTCTACGACATTGGCTTTTTCTTTTAACAAGAAAACAGAGAGTATTATAGCGAAGAACGGAGAAAGCTTATTAAGGATGTTGGCATCTGCTAGTCCAAGCTTATCTATTGCATAGAAGTTGCATATGATTCCCATAGTGCCAAAGCTTGCTCTTGCAAAAAGGCCGGGCCAGCTGGTCTTTTTGATCTTGAATTTTTCAGGACTACGAACCAAAAGAATAATTGATACTATGGCTGCAACGAGGTTTCTGAAAAATGCTTTTTGCATTGTGGGAAGATCACCGGCCTTCCTCACAAACAATGTCATTAATGAAAAAAAGAATCCGGCGAGTATTATGAATAGTATTCCCTGCGCTTTGGCCAGGGAATTATTTTTTTTAATATTTTCGTTTTTATCTGCCATTTTATTGTTTTTTACGACCTTTTTATGCTTTTTTTGACCGCTTATTCCAAAAATCGACCGCTTATTCTTTTCTGATAGCATTAGCGGATAATATGTGATAGCTTTACTAGTGTAATACTCTTATCTGATGCTGTCCATTCTGTTGTTCCTTGGGGGAGGATGAAGGGCAGTACAACAAATTGGCCTACGGATGTTTTTCGTGGGCCAAAATATTATACTCCGGAAAGAGAGGTTCAACAATATGGCAAGAATAGCAATTGAGGAAGTTCATATAGCAATATGTGATGATGAAGAAAGATGGCGCAAAGATATCATTGAGCTATGCGATAAGTATGCTAAGGAAAATGAATTTGTCTTTGTATATAAGGAGTATGAGTGTGGCGAAGATCTGTTGGAAGATAAGTCGTTTGATTATGATGTCCTGTTACTTGATGTTGAAATGCAGGGTATGAGCGGATTGGATGTCAGAGATAAATTACATGAGGCAAGAAAAGAAGTCCAGATAATGTTTGTGACCAGCCACAATGAGAATGTTTATTATGCCTTCTGGCGGAACGTATATGGATTTGTTCCTAAGCCGTTAGATGAAGAGCTGTTTTTCTTTAAATTTAATATGATGATTGAATACATCGTTGAAGAGCGTAAGACAATCATTCTTCATAACTATGGAAAAATAAAAGTTCTCTATCTGCGAGATGTAATGTATATAGAGGCAGACGGCAAGTACAGTAAGATCTATGTAGTCAACTCTGAGGAGTGTTTTTTCTCTGATAAAAATATAGGATTTTGGAAAGAATATTTGGAAATAAATGGTTTCGAGATGAGTGAGAGAAGTATTCTCATCAATTTGGCAGAGGTTTCAGAAGTAGGACAAAACGAAGTCGTAATGAAGAATTGTAATTCGTTAAGTTTGAGTAGAAGAATGAGAAAAGATTTTGCGAAATCTTTTAAGGAGTATGCATGGAAACGGGCACATTAGTAGATTTTTTACTTTCTTTGTTAATAGACATTTTGGCATGCGCAGAAATTATTTTATTTCTAAATAAATTACTGCTGATGAGAATTGATAAAAGAATACATAGATGGATTATTGCAGCAGGTATTGTGGCGGGGAGTAATCTGTTTATGTTCTACTTTAATAAAGCATATGCTATAAATATTATTTTGCTATTGTTAAAGTATGTATTTGTGGTGATGTTTTGCATTACGGGGAACGCAAAAACTAAACTAGCCAAAGGATTCTTTGCATATGCAGCGATGGGAATAATATGGACTCAGTCTGAGTTTTTACTGAAACTCATTGAAACTGTTGGTTCAATTAATTTTGAGGAATATATACAAACTGTAATCCAAAGTTTGAGTGATATTATTATAGTTTTAGTATTAGGGCTAGGAATAAAGAAAGGAAAGTATTGCGAAACAGTAATAAAGAATATTAGTGATATAAGTCTGATTTTGTGGGCTATTATATTTTTTATTTATACTGTTGTTACCAGAATATTGATATATAGTACTCAAGATTTATCAAATATCACAGTAGTATTAACAATTGGATCTCAAATGAGTTTTACGATAATGATATTCTTGGTTTTTGTTGTTTTCTTGTTGGTAGATAATAAAAAGATAGAATATAAAAATGAAAGCGAAATCAAAGACGTATATATAAATTTATCAAAAGAACATTATAAAGATTTAGAAACACATATTAATTCTGTAAGGAAGATTAAACATGATATAAATGCTCTTTTAAATGCAATAGAGTCGTTAATAGATAAACAGGATTATTTAAGGGCAAAGGAGTATATATCAACAGCGCGAGGACATCAGCTAAGTGTATATAAAAATTTAGTTATTACAGGTAATGATTTGGTTGATGCAGTTATCTCGGGGATTATAAAGGATGATAAAGAATTACGTGTAGAGTGTTCAGGAAATTTTATTGCGGATGATATTAATGATTATGACTTATGTATTATCATGTCAAATCTATTTCAAAATGCATATGAGGCAGTAACGAAATCAGAATTAGTTGAGAAAAGGATCAAGTTAAACATAAAGTATTATGATGCTTATTTGATGATAGAAGTGATTAATCCAATAGATGCATTGCCCGATGTGACAAGATTAGGGCATTATACTACAAAAAGTGATACTGATAGTCATGGATATGGTATTCAAAATGTAATTGATACAGTTAATAGATATAAAGGAGAAGTAGAATTTGTAGTTGATAAAAAGTTATTTTGTGCTAGAATTCAAATAAAGACTAAAACAAAATAAGGGGGGGAATAGTTCAATGTCATTTGTTGGAAGAATTTGGGAATGTATCTTTGGATTATTTTTTTAAATGAGGAATTGTAAAATCTCGGATGTTAACAGCATTCCGAGATTTTCTTTTTTATCTGCCATATTAGTGGTAAAATGGTATTATATTTCAGATACGATTTTGATAAATATACATGAGGTTATTTATTGGAGAATTCAGATGAGAGTCTGCTTATTAAATGATTCATTTCCGCCTATTATTGATGGTGTAGCCAATACTGTTGCTAATTATGCGAAGATTTTGACAGAAGACAGATTAGCGGATGTAATAGTTGGAACACCGGGATATCCTAACGTTGATTATAATTCATATCCATATCAGGTGGTTCCATATAAAAGCATAGATGTTAAGGCTCTTATTGAAGGATACAGGATCGGTAATCCGATGGCGGCCAGAGCAGTTGGAAAGCTGGAAGATTTTAGGCCGGAGATAATACATGCGCATTGTCCTGCTGCATCGACTATGATGGCTAGAATGATGAGACATGATTTGCAGGTGCCCATCGTTTTTACATATCACACTAAATTTGATGTTGATATTGCAAAGGCAATTAAGTCTAAATCAATTCAAAATGAAACATTAAAAGCCATAGTATCCAATGTTTCTGCCTGCGATGAGGTTTGGGTGGTTAGTAAGGGCGCAGGGGATAACCTTGTGTCGCTTGGATATGAAGGTGAATACCGCATAATGACTAATGGCGTTGATTTCCCTAAGGGAAAAGCAGATGAGGATGCGGTTAAAAAGGCTACAGAAGGATATGACCTTCCTTTGGGAGTGCCTGTGTTTTTGTTCGTTGGAAGAATAATGAAATACAAAGGTCTTCCGATTATTGTTGATGCGCTGAATATTTTGAATCGTAAAAATATCGATTTTAGAATGGTATTTGTCGGTGATGGAGCTGATAAAGAGGAGATTAGTAAAAAGGTCGATGAATATGGTTTAAGCAGTAAAGTATTCTTTACAGGCCCAATAAGTGATAGAGAAATTCTCAGAGCATGGAATACAAGAGCTGATCTGTTTCTTTTCCCTTCTACGTATGATACCAATGGGATAGTTGTCCGTGAGGCAGCAGCATGTGGATTGGGAAGTGTTCTCATTAAGGATTCCTGCGCAGCTGAAGGTATTACTGATGCAAGAAATGGATATTTGGTTGAGGAAAATGCTGAATCAATGGCTGCATTGCTTGCAAATATAGGACCGAATATTGACGAGATGCATCGTGTGGGTAATATTGCGATGGACGAGATATATGTTTCGTGGGAACAGAGCGTGCGTAACGCACAAGAGCGTTATGGAGAAATCATAGAGCTGAAGAATCGTGGTGTATTGATGAATCGTAAGCGCCAGGCGAATGATATTCTGTTTGCACTTGGTTCTGAGTGGTTGGATAGCGCACAAAAGATGTTTGGTCAGTTTGAAGAATTTCAGAGTGATTTGACTCATATTAGAAGCAATATTAATAACGTGCAGGATGAGCTCGAGCAGGTTAAAAACGATGCTTTTGAAAATGTAGATGTTGAAAGAAATGAAGTTCGTAATAATATTTCTGAAAATATAAAAGAAATAGAGCGTGATTTTAAAGATAATATGAACGAACTGTCTGCAGGCTTCAAAGAAAACTTTCACGAATGGCGTGACGGAATGATGGATAATTTCCGTGAATTCAAGGAAGAAATGAGTGCGAAAAAGGACCGCCTTGAACAGCGCATAGAAGAAAAGTGGAGACTGTGATTAATTATATATTATATATCCGGAGGATTATAAGACAATGGCTAAAATCAAATGTGTAAAATGTGGATTTGAGATGGAAGAGGGTACACGTTATTGTGCAGGATGCGGATCAAAAGTTGGTGAAGAAGATTCCGATTTGACAGTAGCGGCGGTGCCCGGGTTTGATGATAAACAGATTGCGGCAGCAGTGCCCGAATATGATGAAGAAATGACTATAGCGGCAGTAAATTTGTCTAAGCCGGTTGAACTCTCTAAGCCTGTCAATTTAAGTAAAGACAATAATGTAGTCGAAGAATTTGATAACCAGACAGTAATGGCTGTAAGTGAATCGCAATTCGATAACAATCCGGTAGAACCTTCTATCGTTATTGAGAATCCCGGTGAGAACATGCCCGTTGGTAATGATGCTTTTGTGCAGAATGGTTATGCGGCACCTATGCAAGGTGGTTTTGTGCCTACGATGCAGACAGGATATGCTGCAATGCCCGGAGCATATGCTCAGCCTGTTGGAACATATATGCCCGGTAGTATGTCAATGACACAGCCTAACCTGGTAATTCATTATTCGTCAATTCATCCTTCCGTTGCGATGGTTACCCGTTTGGTTTCAAATGGCAGAAAGGATGTATATTACACAGGACAGACAATAGAATATACCGTTGTACCCGGAGTTCATCAGATTATAATGAAGATTGGTAAAAAGAATTATAGTCGAATGGTAACTGTTCCCGGGGATGGCTCAGCAATACATGTATATGGTGCGTATGACGGAAATGCTCAGATAAGTATAGGCTATCCGTATGTTGTGCAGTGTCAGTATCCGATTCCGCCTAATATCCAGGCGCATGTTCAGTCGCATAGCATAAGAGTAGATGCGTCAGTGGTTACTGTACGTGCCGCACAGCAGATGAATGTGGCATCAATGCAGCAGCCACAAATGCAGCAGTCATCTATACAGCAGCCGCAGTATGGAACGTCAGGTACTAATTCGAATGTGCAGAAAAACACAATTGTAATTAGTGAACAGGAGCCAAAAGTATTTTCACCGCTTCCAATTATTGCCTTGGTTTGTTCACTTTCATTTGTGCTTTCATTTGTAGGATTTATTTTGGGTATAGTGTGCGCAACCATGAAAAAGATCAAACTCAGAGGAATGGGTATAGCAGCAATTCCTGTAGGCGTAATTTTCACTATCTACGGTTTTTCTTATATTATGATTATTTTAGAAGCATTGAATTAGTGTAAGCTTATGATTAAGATTGACTTGATTACCGGTTTTTTAGGTGCCGGTAAAACAACCTTTTTAATTGAATATGCTCGGTTCTTGATGCGCCAGGGATTAAGAGTGGGAATACTTGAATATGATCTGGGCGCAATAAATGTGGACATGCTGTTGCTCAATAGGCTACGTTGTGACAAGTGTGAGCTTGAGATGGTAGCTGCAGCTTGTGATGCGGATTGTTTGAGCCGCAGATTCAAGACGAAGCTTATATCGATGGCTATGAGTGGTTATGACAGAGTGATTGTAGAACCTTCAGGTGTGTTTGATATGGATCAGTTTTATGATGCATTGAGAGAAGAACCGCTTGAGAATTGGTATGAGATTGGCAGCGTGATTACGATTGTAAATGCTAATTTGTCTGATGAAATTGGTGATGAGGCAGATTTCTTACTCGCTTCACAGGCGGCATGCGCGGGACGTATTGTTCTGAGCAGAACCCAATTGGTTAATACAGATAGAATAGAACGCACCAAAGCTCACATAGCAGAAGCTGCGGCTAAAATAAAATGCAGTCGATTTGACGCAAAATTTGTAGAAAAGAACTGGGAAGATTTTGAGGACCAGGATTTTGCTGAAATAATGAATAGCGGATACGTTATCAGTGATTATATTAAACTGACCGCAGGATCTGATTCGTCTTTTGAGTCCATTAGTTTTCTGGATGTAAAGGACAGTTTGGATGAACTCAAAGGCAAAATAAAAAGTTTGTTTTCTGATAAAACTTATGGAAATGTATTACGTGTAAAAGGTTTTGTAATTGAGGACGGAGTAAGTTATCAGGTAAATGCTACGCAGTACGAATTGATGGCTCAGCCTATAGCGATAGGACAGCATACGGTTATTGTGATAGGTACGGATTTGAATGAGAAGCTTATTAGGGAATTAATAGGATAACCAAATAACAGAAAGGTGGAAAATAGAAATGAGTGAACAGATAATTAATGCAGGCAATGCTGAAGAGGACGCGCAGGAGTATGTTGTTTTTACTGTGACCGCGCAGGACGGAAGTGAAGTCGAAATGGCAGTGGTAGATGAGTTTGATTTTGACGGAAAGCATTATGCTGCAGCATCGCGAGTAGTAGGCGATGAGATAAGCGATGATGGTGTATACATCTACAGAACAAAGCTTGCGGGTGATGATTTTACTGTTGAAAAGATTACTGATTCTAAGGAGTATGATGCTGTAGTTAAGGCGTATACAGAGATGGAATAGGGTTGTTGTTACAACAAGCCGATAAATTGAGTTAATGTGTTAAACAGCAAATTAGAGTTATTTAATTTGCTGTTTATTTAATGTTAGTTATAATGATTTTGAGATAATATATGGTTATTCCAATATTCACAATTAGCAAGTGAACAACGGTTTTTAGAAAGAAATGAGGGCGAGATTATGGAAAATAAGTCATTCTATTCAGACAATAATGTATATGCAAATGTAAATGCTAGACCTGTCGGAAATAACAGTGCAACGGGCAGAGCTTATGTGAACAATGAAGTTAGATGCCCGGGTAAAGAAATTACATGTATGGTATTAGGAATTATTTCGCTTGTATACGGCGGATTCGCTGCCTTGTTTTTCTGGCACATTGTTATAGGTATTATCTTTGGTATATTGGGAATCGGACTCGGTATTCCGGCAATAGTTCTTCATGGCTCTGTTATGAAAACTGCAACGGTTACGACTAAAAAGGTTCAGGTTGGTAAGAAGCTGGGAATTGCAGGCATTATCTGTGGTGCGGTTGCAATGGTAATCGCTATTTTGTTTTTTGCAGTAGTTGTTGGTATACTTGGAGCTTCAATTCTTAGCGAGCTTTGATAATTAATATGGAATAAGAGATGCACAATATTGTATATGATATAAATATATAATATTGTGCATGTTTTTTTGGGCGTTTGTTCATTTTTAACATATATTGCCTGGGATTATTGTACATAAAATGGGACGAATATATCCGAGGTGATGTTTCATTTTTTATTTATTGTGTTATTATTATTTAGTGTCGTGAATTGTGTATACCACGTTAAGCTTTGTAATAAAGGAGAAGAACAATGACATTAAATGAATTGATTGATCAGGCTCGTGCTAGTAAGTGCTCAGATCTTCACCTTACCGCAGGTGCTCCTGTAGCTATCAGAAGATATGGAGAACTTAGAACACTTAATGTATCACCTTCACTCAGAGAGACTGAGGAAATGATTTTTTCAATCCTTAATGAGAGAGATATTGAATCTGTTAAGGCCGGAAACGATCTTGACGTAGCTTATGCAGATAATGCCGGACGTGTCCGTGTAAATGTTTATCACCAGAGAAACAATCTTGCAGCAAGTATTCGTCTTTTGGATCCTTATATTCCTACTTTCGATGAACTTGGAATGCCTGATATTCTTCTCAATCTTGCAAATAAGAGAGCAGGACTTATCCTTGTAACAGGTCCTACCGGTTCAGGTAAGTCAACAACACTTGCTTCACTTATTGACTATATCAATAAGCACCAGGCAAAGCATATTATTACAATCGAAGATCCTATCGAGTATGTATATAAGTATGACAAGTCATTTGTTCATCAGCGTCAGGTTGGAAGAGATGTTCCTGATTTTGCTACAGCACTTCGTTCTGCACTTCGTGAAGACCCTGATGTAATCATGGTAGGTGAAATGCGTGACTATGAGACAATCAGTGCGGCTATTAATGCAGCAGAGACCGGACACCTTGTGCTTTCAACTCTTCACACCAAGTCAGCAGCACAGACTGTAGACCGTGTAATCAGTGCTTGCCCTGCTGAAATTCAGGTATCAATGATTTCTAGATTTGCAGCAGTTCTTACCGCAGTTATTACTCAGGACCTTGTTCCGAGAGCGCATGAAGATGGACGTATCTGCGCTACAGAGGTTATGCTTAATAACAACTCAATTTCCAACCTCATTCGTGAAGGTAAGTACAACCAGATCCCCAGTGCGATGCATGCAGGTCTTGGTCAGGGTATGCATTCACTTAACTACTCACTTACTCAGCTCTACAGAATGGGTATGATTGACAGAGATGAAGCAATCCTTCACAGTAATAATCCTTCAGAGCTTATGAATATGATCTAAGTTCAGAACTTATGAATATGATCTAAGTAAGGATATATTCGAATTAAGCAAAGATGTGTATGAATCGTATATAGAATAAGATTTTTCAGAGAGAATTCTGTTGTGCAGGGTTCTCTCTTTTTTTGCGATATATCATTATTTGCTCAAAATATTCCACAGGACACTAACAATATTTCATTTATTCTGCAAATATGGTAGCATATAAAGTGCATATTTATGTGTTGGGCAGTATGTAATGAACAGCATAAACCAAACAGAAAGAAGTAGAAAATACAAACAGATAAAAGTGTTGGGGGACACTTTTAATCCGGGGATAGCAATATTGACAGGGGTATATTAAAAGGGGAACTTTCTATGCTTAGAAAGAAAATAGCGCTGTTAACGATAAATACCGAGAGTGTTCAGGTCATTAATGCCATAAAAGGTATTTACGCGCAGAGTCTTGAATACAATTGTGACGTGGCTGTGATTACACCGATGGTTCATACTTCGCATTTTTTTAAGGATTATCTTGAAGGAGAACTTAGGGTATTTGATTTATTAAACTTTGATATGTTTGATGGCGTTATTATTACGCCGGTTCCTTTGCAGGAGGAACAAAACACAGGTGTTATAGATGCACTTCTTGAAAAGTTCAAGGCGGAGTGCCATGTGCCGGTAGTATCTGTGGATGCGCCGTTTGGCGATTATGATGTAGTATACTCGAATGAAGAATCAGGACTTGCGGCTATTACTTCCCACATTATAAAAAAGCACGGTTGTAAGGATATTACTGTTCTGACTGGTCCTGTAGAGCTGGATGTATCTCATGATAGAGTAGAGGTGATCAAAAAGTGCATGGCCGATGAAGGACTTGTGCTTGACGATAGCAAGATAGTATATGGTGATTTTTGGTATACATCCGGTGTGAAACTTGCTGAAGATATTGCATCAGGAGCATTTGCTAAGCCTGAGGCAGTGATTTGCACATCGGATCATATGGCCATCGGATTGGCTAATGGATTGTCAGATTTAGGAATCAGAGTGCCGGAAGATGTTGCGGTTGTGGCTTATGGTGGAGTGATTGAATCAGCTGTAAGTAATATTCCGATTACCACATATGAATATGACAGCAGTTATACAGGAGCTTTGGCGGTTAATAAGCTTGTTGAATTGATGGAGCCCGGCAGAAAATTAGTCCCGGCTGTAATCGCAGGCGATGAGAATATATGCTATGGTGCAAGCTGCGGATGTAGTGAAAATGCGACTAAGATTCGCAAAAGCTTACGTGAAGTTATGGGCGTGACTCTGTATTCGCAGGGAAGTAAGGATGCTAACAGTGGAGTATCGCTTATAGAAATGACAGATAGCTATATATCTGAGACTTTCACATCTGCGGAAGATATTTATGATTGCCTTAAAAAGATATACGAGTCGTTATACTTGTTAAAGCCATATACCTGTTTTTATTTGTGCCTGAATAATGATTGGCTTGAGAATAACAGGAACGATTTAGGATATTCTGACAAGATGAATATGGTTATTTATTCAGACATGGCTAAAAAGCTTCATGGATATCCCAATCATGTATTCTGGGGCAAAAATGAACTTAAGACTTTTGACAGAAAGATTATGCTCCCTGTCTTTGAGAATAAGGTTGCGAAGTTAATTCCGGGACTTGAAGATATAAAAGAAGATGAGGACATTTTTGATGAACCTCAGGCATATTATTTTACACCGCTTCATTACAGTAATGTAACGATAGGTTATGCAGTATTACAGAAGCCTCTTCGCGAGACTGTCAGAACTTCGACCGTATATAGGACATATATCAGATATATTAATAATGCTCTTGAGATGAGCAGAGCAAAAAATATAATCCAAAATATATCTGAACACGATCAGTTAACCGGTCTATATAACAGAAGAGGCCTGGAGAGAGCATATTCTGATTGGTGTGATGATATCTATGAAGAAAAGAGAAAATTTTCTGAAGACAAGCCGATAAATGTATTTGCGATGGTTATTGATATGAATAACCTTAAGCTTATTAATGATACAGAAGGGCATGATACCGGAGACAAAGGTATTATTGCGATAGCCAATGCAGCACAGATAACAGCTTCCGGACGAGAAATTGTTGTCAGAGGCGGTGGAGATGAGTTCTTTATATTGGGCATCGGACAGTACTCGGAAGAAGACGGCAAGGCTATTATTAAAAAATTCAAAGAAAATCTTGAAAAGATAAACAATAGTTTTACACCGGCAGCTAACTATACAGCGGCAGCAGGATATGCTATTATGCCCTTGGAGCAGTGTGATGATTATCATGTTGTATTGGACGAAGCAGACGTTCAAATGTATGTTGATAAGCGTGCGACCAAAAAGGGAAGACATTGATCTAATATATGAGGATGAGTATACAAAATGGGAAAGAAATCAGTAAAAGAAAATAAGAATATATATCAGGTATGCAGAGAAGAGCAGGGACTTACAAGAGAAGCTGCTGCGGAACTCATGCAGTATATTTCGGATGACAGAATTGAGAAGATTGAGAATGAGAAGTCATTGCCGCATCCTGATGAGATTTTGCTGATGGCTAAGGCTTATAAAGCACCTAATCTTTGCAATTATTTCTGCTCACATGAGTGTCCTATCGGACAGGTTCATGTACCTGAGGTTGAGTATAAGAGCCTTGCAGAGATTACTCTGATGATGCTTTCATCACTTAACACAATGGATGGTTATAAGAATCGTCTTATCGAAATAACATCGAATGGTCAGATTGATGACGATGAGATCGAAGATTTTAAGAAGATCCAAAAGCAGCTTGACCAGATAGTAGCGCAGGCTAATTCACTTAAGCTTTGGGTGGATAAGACCATTGCTGACGGTAAGCTTGATGAGAATTCATTGAAATAGCTTTATGAATATTCATAAGGATTTATCGTAATAATTATTTATCTTGCATGTTTTTGCAGGCTGTAATATAATGCAAAACGTTGACTCGCCATATATCGGCAGAGATTAGTCGATATATGACGGGCATAGTAAGACGAGGAGTTCGGCCTCTAAATCCTTCTCGTAAAATAATAAAACCAAGGAGAAAACAAATGAAAAATTCCAGTTCTAAGGGACTGATTAAGGAGATTACTCTGCTCCTTCGCAGTATCCCGTCACCCGTCGTTACGTCATATGTCGTGGCAATTATCATTATGAATTTACTTGCAAATAAGGCTGTGCCGTTACCCTACGATTACATCGTTTTGGATTGTGGGTTCTTTTTGTCGTGGTTGGTTTTCATGACAATGGATATGGTAACAAGACATTATGGTCCCAGAGCGGCTAATCTTTTGTCGGTAATAGCTTTGTTTTGCAACCTTTTTATGTGCGGAATATTTTTCGGAATCAGTAAGCTTCCGGGAGAGTGGAGCGCAAGCTATGTAGAGGGTTCAGAGAGTATTATTAATACTGCATTGGATTCTACCTTTGGCGGTACATGGTATGTACTTCTCGGAAGCTCGATAGCATTTCTTGTCTCAGCTTTGGTTAATAATTTTATGAATTATTTGATTGGTATTAAGGCTGAATCAAAGAAGAAGAATTTTGCTACTTTTGCATTTAGAAGTTACGTATCTACTTTCATTGGTCAGTTTGTTGATAATCTTGTGTTCGCACTAATAGTCAGCCATACATTTTTTGGACTTACACTCACACAGTGCATTCTCTGTGCGTTTACAGGAGCCATCATGGAGCTGTTATGTGAGGTTGTTTTTTCACCCATTGGTTACAGAGTATCCAAGAATTGGGAGAGAGACAATATAGGTGCTGAATACATTAAGCAGTACGGATACGGTAAGAAGAGGCAAAATAATAATGTGACCGCTGGCTAGCATTTCAAAGAATGAAATGGAGATTAATATGCATATATTTATCACAGGAACTTCGTCAGGAATCGGATTGGCTATAGCCAATAAATTTTTAAGTGAAGGGCATACAGTAACCGGCTTCGATAAAAATGAAGCGGCTATAAGTCATAAAAACTATATACATTTTAAGGGTGATGTACGTGATAAGGACAGTTATCCGGATATCGCACCGGTGGATATACTTGTCAATAACGCAGGAATCCAGGGAGATGATGATATCGCGGTTAATCTCAAGGGCGTAATAGATATTACTGAGAGATACGGAATTCATGAGGGGATTAAGGCTGTGCTTATGATAGGCTCGGCCGGTGCACATTCGGGAGCAGAGTTCCCTGAATATGTTGCCAGCAAGGGAGGCGTCCTCTCGTATACCAAGAATGTTGCACTCAGAATTGCGCAGTACGGTGCAACCTGTAACAGCTTGGATTTTGGAGGCGTAGTGACGGCCTTAAATAAGCCTGTAATGGAAGATCCGAAGCTGTGGAATCAAATTATGGACCTGACACCTCTTCGTAGATGGATGAGTGTTGAAGAGACTGCGGATTGGGCGTACTTTATGACGGTAACCAATCGTTTTTGTACAGGACAGAATATTTTGATTGATGGACTGGAATATGGTAACGCACATTTTGTATGGCCGGAATAAAAGCGATTATACCGAATGTGAAATATTTCGGTAGTAGAATGATTTATAAATAGAAAATATATGTAAAAAGCGGTCAAGAAGCGTATTCTGGCCGCTTTTATTGTTTACTAATACCGAAGCGGTGAATTATAATTAACTATGTATAGCACCTCACCATGATATGTGGACAGTAAAACGAAACAGATGCGAGATACGGGGATTATTTATGACAGAAGAACAGAAAAAAGCATTTGAGGCATTGGAGAATTTCGTATACAGATTGTCGGAAGCTGCCGGTAAAGATAAGGAATTTGCCATTGACCTTTGGAAGAGAATAAGCCATTCGCAGGGTGTACTTATGGAATTGGCATATTACCATGATAAGGGTGAATTCTGGGATAAGCATGTCGTTGCGGGCTATC
The DNA here is from genome assembly GCA_002317155.1 of Lachnospiraceae bacterium UBA1721. Lineage (GTDB taxonomy): Bacteria > Bacillota > Clostridia > Lachnospirales > Lachnospiraceae > AC2028. The sequence continues at coordinate 13,815 of DCIR01000039.1, forward strand.
ATTTGACGGATATTATTGTATGGCAGGTTGATCATTTTAAGGCATATATGGACAGAAGCGACGATATGAATCGCTTCAGACAGGAGAGACTGTTGCTTGAATCTCTTGATATTATGCTGAAGATGGAGCTTGATCCTGAACCATACATAAAAAAGATGCGCGATGAGAGCGGTACTGATTTCGATCAAAGAGTACTCTGACGATATTGACAAAATTGTGATAATGTTGCCCCCTAACATAATCATGTTGACGTAGAATGATTATGTTGACAGAAAAGTGCAAAAGTGAGGAAAATATGCAGTATAGAAAAGACAAATACGGAAATGACATATCGATACTTGGATACGGTTGCATGAGATTTACATCAAAGGCCGGTAAGCTTGATTACGATAAGGCTGAGAAGGAAATCATGGATGCAATAGCAAAAGGTGTCAATTATTTTGATACTGCGTATGTATATACAGGCAGTGAGGCTTTAATAGGAGAGATTTTTGAGAAGAATAATGTCCGCGATAAAATCAATATTGCGACAAAGCTTCCTCACTACATGATTAAGAATGCCGAAAGTGTTGATAAATACTTTAATGAGGAGCTTTCAAGACTTCGCACAGACCATGTTGATTATTATCTGATGCATATGCTTACAGATATTAAGACCTGGGAGAGACTCTGCGGTCTTGGAATTAAGGAGTGGATCGCCAAGAAGAAGGAAAGCGGAGAAATCAGACAGGTTGGTTTTTCATATCATGGTAATTCAGATATGTTCTGTCAGCTTTTGGATGTTTATGATTGGGATTTTTGTCAGATTCAGTACAACTATATGGATGAAAACTCTCAGGCAGGAAGAACAGGACTTATGCATGCTGCAGAGCTTGGTATTCCGGTTGTTATAATGGAGCCTCTTCGCGGTGGAAGACTGGTTAATAATTTACCTGCAGATGCTATCAAGGCGTTTGAGAAGTATCCTATTAAGCGTAGTCCTGCAGAATGGGCTTTTCGCTGGTTGTGGGAACAGCCGGAGGTTACCTGCGTTCTTTCGGGTATGAATTCTCTTGATATGATAGAGGAAAACTGCAGAATAGCTTCAGAGGTCCAGGTAGGAGAGCTTACCGACGAGGATAAGGCTCTGTACGATAAGGTTCTTGCGGCTATCAATGCCAAGATGAAGGTTGGATGTACAGGCTGCAGATATTGCATGCCATGTCCTAAGAATGTAGATATCCCCGGAACATTCTCTGCATACAATAAGAGATATTCTGACGGATGGTATACAGCCATGAAAGAGTATTATATGTGTACAGCCTTGAGAAAAGACTATACCGGTGCAGCTAATTGTATTGAATGTGGTAAATGTGAGCAGCATTGCCCACAGGGAATAGAAATCAGAAAAGAACTCAAGAATGCGCGTAAAAAACTTGAGGATCCTGTATATCTTGTTGCCAAGAAATTTGCACCGATAATAATGAAATACTAGATTTGTGTGGTATACTTATTGGGGTTGTTATTGAGACATATACTGAAGCTTATGAAATAAATTGGGGAATATTACGGATTGTATGATAGACAATCTGTAGAGCTTGGTGGGGTTAAATGAACAAAGGTGTAATTGCGGTCTGCATTGTCAGAATGGATGAAAATGTTCAGACTGATTCAATAAAAGCTATAGCGCAACGTGCTGAAGAGCAGGGATATTATGTAGAGATATATAATTCATTTGGTGAGCTTCAGAATCGTGACCTTCATGATAAGGGTGAAGAGAGCGTATATGACATAATTGATTACAAACATCTTAGCGGAATTATTCTCTTCCCTGAAAAGATTAAGTTTGAGGCGATCAATGAGAAAATTATACGCAATGCTAAGGCATATAACATACCTGTTGTGACTATAGACAGGGTTGTGGATGATGCGATAAGCATTACATATGATTACTTTGGTGCGATGCAGGATATTACCGAGCATCTTATTACCGAGCATAATTGCAAGGATTTTGTTATTATGGCCGGCATGGAGAATAACAAATTCTCCGATGAGCGTGTCAATGCTATCAGAAGTGTGTTTGTTCGCCACAATATAGATTTTTCGGATGATAATATTTACTACGGTGATTTCTGGGAAGGCCCTTGTAAAAAGGCTATGGCCAGCTTCTTTGACAGTGGTAAAAAACTTCCGGATGCCTTCATCGCAGTAAATGATTCGATGGCAATTACTATATGCGATGAATTGACCAAGCGCGGATATACAGTGCCCAAGGATGTTATAGTCACAGGATTTGATGGTATTGCTCTTGAAAAATATGCGGTTCCACGTCTTACTACAGCTGAGACCGATTTGGTGAGAAGCGGATATTTGGCTGTGGATGCGATTGTATCCAATAATCGTGGTGCTAAAAATGTTATGAGCAAATATGTGGTTCCTTTTCACACAAGGTTCTCACAGTCATGCGGATGTCAGGAAATCCCGACAGCATATTCTTCACAGCTTCAGGAATTGTATGCCAAGAATGTGTCTCTTAAAGGCTTCAATGACGTCATGGCCAATATGATTGTAGGTATGACCAGCTGTATGACGATTCTCGAGATGATTAAAGAGATGGACAGAGTAATGTTTGCTCTTGAGAATTATCATGAGATGTATATCTGCCTTAGAAGAGATGAGATAGATATAGATACCGACATGATGAAGAAGGTCGAGTGGCTCGAAGGTGTAAGGGAAAATGATGAGGCCAGAAGTGCTGTTGATAGGCAGATGGTTTTGTTATGGGAGTATCATAAAGGCGAGGGATCTACGATTCCGCTTAAGGCATTCCGTATGAGAGAGCAGATTCCTTACAGGGATTCAGTTCTTGATGAAGTGAAGAACCTGCTTTATCTGCCGCTTCATGTGCAGGATAAAGTATTTGGATATATGGCAGTAGGGCTTATGCCGCATAAGCTGGATTATGATTATTATGATTTGTATTTCTTGAGCCGAAGCCTTTCACAGAGTATCTCCAGTGTGCTTCAGACACAGAAGATATCAAGCGTTAATGATAAGCTGAGTAAGGCAAACGAAAAGCTTGAGAAATTGTACATAACAGATCCGCTTACAGAGGTTAATAACCGTCGAGGATTTTACAGGGAACTCGATAAGAAGAGAAATATCGATAAGTACAATTATGTAATGATAGTTTCCGTTGACCTTGACGGATTGAAGCGTATTAATGATAATTACGGACATATCGAAGGAGATAAGGCTATTATTGCAATGGCAAGTATTCTTCGTGATATGACAGACAGTGATAGCGTATGTGCACGTTTTGGCGGAGATGAATACGCATATTGCAAGTTATTTAGAGAAGATCCGTCGGGAGAGGATGTCAAGTTTAAGGCAGAACTCAACAAACGTATCGATTACTATAATGAAACACGTGATGATATATACAACGTAGGCGCCAGCACAGGTGTTGAGATATCTAAGCTTACCAATGTAACTAAGCTTGATGAATTGCTCAAGAAGGCTGATGCCAAGATGTACGCTGAAAAAGAGAAGCATCACAAAGGAAGACGATGAACAGTTTATTTGAGAATTTAGGGTTTTATCCCGCAGATATTTTATTACCCGCGAAAGCAGATATGGAGAAGTGGTCAGTAGTTGCTTGTGACCAGTTCACTTCACAGCCTGAATACTGGGCAGAGGCAGAAGAAATCGTAGGTGAAGAACCTTCTACGTTAAGAGTCATTCTCCCTGAGGTTAAGCTGGGAAAAGACGGTGTTGAAGAAGAGATTAAGACCATTAACGATAACATGGTTAAGTATCTTGAGAGCGATGTATTCAAGACACTTGAACAGTCTTTGATATATGTTGAGAGAACACAGTCTGATGGTAAGGTAAGACATGGCCTTGTAGGAATGGTTGATTTGGAACAGTATGATTTTACTCCCGGAAGCGGAGCACTTATTCGTGCAACAGAAGGTACTGTTTTGTCGCGTATCCCTCCCAGAGTAAAAGTTAGAGAGAATGCACCAATCGAGCTTCCTCACGTTATGCTCCTGATTGATGATCCCGAGAGAACAGTAATCGAACCTCTTACCGAAGCTGCAAAGACCGGATGTGAATGCATGGAAAAGATCTATGATTTTGATCTGATGCTTGGTGGCGGTCATATCTGTGGATATATGGTTGGAGATAGTAAAAAGGCTGATATAGCCAAGGCGCTTGATTCACTTAAGAGTGCGGAAGCTATGGAGAAGAAATACGGAATGGGTGACAGTGCTCCTTTGCTTTTTGCTGTAGGTGACGGCAACCATTCACTTGCTACCGCAAAGCAGTGCTACGAGAATCTTAAGAAGGTTACTCCTGAAGCTGAGTGGGCTGATCTTCCGGCACGATATGCTCTTGTTGAGGTAGTAAATAATCATGATGATGCACTTAAGTTTGAGCCTATCCACAGAACATTGTTCGGAGTAGATGCTGAGGATGTTATTACTTCATTTATGAAGGCATATCCCGGATGTGTAAGAATTGCTAAGTTATCAGCTTTGACTTCCTCTGATGCAGATATCCTCAAACAGGCAGGAGTTGCTGAAGGTGCGTCAAATGCTCAGATTATAACTTATCATTTTGCAGGTGAAACAGGAGTACTTGTTGTACCTAATCCTGTAAAACAGCTTGCTGTAGGCACTTTGCAGGCATTCCTTGATGATTACATGAATAGTAAGGATGCTGAAATAGATTATGTTCATGGTGATGATGTTGTTATGGAACTAGGAAGCCGTGAAGGTAATCTGTCGTTCCTGCTTCCCGCAATGGGTAAGGAACAGCTTTTTAAGACTGTTATGGCTGATGGTGTACTTCCCCGCAAGACATTTTCAATGGGACATGCACAGGATAAGAGATACTATACCGAAGCTAGAAAGATTCGCTGACAGAAGGAGACATATATGTCTGTTGTTGAAAGTTTAAGTAAAGTAATAAATACTGAACTCGGTGTTGAATATTGCGGAGAAGATGAAGATTTCTACGCAGAAATGCTTCAGGATTATGTTGACGGTGATAAGAGCGAAGAGCTGAATAAGCTTTATGCCGAAGAAAAATGGAGTGATTACAGAGTTCAGATACACGCGGTTAAGAGCACTTCACTTATGATTGGTGCAGAAGCCTTATCCGCAAAGGCTAAAGAACTGGAGATGGCTGCGGCTCAGGGAGATGCGGGAACCATAAACGCAAAGCACGAGTCGGTAATTAAGGAATATAAAGAACTGATAAGTGTGATTAAAAGCGCGCTTGAGGCATAGTTTATGGGATTTTGGTCTTTATTTAACGTAGTATTAAGTGTATTAGGAGTACTGGGGCTTGTAATGGGCCTCAGTTATTTTGTTAGAGAAAAAGTATTCGGATATATCAAGTTTTATCTATTGATTCTTGGTATAGCTGTTTTTATATGGTGCTGTGGGTACAGCTTGATGGGTATGACAGACAATATGAGTCTGGCGTTTGTCCTGCGTGATATAGGGCTTATCGGTTTGCTGGTATTCCTTGTTACAGAACATATGCTGGTAACATATATGTCCGGTATCAGTGGTAAAAAAGCAGTTATAATTGAAGCTACGATTGCTTCGCTTGCGATTATAGACGGAATAATATTCGGTATGCCTGATGCCAATATATTTGTTGTGGTTGACGGTCGTACAGTGTTTTATGGCAATGAGACCTTCGGAAAATATTTTCATGCAGGCTTTTTGGCAGTATATATCATCAGCATGATTGTGCTGGATATTATATGGATGCGCAAAAAGAAACCCAAAAGAGAACGATATTTTCAGGTTTACGGTACGATAGCCAATGCTTTGCTTGTGATTGCAGCAATACCTGATACATTGCTTCCGGCCTTGGGTAAAACCTCTATTTCAAGTTCGGGTGTTGGTGGCTTTTTATGCATGGCGGTTATATGGTCTGCGGCAAACAGAAGTAATACATTTAATATCACGGTACAGAACCTTGGAAGTTATATTTATGAATCGGTTAATACTGCTGTGCTGATTTTTGATGTTGATGCCAAGATTCAGTTGGCCAATAACTATGCGCGAGAATTACTGGGTGATATTCAGCAGGGGGATACTTTGTTCGATATATTTGATTTTGAGTATGCTGAGTCGGAAAAAGCTACTGAAATGATGAATGTATTCGGAAACAACGATGTAAAGACGGTAAGAGGTACTTCCAGACATAATTACTGGACGTGTGAAATAGTGCCATCTGTGGTATATGACAGATTCGGAGATCCTTATTGCTTAATATGCATGGTACATGATGTTTCGCTGATGGAGAAGCTAATTGCTGATGCGCAGGAAGCGAATGTAGCAAAATCTCAGTTCCTTGCTAATATGTCACATGAAATTCGTACTCCCATCAATGCAATCCTCGGAATGGATGAGCTTATTTTACGTGAATCGGAAGAACGTAATATCATGTCTTATGCAGAGGTTATCGAGGGAGCAAGTACTTCGCTTTTAAGCCTTGTTAATGATATTTTGGATTTCTCGAGAATTGAATCGGGAAAAATGGATATAAAGCCGGTATCATATCGTGCAGATGAAATGCTACGTGATTGCTACAACATGGTATGTGTGAGGCTGTTTGATAAGAATATAAAGCTTTCTTTTGAAGTGGATGAAGATGTACCGAGTGGTCTTGTTGGTGATGAGGTAAGAGTCAGACAGTGTATATTGAACCTGCTGACAAATGCTATTAAATATACACCTGCAGGTTCTGTAAATGTACGGGTGCGTGGAATTAACCACTATGGTTTTAAGCTTGAGATTACTGTAGTTGATACCGGAATCGGTATCCGCTCGGATAAGCTGGACAGTCTTTTCGATAATTTCATCAGAATAGAAGAAGCACGTAACAGAAATATTGAAGGTGTAGGTCTGGGACTTTCTATTACCAAGAGACTGGTAGAGTTAATGGGTGGTGAAATAACCGTTAACAGTGTATACGGAGAAGGTTCGACATTCAAAATTGTGATACCGCAGCAGATATGTGATATTGCACCTGTTGGTAAGATTGATTTTGGTATTGCGGTTAATAAGCCAATCAGAGGATATAAGGTATCATTTGTTGCACCCGAGGCTAATATACTTGCTGTTGATGACGTAGAGACTAATCTTACGATATTGTGCGGATTGCTCAGAAAAACACAGGTTAAAATTGATACTGTAACGAGTGGTGCAGAGGCTCTTTGGAAAGCTACACAGAAGAAGTATGATATTATTTTCATGGATCATATGATGCCTGAGATGGATGGTATCGAAACTTTCCATAAGCTTAGGGAAAATACTGAAGGCTTAAATTACAATACTCCGGTTATTATGCTCACAGCTAATGCGATACATGGAGTAAGAGAGGAGTATATTGCTGAGGGATTCGATGAATATATCAGCAAGCCTCTACGTGGTGACGCGCTTGAGAAATTAATTATCAAATTTCTTAAGGACACCGGTAAGATTATTGAAGATAAGCAGGAAGAGGAAGAAGCATCCGGCGCAAAAAAGCAGCTTAAAGAGTTTGGTAGTTTTCTGGATGTTGATACAGCACTCATTTACTGCGGCGATGATATTGAGTTGTTCAATGAGGTCGCAAAATCATATATCAGCAACAATCATACTGAAAAACTGATAGAGTATTTTGAAAAAGCAGATTACGAGAACTACAGAATAAAAGTACATTCGCTCAAGAGTTCTTCATTGAGTATAGGTGCGGTGACAATGTCTGGACTTGCAACAGATATGGATGCGGCATTAAAGGCGGGAAATATCAACTATGCGCTCGAACATCATCAGGAACTGATGGATCAGTACATGATGGTACTTGATGGATTGGCTCGCCTGTTGAGTTAGTCTTAATTTGTAGTGATGCAGAATGGTAAAAAATATGCAGATTGATGTAATAGCCAGAATAAAGACTCCATTTGATGAAAAGTTTGGTATACCAAGACAGAGCGGATTGGCATCGGAACTACCAGGTGAGATTCATTTTGAGAAAAAATATTCAGATATGAAAGCGGTAGAAGGGCTTGAAGGTTTTGATTATATCTGGATTATATGGGAGTTTGAAGGCGTGGCGCAGGAAGAATTCAGACCCAGAATAAGACCACCGAGACTAGGGGGGAATGAATATATGGGCGTGTTTGCTACCCGTTCTCCGTTCAGACCCAATCCTCTGGGACTTTCGTGCGTCAAGCTGGAACGAATAGAGGAAACTGCAGCCGGACCGGTGCTTCATGTGACCGGCGCTGATTTGCGGAATAATACCCCGATATATGATATTAAGCCGTATATACCTTATGTGGATGCACATCCTGACGCTAAGGAGGGTTTTACTGCAACCACTAAGGATTATTCATTGAATGTGAAAATTGATGAAGAAACACAAAAGAAGCTTGAAACGGTGCCAGAGAATTTAAGAGCGGGACTGATTCAGGTATTATCTCAGGATCCCAGGCCTGCATATCATGATGATCCTGTGAGAATATATGGAATGAAATTTGCGGGATTTGAAGTAAAATTCAGAGTAGATGGAGATACGGTATATGTAGTATCGGTAGACAATACTTCAAATGCAGAATAATGACTTGCGAATAAAAAGGTCCGTGCCGAGATGGCATGGACCTTAAATTATTGTAAGGGTTAGGTTATAAGTCAAAACGTGTTGGCTTTTATATGAATATGCAGGAGAGTGTTAGAACAGATTGTCACCTGCGGTAGACTTTTTGCTTAAGAATTTAACCTCATAGCCTGTTTCTTCGCTAATCTGAGCTACAATATCCTCAGCATCATAGATTACATTCTCGTTAACGCAGAATACACATATAAACTTTCTGCGTGAGAAAATAGATATTTTAGGCCATTTAATGAAGTAAGAAATACGGTTCTGAAGGAAGGCTTTTTCCAAAATAGCCTTGAAATCAGGATCGTATACTTCACAGACCTCATATTCGTTATTTACTTTAAGTGATGTATAAAGAGTTTTCATAAAGTCGATTATAGCACCGGTGTAATATGCACGCAAGCAACGGACAGTATTTTTTCGTGCTTTTCATATCTTGTGTTATTTGGTATAATATACACTATCTATGGGTTTTCATAGAATAAAAGAGGACTATTATGAATTACAGTAAAAGAGGCATAAAAAACAAACAGAGAGAGCTTAATGCTTTTGACAGTAAGATAGGCCGTAAGATTGGAATTCTTATACTTAAGCTGTTTCTCGGTGCTGTGGTAATGCTCGCTGTATGCGGTGTTGCCGGAGGATTGGGACTGTTTAAGAGTATTCTTGCCAACACACCTACTATTTACATCAGTGATATTGTGGCAACCGGACAGGCAACCATTGTATATGATTCCAAGGGTAATGAAATCGACCAGTATGTAAGTGCGGATTCTAACCGTATTGAGGTGGAATGGGACGAGATATCACCTTATTTGCCAATGGCGTTTATTGCTATTGAGGATGAACGTTTCTACGAGCATAACGGTATTGACTATAAGGGACTTATGCGTGCCGGATATCAGTTCATCGTGACCAAGGGTGATGAGAAGCAGGGTGCAAGTACTATTACCCAGCAGCTTCTTAAGAATACCGTATTTACTTCTTGGACAGAGGAAAACAATAATCTTGTTCGTCAGATAAAGCGTAAGATTCAGGAGCAGTACCTTGCTATCGAGGTAACCAAGAATACAGAGAAGGATGATATTCTTCTCAGATATATGAATGTTATTAACCTTGGTCAGAATACCTTGGGCGTAGAATCAGCTTCTCAGAGATATTTTGGTAAGTCGGCTATTGATCTTACTTTGTCTGAGTCAGCTGTAATAGCAAGTATTACGCAGAATCCTTCATCATATAATCCTATCAGATATCCACTGAATAATATTAAGAGACGTGGAAAATGTCTTGAAAAGATGTTGGAACTTGAGTTTATTTCTCAAGATGAATATGACAAGGCTATAGCTGATACTGATGCTGTGTATGAACGTATAGGTTATCACAATACTCAGCTTCTTGAGACTAATATCGGTATTTCTTCATATTTCTCAGATGCTGTATATGAACAGGTACTTGCGGACCTTATCGAAGAGGGATATGACAGAACACAGGCAGAGCATATGCTTAATGCCGGAGGTCTTCGTATTTATACAACAATGGATCCTGATATTCAGGCTATTATGGACGAGGAGTTCCAGAATCCGGAGAACTATTCATCAGAGGTTCATTGGTATCTGAACTATGCACTTACCATTACTGATGATAAGGGTGAACAGCATAATTTCAGTAAAGAGAAGATGACAAAATGGTTCAAAGACCAGGGCAAGACCGGATTTAATCTGATTTTTGCTTCTCAGGAATCTGCCAATGAAGCTATTGAGCTTTACAAGGCTGCGATGTATGAGGAATTGGGAGTAGAACCTACAGAAGATAATTTTGATGAGAGCATTACAATGACCGCACAGCCTCAGGTTGCGATGGTTATTGAGGATCAGTCTACAGGTTGTGTAGTGGCTATGGTTGGTGGTCGCGGAGTCAAGGAAGGACGTCGTACATTAAATCGTGCGACCAATGCACTCAGATCGCCCGGATCGACATTTAAGGTTGTCGCTTCATTTGCGCCTGCAGTAGATGCAGGTTTGGCAACACTTGCAACAACATTTAATGATGCACCTTTCAATTATGATGGTGGACGTGCCGTTAAGAACTGGTGGGGTAGCGGAAGCTACAGAGGTGTCTGCTCAATCCGTGATGCCGTTAGAGATTCACTTAATATTATTGCAGTTAAGTGTCAGACAGTTATCGGTCCCAGACTTGGATATGACTATCTGAGTAAGCTTGGATTTACCACCCTTACAGACGGAGTGGTTATTAACGGTAATGTATTTTCGGACGTTAACCAGACTCTGGCACTCGGAGGACTCACATATGGTGTATCACCTTATGAGTTAAATGGTGCTTATGCAGCGTTGGCAAATGGTGGAGTATATGCACACACCAAGGTATATACACTGATTACAGATGCAGACGGCAATATTATTATTGATAAGAGAGCTGTTGAGTCTGATAAGGTATTTGAAGAGACTACAGCATGGCTTATGACCAGTGCCATGAATGATGTAGTAACTAAGGGAACCGGTGGAGGCGCTTCATTCCCCGGAATGTTTATTGCAGGTAAGACCGGTACATCATCTGATTATAAGGATGTATGGTTTGCGGGATATACTCCGTACTATACGGCTACAGTTTGGACCGGATACGATAACAGTATCGGAATGAGCACAAGCTCTGCAAACAATGAGTCAGCTATATCTAAGAAGATGTGGAAGGCCGTAATGCAGCGTGTTCATGAAAATCTCGAGTATAAGTCATTTGAGATGCCTGAGGATATAGTGGTTGCTACTGTATGCAGAAAGTCAGGTATGCTCGCAACAGAACTCTGTGCTCAGTATGATTGCGCGTATAATGAGTATTTTGCTAAGGGATCAGAGCCCGGAGCCATTCATGAAGAAGAGGGTGATGGTGATGATGTGGGAGATACCAATACTGTTAATAATCCATCAGTTGATTCCGGGGACGAAACAGGTGAGGGTACAGAAGAAGGAGTATCACTTGCAAGCTTAGGATATTGCCAGTTGCACTATAGTGGTCTGGTATGTCTGTACAGCGGACAGATAGCATGTCCTAATTGTCCATTTGCTGTAGAAGGTATTGTGGAGATGCCTTTGCCGGAGCCTCCTGCACTTGTTTCAGGTTCCACTATTATTTCCAAGGATGAGGAAGGTAATGATGTATATTCTACACCGGTTACATCATATTATTGTCCTCATAACGATGCGTTCTTCGCACAGCCTGATTATGCCGAGATTCTTACAAATCAGAATAATGAGATGCTGGCAGCTCAGGAAGCAGCTGCGGCTGCGGCAGCAGGCAACTAATCTAATTACGTGTTGAGTCAGTAATTATAAAACGATAGTTATTAAGTATTTGAGTCGGATGACGCACAAACGGCATCCGACTTTTAATCTTTTGGCATAATATTATTAAGCATAGTATTATTTAGCAAAGTATTATTTAGCATAGTATTATTTAGCAAAGCATTATTTAATACAACATTATTGTATGGTGAGTTATGGATAACAGTAAGTCTAATGAGACTCTTGTGCTGCTTGAAGGTGGTGTGGGAGAGTATGAAGAGAAAAAATCAAGATTTATTGCTACCTTTAAGGCTGTTGGCAGTGAGGAGGAAGCAATTGCTTTTATAGCTGCCATAAAAAAGCAGTACTGGGATGCCAGACATAATTGCAGCGCGTATGTCATAGGTAAAAATGCAGAGTTGACAAGATGCTCGGATGACGGAGAACCGTCCGGAACAGCGGGAAGACCAATGCTGGAGGTATTGCTTGGCAGTGGAGTAAGAAATGCGGTTGTGGTTGTTACAAGATATTTCGGCGGAGTATTGCTTGGTACAGGTGGACTCGTAAGAGCATATACACAGGCGGTTAAGGCAGGTCTGGAGAACAGTACAATCGGACGTACATCGCAGGGACAGTGGCTGGAGATAATAGCTGATTATAATGATGTGGGTAAAATTCAGTACTGTCTGCGTCAAAAAGGGCTTGAAGCAGAAAACACTGAGTATACAGCTGATGTGACAATGAATTTGAGGATTCGTACCGATGAGATAGAGGCTGTGGAAAAGGAACTTACCGAAGCAACCGCAGGAAGATGTCTTCTTACCCGTGGTGATTTTGCTGAGATTGTTATAATTTGACAAAAAAATAACAAAGTTACAAACGAAATATGTACGAAATCAATAGTAAAATGGTTGTGTTTTGTTGACACAGCCATTAGTTTTTTTATATAATTATTTGTCGGCATCTGTGCCGTAAGCATTTCTACGAAAGGTGGTGGTTTACATGAAACGAACGAAACGAAATAGCGATTCATCTGTTCCCGGACGAAGTTCGGAACCTCGATTATGTAATAACCACATAGGAGAAATGCAATGGAAGATAAGAATAGCTTAGAAACTATCCGTGAATTTCTCGAGACCAAGCAGTATACCAAGCTTCGTCAGCACTTGAGTGAGATGAACGATGCTGATATCGCTACGCAAATGGAAGAGCTCGATGAACAGGATATTTTAAAATGTTTTAGAATTCTGCCCAAGGATTTGGCGGCAGATGTATTTTCATATTTGGATCTTGATACACAGCAGAATATTATTACTTCGATGTCAGAGCGTGATGCGGCCAGCATTATTGATAATCTGATGGCCGATGATGCGGCGGACCTTCTTGAGGAAATGCCTGCAAATATGGTTACAAGATTATTGGCAAAGGCTAGTCCCGAGACTAGAAGAGATATCAATCATCTGCTGAGATATCCGGAGGATTCTGCCGGCAGTATTATGACTGTCGAGTATGTGGATCTTAAGGAAAACCTTACGGTAAATCAGGCAATTGAACGAATCAGGAGTGTAGGTATTGATTCCGAGACAATCAATATCTGTTACGTCCTTGATATGCAGAGACATCTGCTCGGTACCGTTGCACTCAGATATCTGCTTTTGAGTGACGGTGATGAGATTATAAGCGACATAATGCATGAGAATGTTATTGCACTTACCACCATGATGGACCAGGAGGAAGTAGCAAAACAGTTCCAGAAATACGACTTTATTGCCATGCCGGTAGTAGATAATGAGAACAGACTTGTTGGTATTATCACTGTCGATGACGTTGTGGATATTCTCCAGGAAGAGACCACAGAGGATATGGAAAAGATGGCAGCTATTTTGCCTACTGATAAGCCGTATATGAAGACCTCTACATTCGACACTTATCGAAAGAGAATTCCGTGGCTGTTGTTATTGATGGTATCTGCTACATTTACCGGTGCAATTATCAGCTCATTTGAGGAAGCTCTCAGTGTGTATGCCGCACTTATAGCATACATCCCCATGTTGATGGATACGGGTGGTAATGCAGGTGGACAGGCCAGTGTTACTATTATTCGTGGTTTGTCATTGGGGGAGATCACATATAAGGATATATTCAGAGTTGTATGGAAGGAAATTCGCGTCGCATTTTTCTGCGGATTATCTTTGGCGGCAGCTAATTTTGCCAAGCTTATGCTGATTGACAGAGTTGGTGTGTCTGTTGCCTTAACTGTATGTCTGACATTGGTATTTGCCGTATTGGTGGCTATGCTTGTAGGATGCTTACTTCCTATAGGTGCCAAGAGACTCGGTTTTGACCCTGCGGTTATGGCGAGTCCGTTTATTACAACAATAGTTGACGCTTTGTCACTGTTGCTCTATTTCAGAATAGCTACACTTATTCTGGGAATAGGATCTTGATTTTTGGGGGCCAATGCATAGTTAATGCATTTTTGCTTAGGAGGTATTTGGAATGAAGTATTCGTTTAGTGCGGAGGTAGCAAAAAAGGATACAGGATATGCTATTAGTGTACCATTTAACGTATGGGAGGTGGCACAGCAGAGAGACGAGATGACAGCCGAATTGATTATCGAAGGCTCAACTGTTGACTGCACACTTATTCCTGTTGAAAAGGGAAAATATGAGATAGACATTCAGGATGCTGAGGATCTCGAGCTTCAAGAAAATACAAGATACGGAATGATTCTTCGTGTGCCCAGTACATTGGTATTTTTAGAGAATAGTCCATATAGCTATGCTAATCCTGTGAGAAAGATAGATGCAATTGACTTAAGGCTTCAGTCAGGAGACGGACTGTGCGGTCAGGCTTGTGTGGCAATGATTACCGGACTTAGCATTGAGGAAGTTGTAAATGCGATGAACTGTCGTGAGTGGCAGGGAACAATGGGTAAGATTATTTCAGCATTAAGATACTACGGAATAACTCATTCCGGTGTAATTGTATATACCAACTGTTCAGGCAAGGTAAGACTTCCCAAGTGTTGCGTAATGATTGAAAAGCTCGGAAGATTTGGTCATTATTTGGTTCAGTATGATGGAAAATTCTATGATCCCAATGTTGGTATTATGGAAGAGTACGATTATTCAAAGCTTGTAGGATATCTTGAGATTTACATATAAGCAAATGATATTATTAATGATTTCGGTATAGACTATAAAATATATATAAATAATGTTAAACCACTTTACAAAAAATGTAGGGTGGTTTATATTATGTTCTAGTGATTAGCACTCAATCACACAGAGTGCTAATAATACAAAATAATAAACCTATTAAGGAGGCATAAATTATGATTAGACCTTTGGGAGACAGAGTTGTTCTTAAGCAGCTTGTTGCAGAAGAGACTACCAAGTCAGGAATCGTTCTTCCCGGACAGAATAAGGAGAAGCCCCAGCAGGCTGAAGTTATCGCTGTAGGCCCCGGCGGAATTGTAGATGGTAAGGAAGTAAAGATGGAAGTTAAGGTTGGCGACCAGGTTATCTACTCTAAGTATTCAGGAACAGAAGTTAAGCTCGACAATGAAGAGTATATTATTGTTAAGCAGAGCGATATCGTAGCTGTTGTAGAGTAATATTTACTTATTGTTTTTAATTGTTCTATGTATGCGGACAATCAGCCTGCATAACAGTAATTCAAAGGAGATGTTTTATTATGGCAAAGGAAATTAAGTACGGTGCAGATGCACGTGCAGCATTAGAGGCTGGCGTTAACCAGCTCGCAGATACAGTAAGCGTAACACTTGGACCTAAGGGAAGAAATGTAGTTCTTGATAAGAGCTATGGTGCTCCTCTTATTACCAACGATGGTGTTACTATCGCAAAGGAAATTGAGCTTGCAGATGCATTCGAGAATATGGGTGCTCAGCTTGTTAAGGAAGTAGCTACCAAGACTAACGACGTAGCAGGTGACGGTACCACAACCGCTACAGTACTTGCACAGGCAATGATCAATGCAGGTATGAAGAACCTCGCAGCAGGTGCTAATCCTATTATCCTCAGAAAGGGTATGAAGAAGGCTACTGATGAAGCTGTAGCAGCTATTAAGGAGATGAGCCAGCCTGTTAACGGCAAGAATCATATTGCAAGAGTAGCAGCTATTTCTGCAGGTGATGAGTCTGTAGGACAGCTTGTTGCAGATGCTATGGAGAAGGTATCAGGAGATGGTGTTATTACTATCGAAGAGTCTAAGACTATGCAGACTGAGCTTGACCTTGTAGAAGGTATGCAGTTTGATCGTGGATACATTTCAGCTTACATGGCTACCGATATGGACAAGATGGAAGCAAATCTTGATAATCCTCTTATCCTTATTACAGATAAGAAGATTTCTAACATTCAGGAGATTCTTCCTCTTCTTGAGCAGATTGTACAGTCAGGAAGCAAGCTTCTCATCATTGCTGAGGATGTTGAGGGTGAAGCTCTTACAACTCTTATTGTTAATAAGCTTCGCGGAACCTTCAATGTAGTAGCTGTAAAGGCTCCCGGATATGGTGACAGAAGAAAGGCTATGCTCCAGGATATCGCTATTCTCACAGGCGGTACCGTTATCAGCTCTGAGCTTGGACTCGAGCTTAAGGATGCTACTGTAGATCAGCTTGGACGTGCTAAGTCAGTTAAGATTCAGAAGGAAAATACTGTAATCGTTGATGGCGAAGGCGACAAGGACGAAATCGCAGCTCGTATTGCTCAGATTAAGAAGCAGATTGAAGAGACCACTTCTGATTTCGATAGAGAGAAGCTTCAGGAGCGTCTTGCTAAGCTTGCAGGCGGTGTAGCAGTTATCCGCGTTGGTGCAGCTACTGAGACTGAGATGAAGGAAGCTAAGCTTCGTCTTGAGGATGCTCTTGCAGCTACACGTGCAGCTGTTGAGGAAGGTATTATCAGTGGTGGTGGATCAGCTTATATCCACGCATCTAAGAAGGTTGCAGCTCTTGTTGATACTCTTGAGGGCGATGAGAAGACCGGTGCAAAGATTGTCCTTAAGGCACTTGAGGCACCTCTTAATAAGATTGCTAACAATGCAGGTCTTGAGGGATCTGTTATTATCAATAAGGTTCGTGAGTCAGAGCCCGGTGTAGGCTTCGATGCTCTTAAGGAAGAGTATGTTAACATGGTAGAAGCAGGTATCCTTGATCCTGCAAAGGTTACCAGAAGTGCTCTTCAGAATGCTACCTCAGTAGCAAGCACACTCCTCACTACCGAGAGTGTAGTTGCTACTATCAAGGAGCCCGAACCCGCTATGCCCGCCGGTGCAGGCGCCGGAATGGGTGGGATGTACTAAACAAATCCATCGATGAATATAAACGCCCTATAGCTTCGTGCTCGCACGAAAAGCTATAGGGCGTTTTGTATTCATTAGAGGGATGCTCCATGTATAAGCAAAAATATAAGCCACGAAGTGGCGGATGGCGCGAAAGCGACATATTTTTGTGCATACAATGGAGCAGACCGGATGGATTTGTTGTAAGGTGGAGTGCCCAATGTATAAGCAAAAGCGTCAGCCACGAAGTGGCGGGTTACGCGAAGCGGAACGCTTTTGTGCATACATTGAGCACACTGAGTTGGTTTAGTACATAGGAACTGTATAAGCAAAAATATAAGCCACGAAGTGGCGGGTTACGCAAAGCGGAACGCTTTTGTGCATACATTGAGCACACTGAGTTGGTTTAGTACATAGGAGGAGCATTTTGGCTGAAAATATATATTTTGTTATGAAAATAGCCAAAGTAGTTAGTGATGAGGGGAAAAGTGGGTGTAAACGTAAGAAATATAGCTATTTCAGCCGATTCCAAATTGACATTGGCTGAAACATGCAAAAAGAAGTTAAATTCACCCAAACGGAGTATCACATTAATTGTCCACTTCATTTGCGCAATAAGTCGGTATTACCAATACGCTTTATATGCTACGATATATCAATATTAATGCAAGTGCTTATTAGCATTAATTGAATTAAATAGTATTAATTAGAATTAATTATATGTTTCATGACATTAATGAGGATATCATAAACACTAATATACAAACAAGAAATATATAAATCACTAACATGGAGGATTAAGTAATGAAAGTAACAGTATTATGGTCAAGCCCTAACAGTGATGGACTAACTAACAGCGCTGCAACCAGTTTTATGAATGGACTCAGGAAGGCAGGAGCTGAGGTTAATGAAATTTGGTTGAATAAAAAGAAAATCAATCATTGTATTGCCTGTGGCAACGGATGGGGAACCTGTAAAGCGGATGGAGTATGTGCGCTTAAGGATGATTTCGCAGAAGTTTATCAGGAACTTGTTGATTCGGATGGAATAGTATTTGTATCAGCAGTTTACTGGTCAGATATGACAGAGTGCATGAAGGCATTTATCGACAGACTTAGAAGATGTGAAGCTACCAAGAATCATTTCCTTTCAGAAAAAAGATGCATTCTTATGGCATGTGCGGGCGGAACCGGAAGAGGAACCCTTGAATGCCTGCATCAGATGGAAATGGCACTCACCCATATGAACATGAGAGCATATGATAGAATTCCGGTTATAAGATATAACTCGGAGTATGTACTTCCTAACTTGGAAAAAGCCGGGGAGGTATATGTTGATAAGCTTACAAACGGATTTAATATGTATTATTAAGGATAGAAGTTATGTCTAAACTGGCAGTTATTTTTCCGGGCATCGGATACCATTGTGATAAGCCGCTTTTATATTACGGAAGGGATGTGGCAATGGAGTCCGGCTGCGAAAAATATATAAATATTTCTTATGATTTTCCCAAGGTGGATATAAACGACAAAGAAGCTACAATAGAGGCATCAAAGCAGGTTTTGACGCAGGTTGAAAAACAACTGATTGATGTAGATTGGTCTGCGTATGATGAGGTTGTGTTTATTGCCAAAAGTATCGGAACTGTAATGGCAAATGCATATGCTTCGGTACATGAACTAAAGAATGTAAAACTTGTACTACTGACACCACTGGTATATACTTATCAGTGGAGACCTAATAATGCTATTGCGTTTATAGGAACCAAGGACAAATTCAGTTCAGCAGAGAGCATAATAGATTTGTCTGATATAAATGGGGTACCACTTTCTGTATATGAGGGAGTAAACCATTCGTTGGAGTGTGATGATACCTTCAGAAATCTCGAGGTTATTAATGATGTTATGAAGAAAATCAGCGACTTCCTATGTTTTTAGTACAGAAATGATGTGCCTAAAAATTTATCTATTTTGGAGGCAAAATGAGAGAAAAACATTTAATCAGAACCAATAAGCTTATTTTTATTGTGCACTTAGTAACCACGATTTTTGCTACTATCGGATTGATATCGCAATTGATGTCGGAAAAAGATATGGCGATATATAGGAGCATTGTTCCTATAGGAGTGATCCTTGGTGGATTTGTTATTTCACTAATCTTTTATATAAAGAATAAGAAAACATTAACATATGCCAAAGTTGTAGGTGTTGCCTTTTCAGCAGCATATTTTTGTATGATGATTTTGGGTGCGTCAAATGCAACATTCCCGTATATGCTTCCCTTTTTGGTGGTTTTCATTTTCACATTAGAGAAGAGTACAATCATTGTGCCGCTTGCTGTTAATGTGGTAACCAACATTGCTCGTGTGATTATGTCATTTGCTACTGCAGAAGACAAGCAGTCTGTGATAGAGTCTTGCAGTATTGAGATAATCATCACGGTTTTGACCACTATTTTAGTTATTTTTGGTTTGCGCGTTTTAAGGAACTTCTTTGATGAATCTATTGGAGAAGTTACAGCTGTTTCAGACCAGAATAAACTGATTACAGATAAGATTGTCGATGTAGCCGGTCATGTCGCAGATTATACGACTTCAATGGCGGGTGTATTAGATAATGTTTTGAAGTCTACTGAGAGCGTTAACGATTCTATGACAGACATAAGCGGCGGTATGGATAACACTGCTGAAGCAATCGTTGAACAGACTATTCAGACCGGAGAGATTCAGACAGTTATTGATGATACATATGAAGGAACACTGCTTGTAAACGATATTGCGGCTCAAGCAAAAACAGCATTGGATGAAGGCAATCAGGCTATCAGCAATCTGTTCCGCCAGGTTGAAGTTACAATGAATGAGTCAGCACAGATGCGTGAAGCAGCAGCTATGTTACAGGGAAAAACCGGTGAAGTTCATGGTATTACAAGTGTCATCCTTGGTATATCTGAGCAGACCAATTTGCTTGCGTTAAACGCTTCAATCGAGGCTGCAAGAGCCGGTGAAGCAGGCAGAGGCTTTGCTGTAGTAGCAGATGAGATTCGTAATCTTGCAGATCAGACAAGATTTGAGACAGAGCGTATTTCAACATTGATTGATGAACTTTCAATGTACTCAGATCAGGTAGGTAAGAGTGTAGAAGCAAGTGTTGAATCTTCAAAAGAGGAAAATGATTGTGCTCAGGTTGCATCTGAGAAATTAGATGAAATTAATGAGAAGATGAACTTGTTATCAACTGAAATAACAGAGATTCAAAATAGAGTAAATAACTTGCGAAATGCAAATACATTGATTGTAGATAATGTTAATACAATATCAGCTGCCAGCGAAGAGATTACAGCAAGTGTTCATGAAGCCGGTAGCCTGACAGATAACAATATGAAGCAGTTGAGTGAGTTCTCTGGTATGATGGATGCTCTTATGGAAGATATTGAAACATTAAAGGGTATGATTTCATAAAAGGGAAGGATTTAATAATAGGATTTGTCTAATTAGAAGAATCCAAGTTTTTTAAGTGCATTTGCAATTCCATTGTCGCTTGCGTTAGTAGTAACGTGAGCGACTTTTTCTTTTAAATCAGCAGGTTCGCTGTTGCCCATTGCAACGCTGTTTGGTACATACTCGAGCATCGATAAATCATTGTTGCTGTCACCAAAGGCATAAGCAGCTTCAAGTGGAAGATTATAGTAGTCGAGTACATATTGAATACCGGTAGCTTTGCTGTAACCCTTGGGAACAAATTCTTTGAAAGTATCACTGCGGTTGATGCACTCAAACCATTCGTCGGATACAGTTCTTACTTTGGCCAGCTGCTCCTGGTCTTTATACCAGAATACGAACTTATCGCAGGTAAATGACGGATCATCAATATTGATATTCATAGGATAACCTTTATCCTTGAATGATTTGTCCTGGCGTATTGCAGTCGGATGGGTGAGGGGATGAGAGTAGTCAAACATTACCATGTAACGTGACTCGAGAAGTAAATCAACCTGAGCCTTGCGTGCAATATCTATTATTTTGTGAATTCTGTCAGCTGGCTGAGTAACATACAAGGGACTGTCATTACCGATTACAATGTGAGTACCGCAGCCACATACATATCCATCAAATCCGACTTCGCGAAATCTGGGCTCGACATTTTGAAAACATCTGCCGGTATTCAGGAACATAAGATTACCATTTTCACGCGCCATGCGTATAGCTTCACGCGCGCTGTCAGGGACTGAACCGTCAATTTCAGATGTAAGTGTGCCGTCTATATCAAAGAATGCAATTTTTCTATTCATCACTATTGTTTCCTTATGAGTTACTTAGCATACATTTTTTATATGATAACAGAAGACAATGAGTGAGTGATAGCGACAATATGACAATTATGTATAGGGTAATACTTGTGTATTTGTTAAAATATACTTCGGATTATAGGGCGAAATATAGGTGAAAAGAATTAGCAAAAGTCTTGATATAGGAGATGCCGTTTGCTATTATTATCAAGGCTTAAAATTTTAACTTGAATACGATTACAAATAAGTAATCGAAACGGAGGATGATTATGAAAAAGAAGATTTTTGCAATGATGATGCTTTCAGTACTTGCATTCAGCATGACTGCTTGTAGCGTTGAGGATGTACTTAGTCCTAATGTAACAAAAGAAGCAGACGATGATGATGACGATGAAGACAAGTCTGATAAGAAAAAGAAGGATAAAGACAAGGACGATAAGGACGATAAGAACAACGCTGCAGTAGCAGGAAGTGCTCAGGCATCTGAAGGAGAAGCAGAATCTACAGTTGTAACAAACCTTGATGAGAATGCTGTTGAGTATAACGGACATCATTACATGGTATATACTACCACTCAGAACTGGCTTAATGTTAAGAACGCTTGCGAGGTAAAGGGCGGACATCTTGTTGTTATTAACAGTGCTGAGGAGCAGCAGTTTGTATTTAATCTCACTCAGGGTGTTGACAGAACCTATTTCTGGATTGGTCTTGCTGATGATGATACAAACAATACCTATGAATGGGTAGATGGTTCAGCAGCTTCATATACTAACTGGGATAACGAGCAGCCTGACTGCTATGGCGGAACAGAGCACTACGTAATGTTCCCTAATCAGGAAGTGATTTACAGTAACGAAGCAGAAGGTTGGAGCTGGAGTCAGGAGGCAGGTAAGTGGAGTGATGTTCCTCTTGATGGATCAGCTGAGTTCGATCTTAATAAATTTGCATATATCTGTGAGTGGGATTATTAATTCGGATTAATGGTACTAATCAGATTAGCAAATACCTTTAATAAAAGTTCCATTTAACTATTGACATATGTGTCAAAAAGGAATAATGTAATTAAAGTAAATTATGGTAACTAGTGTAAGAGTGGCTCACGGGTCACTCTTACGTTGTTATTATAAGGTTTTAGATAATAATGGAGGTTACAGATGTCTCAGAGTAGAAGATTATGAGATTAAGACTGAAGAAATTCTTAAGCCAATCGCCGAGGCGAACGGAGTAAGAATTTATGATGTCGAGTATGTGAAAGAAGGCAGTGATTATTATCTCAGATCATATATCGATAAGGACGGCGGTGTTACTATCGATGATTGTGAAGTGGTAAGCAGATTGCTTAACGAGGAACTTGATAAGGCTGATTTTATTGCTGATTCCTATATTATGGAAGTATCAAGTCCCGGACTTGGAAGAACCTTGAAAAAGGATCGCCATTTTGAATACTGCATCGGAGAGGATGTAGAGATTAAGTTGTTCAAGCCTTTGGATGGCTGTAAGGATTACGAAGGATGCCTTAAGGCATTTGACAAAGATACCATTACAGTATCTACCGAGAGTGGTGAGGATAAGGTGTTTGTGCGTAAGGATATCGCTATTGTACGACTTGCACTGGATTTTTAACTGATAACAATATTCCCTGTGGGAGATTGAATTGCTCGAAAGAGCCTAATAAACGATTTCTGTTAAAACTAAATATAAATGGAGGAAAAAAGAAAAATCATGAACACAGAACTGATGGAAGTACTTGGAATTTTGGAGAAGGAGAAAGGTATCAGCCGCGAGGTTATGCTCGATGCAATCGAGAATTCACTTATGCAGGCATGTGAGAAAAACTTCGGAACCAATGCTAATGTACACGTAGAGATGAACCGCGAGACTTGCGATTATGTTGTATACGCAGAGAAGACTGTTGTAGAGTTTGAGGATGACGTAATGGATCCTGCTGAGGATATCAGCCTTGCAGCAGCACAGAAGATTTCTAAGAATGCACAGATTGGTGATGTTGTTAATGTAGAGATTAATTCAAAGCAGTTCGGACGTATCGCTGCTATGAACGCTAAGCAGGTAATCGTTCAGAAGATTCGTGAGGAAGAGCGTAACGTAATCTTCAATCAGTATTTTGAAAAGGAAAAGAATGTTGTTACAGGTGTTGTTCAGCGTTATGTTGGTAAGAATGTAAGCATTAACCTTGGTAGCGCAGATGCAATCCTTGCTGAGAGCGAGATGGTAAAGGGTGAGACCTTCCGTCCCAATCAGAGAGTTAAGGTATATGTGCTTGATGTTAAGAGCGCAGCTAAAGGACCTCGTATCAATGTTAGCCGCACTCATCCGGAGCTTGTTAAGCGTCTTTTCGAGAGCGAAGTTACTGAGATCGCTGATGGAACCGTAGAGATTAAGAGCATCGCTCGTGAGGCAGGAAGCCGTACCAAGATTGCTGTATGGAGCAACAATGAGAACGTTGATCCTGTAGGCGCATGCGTTGGTATGAACGGTGCGAGAGTTAATGCAATTGTAGATGAACTTAATGGTGAGAAGATTGACATCGTTAACTGGGACGAAGAACCCGGAAACCTTGTACAGAATGCACTTTCACCTGCAATGGTACTCGCTGTATTTGCAGATCCTGATGAGAAGACTGCAAAGGTAGTAGTTCCTGATGATCAGCTTTCACTTGCAATCGGTAAGGAAGGTCAGAACGCAAGACTTGCTGCAAAGCTTACCAATTACAAGATTGATATCAAGTCTGAGACTCAGGCAAAGGATGCACCCGGATTCCGTTATGAAGACTATCTTGATGATGGTGAGTATTATGAGGAAGATGGCGAGTATTACGAGGAAACTTCCACTGAGGAGTAATTAGAATGGCAAAAACAGTTCCTACAAGACAGTGTATCGGCTGTGGTGAAAAAAAGGAAAAAAGAGAATTGATCCGTGTGGTAAGAGATGCGGATGGCAACTATTCACTTGATGCTACCGGAAGAAAAAACGGAAGAGGTGCTTATCTTTGCCCCAATGCAGATTGCCTCAATAAGGCATGGAAGCGTAAAGGCATAGACAGTTCCTTTAAGGAAGCGGTTCCGGCATCTGTGTATGAGCAACTGAAAGGAGAGTTTGAAGAACTTGGATACAATAAGTAAAATTCATTCGCTCTTAGGACTTGCAACAAGAGGAAGAAACCTCACCAGTGGCGAGTCGCAGGTGCTTGATGCTATCAGATCGGGAGAGGCTCAGCTGGTTATAGTTTCTCAGGACGCATCAGATAATACCAAAAAACTTTTTACAGATAAATGCAGCTACTATGAGATACCTATTAAGATTTGGGGAACACGCGAAGGGATAGGACATGCAATCGGCAAGGAACTCAGAGCTTCAATTGCAGTTCTTGAACCCGGTTTTGCCGAAAAAATCGCAAAACTCATGGAAGAATAATCGAAAGGAGAAACGTCCGTTTAACGGTCATTTATAGATAAAATATGGCAAAAGTAAAAGTATGTGATTTAGCAAAAGAACTCGGAGTCGAAAGCAAGGATATTATTGCTATTGCTGCCGGCAAGGGTTACGAAGATGTAAAGAGTGCTTCAAAGGGACTTGAAGACGATCAGGTTGCGGCAATCAAAGCTGCCGTAAATGCCAAGAAGGCTCCTAAGACCGAAGCTCCCAAGACCGAAGCTCCCAAGACCGAAGCTCCCAAGGCTGAGGCACCTAAGGCTGAGGCTTCACAGCCTGCAGCTAAGCCTGCTCAGGCTCCCAAGCAGGGTCAGCCCGAACAGCCCAAGAAAAAGATTAGTATTGTTATGAATAATAAGCCCAACGGTGCAAATCGTCAGGGTGGTAACGGTGCTCGTCCTGCCCAGGGTCAGTACAACAATAACAATCGTCAGGGCGGTAACGGATTCAACAATCGCCCCCAGAATAATGTGGCTCGTACTCCTATTAAGCCGCTTACACCTCCTTCACCTACACCCAGCGTGCAGATGGTTCCGGAGACTAAGCCTGTTGCAAAGAAGCCCGCACCTGCTCCCGAGGTAAAAGTAGAGGAGACAGTTGCAGCAGCTCCCGTAGCAGAAGTAAAGGCTGAGGAGAAACCCCAGGTTCAGGAGAAGCCTCAGGTTCATGAGAAAAACCAGAACCAGGAGAAGTCTCAGAATCATGATAAAAATCAGTATCAGAACAGAAACACTCAGTCACAGGGTACTGTAAGAGATAACAGAGGTCAGAATCCTCAGGCTAATCGTCAGGGTGGACAGCGTCCTCAGAATGGTCAGTACCAGGGTAATGGACAGTATCAGAATAGAGGAGGTGCTTCAAATGGCAGACCGCAAGGACAAGGACAAGCGCAAGGCCAAGCTCAAAAGCCTTATAAGCAAGGGCAAGAAGGGGTACAAAGGGATAACAGAGGCAGCTATAGCCGTCCAGGTGATAGCCGTAGCTTTAATAATAATAGTAGAGATAGCAGGTCTAATGAAAGACCGGGAGCTGGATTTGGAGGCAATAGGAATCAAAAAGGATTCCAAAATAGCGCGAGTGCTGCAGCAGCGCCGATGCCGACAAATGAAAAAGGACGCGGAAACCGCAGAGACAAGAGCAAAGACCGTGACCACAGAAAAGAAATAAACTACGATGAGGAGATCAACACCAAGAAGGCAGGCCGTTTCATTAAGCCTGAGAAGAAGGAAGAGGTTGTTGAAGAAGTAATCAAGGTTATTACTCTCCCTGAGACTATTACTATTAAGGATCTTGCCGAGAAGATGAAGCAGCGTCCTGCTGATCTCATCAAGAAGCTTTTCCTCGCAGGAAAGATGGTTACTCTTAATGATGAGCTCACATATGATGATGCAGAGACCATCGCTATGGAGTATGAAATCCTTTGCGAGCATGAAGTAGTAGTAGATGTTATTGAGGAACTTCTTAAGGAGGATGATGAGGCTGAAGATAATCTTTCAGAGAGACCTCCTGTAGTCTGCGTAATGGGTCACGTTGACCATGGTAAGACTTCACTCCTTGATGCTATCCGTAAGACCAGAGTAACCGACAGAGAGGCCGGTGGTATTACTCAGGCTATCGGTGCATATACCGTAGATGTAGACGGAAGAAAGATTACATTCCTCGATACACCCGGACACGAAGCATTCACCGCAATGCGTATGCGTGGTGCAAATGCAACTGATATTGCTATTCTTGTAGTAGCTGCAGATGATGGTGTAATGCCTCAGACTGTAGAAGCTATTAACCATGCTAAGGCTGCAGGAGTAGAAGTAATTGTAGCGGTTAATAAGATTGATAAGCCTTCTGCAAACATTGATCGTGTTAAGCAGGAGCTTGCAGAATATGAACTCATCTCAGAGGATTGGGGTGGAAGCACAGTATTTGCTCCCGTTTCAGCTAAGACAGGAGAAGGAATCGAGAACCTTCTTGATATGATCCTTCTTACAGCAGATGTGCTTGAGCTTAAGGCTAACCCTGACAGAACAGCAAGAGGTCTTGTAATCGAGGCTGAGCTTGATAAGGGACGTGGACCTGTAGCTACTGTACTTGTACAGAAGGGAACCCTTCATGTAGGAGACTTTATCTCTGCAGGTGCTGCATACGGTAAGGTTCGTGCAATGATCGATGACAAGGGTGGTCGTGTTAAGGAAGCTACTCCTTCAATGCCCGTTGAGATTCTTGGTCTTTCAGATGTTCCTTCTGCAGGTGAAGTATTCCTTGCTCATGAGAACGATAAGACTGCTAAGTCATTCGCTCAGACCTATCAGGAGCAGAATAAGGTTAAGAAGCTTGAAGAAATTAAGGGCCGCATGAGTCTTGAGGATCTCTTCTCTAAGATTAAGGAGGGTAACCTTAAGGAGCTTAATATCATTGTTAAGGCTGACGTTCAGGGTTCTGTTGAAGCAGTTAAGCAGTCACTTACCAAGCTTTCAAATGATGAAGTTGTTGTTAAGTGTATCCATGGCGGTGTAGGTGCTATTAATGAGTCAGACGTTACACTTGCGTCAGCAGCAAATGCTATTATCATCGGATTTAATGTTCGTCCCGATGCAACAGCTAAGACTACTGCAGAGCAGGAAAATGTAGACGTAAGACTTTATGATGTAATCTACAAGGCTATTGAAGATATCGAGCTTGCTATGAAGGGTATGCTTGATCCTGTATTCGAGGAGAAGATTATCGGACATGCAGAGATTCGTCAGATCTTCAAGGCATCAGCTATCGGTAATATTGCCGGATCATATGTGCTTGATGGTGAAATCCAGAGAGGATGTAAGGTTCGTATTACCCGTGAAGGTGAGCAGATATTCGAAGGAAATCTTGCTTCACTTAAGCGCTTCAAGGATGATGTTAAGGAAGTTAAGAGCGGATTCGAGTGCGGTCTCGTATTTGAAGGCTTTGATAAGGTTGCTGAGTTCGATCAGGTTGAAGCTTATATTATGGTAGAGGTACCTAGGTAAATGCGAAAGAACAGTATTAAAAATACAAGGATTAACGGTGAGGTCCAGAAGGAGCTCTCCGTTATAATCCGAGATGAAATAAAAGATCCCCGTATCAGTCCCTGGGCAAGCGTAGTTGATGTCCAGGTGGCACCTGATCTTAAAACCTGCAAAGTATGGATTTCTGTACTTGGCAGTGAGGAGGACAGGGTAAATACCGGTAAGGGACTTAAGAGTGCGGCTCCGTATATCAGACGTGAGCTCGCACACAGACTTAATCTCAGAAATACTCCTGAGATTAACTTTGTTATGGATCAGTCTATCGAGTATGGTGTAAATATGTCTCGTATTATTGATGATGTAATAGCAAAAGACGAGGCTGCGCACGTTGATGATGAGACTGAAGATGTAAATGATTAGGAACAAAAGACAGAAATGATTGATTTATTAAAAGAGTGTGAAGGCGCTAAAAAAATCGGTATAAGCGGTCATATTCGTCCCGACGGAGATGCTGTCAGTTCATGCCTCGGACTTAGAAGATATCTTTTGATTAATCTTCCCGGAGTGGATGTGAAGGTTAATTTAGAGTATCCGCCCTCAATATTTAGTCAGATTGAAGGCTACGATACAATAGATACTTCTTTCCCTGATGATGAGAAGTATGATGTTTATTTTGCACTTGATTGCAATTTTGAACGTCTCGGACCTGCTCAAAAGTATTTTTCTGAGGCAGGAAAAAGAATCAATATAGATCATCATGTGAGCAATCTGGCCGGCTGCGGAGATGTGAATGTTGTCGAGCCTGAAATCAGTTCGACAGCAGAGCTTTTATGCAAGCTTATGGATAAGGACAAAATTGATAAGGAAACTGCAATGGCTTTGTATGTTGGTATGGTTACGGATACAGGACTTTTCCAGTTTTCATGCACAAGTCCTGATACCATGAGACGTGCCGCTGATTTGATGGAATACGGATTTGATTTCCCTAAGCTTATTAAGAAGGTATTTTTCGAAAGAACATATCTTCAGTCACAGATTATGGGACGCTGTTTGATGGAGAGCGTGCGCTTTATGGACGACCGCTGCATCGTGGGCGTTGTCGATTCCAAGACTGCTGATTTTTACGGCTGCAAGCCCAAGGAATACGAGGGAATTGTTAATCAGCTTGTAAATATCAGAGGAATAGAAGTGGCAATATTTATGTACCAGACCGGACCTATGGAATATAAGGTATCCATGAGATCTGTTGAGTCGGTTGATGTGGCTAAAATCGCTCAGGAATTTGGCGGTGGCGGACACGTGAGAGCAGCAGGCCTCACGATGAAGGGTACATTCTACGATTGTGTTAATAACCTTTCGGAAAAAATAGCTGAACAGCTTGGTATGTAAGAATTACTATTAATAAACGCAGGTAACACTGCGTTTATTGTTTAGTAAGCGATATTTGTATAGCAAATCCGTGTTATGATTGATAGCTTGTTTGGAAAAGTAATAATTGATTTGAACAAAGTAATAATTGATTTGGATAATATTTGTAATGGATATAATTTCTAATTCTTTTGAATTTTTTCTTAATAGAGAGACTGCAGTAGCAATCGGTAAATTTGATGGTGTTCATCAGGGTCACAGAAGGCTTTTGGATGAAATAATAGAGTTAAAAAAGCGTGGGCTGTGTGCTTGTGTTTTTACTTTTGATCCTGCACCGTCGGTGTTCTTTGGCGGAGATCCGCATGTCCTTAACACAAACGAAGAGAAGCATGTGATTTTTGAACGTATGGGTGTGGACATACTTGTGGAGTTCCCGATGAACAGCGAGACCGCGGCTACACCTCCCGATAAATTCATAACCGAATATCTTGTTAATCAGATGAATATGAAATTTATCGCAGCAGGAACCGATATCTCGTTTGGAGATAAAGGACTTGGAAATGCGGAATTGCTTAAACAGATGTCCGCTGAATACGGTTATGAGGTTAAGCTCATTGATAAGGTTCACACATCAGATGGAGAAGAGATATCATCGTCTTTAGTAAGGCGTTATGTTGAAAAAGGCGATATGGAGCGAGTTGAGGAGCTTCTTGGAGCTGCATATTCGGTATCAGGTAAGATTGTTCACGGCAATCAGATTGGTCGTACTATTGGATTCCCTACTATAAACATTTATCCTGATGAAAATAAGCTTCTCCCTCCTTACGGCGTATATACTTCAAGAACGGTAATCAACGGTAAAGATTATTTATCTGTAAGTAATGTAGGCTGTAAACCGACTATAGGCGGTGAGACAAGACCAAGCGTTGAAACCTACATATATGACTTTGATAATGATGTATATGATAAGGATGCGGTGGTTTATTTGGAGAAGTTCAAAAGACCTGAGAGACGTTTTAACGGACTGGATGAATTGACTGCGCAGCTTCAAAAAGACATAGAAGAATCAAGAAGATAAAATGGCTGAAAAGATAAACAATTATAATGGAATAATAAATGTTTACAAAGAGGCAGGATTTACCTCTTTTGACGTGGTTGCCAAGCTAAGAGGTATATGTGGTCAGAAAAAAATAGGCCATACGGGAACTCTTGATCCGGATGCAACCGGTGTACTGCCTGTATGCCTGGGAAATGCCACTAAGGTATGCGAACTGCTGACTGATCATGACAAGGAATATACTGCTGAACTGCTGTTGGGTGTAGCTACCGATACGCAGGATGTGACAGGCAAAGCTGTGGGAGGAATGTTTGCCGATGAATTTGCCGGACTTGACAAAGTGGCAGATATGAATGGCAGTGTTAAGT
Source organism: Lachnospiraceae bacterium UBA1721 (assembly GCA_002317155.1). Classification (GTDB taxonomy): domain Bacteria; phylum Bacillota; class Clostridia; order Lachnospirales; family Lachnospiraceae; genus AC2028. The sequence continues at coordinate 44,573 of DCIR01000039.1, forward strand.
TCTCTAATCCGGAAAAGCTGCCTGATGAGTCGCTGATAAGAGAGGCTATTGCTTCTTTTGTAGGTGAGATTGAACAGGTTCCACCTATGTATTCAGCTCTTAAGGTTAACGGTCAGAAGCTTTGTGACCTTGCAAGAAAAGGTGTAGAGGTAGAGAGACAGGCAAGAAAAATTACTGTATTTGACATTGAGGTAATAAGTATTAAGATGCCTGTTGTAAAAATGCGAGTACATTGTTCTAAGGGAACTTATATCAGAACCTTGTGCGACGATATGGGTAAAAAGCTTGGCTGTGGCGGAACTATGCTTAGTCTTGTTCGTTCGAAGGTTGGTCCTTTTGTATTGGATAATGCAATTAATCTTTCGGATATACAAAAGGCTAAGGATGAGGGGCGACTTGGAGAACTTGTGATGGCGGTAGACAGTCTGTTTACCCAATACAGAGCTGTTACGGTTACAGAAGAGGCAATGAAGCTTTTGATGAATGGCAATGTGTTATACGCTAATTCATTTGTCGAAAAAATCGGTAAGGCTGAGAATAATGAACTGTTTAGGGTGTATAAAAATGATGGCACCTTCGCAGGAATGTATTTTTACAGTGAAATCAATAAGCTGTATAAGCCCGAAAAAATGTTTTTATAAAATGTATGTGTAAAATCAACTGAAGTGCTTGTGCATTTTATGTTGTGTATTTTATGTGGGAACGGATGTATGAAGATAGCTTTTTTTGATATTGATGGAACACTTTGGGATAGCAAGGCTTTTATACCCGAGAGTACCAAGGAAGCCATCAGACAATACAGAGCAAAAGGAAATATGGCTTTTATATGCAGTGGAAGAGCAAGAGGCAATATTATTGCGAAGGAACTGCACGATATAGGTTTTGACGGTGTACTGGCAGCATGCGGTAATCACGTAGAACTGAATGGTGAGGTGCTCCACGAGAAACTGCTTGATGATGAACAGATAAAGCTGTGTATAGATGTAGCTGATAAATATAAAATGCCTATAGTTTTGGAAGGACCTAAGACTCATTGGATTTCCGAAAAAGGCTTTGAAAATGATCCATATATTGATTATCTCTATGAAATGCTTGGAGATCATGCCAGAGTGCTCAGAGGATATGAGGATGGTATGAGAGTTAATAAGTTTTCGGCAGATGTTTGGCCTGATACTGACTTTGGGGCAATAAAAAGAGAACTTGGCGGCTTTATGGATTTTATTGTGCATGATGGTGTGGTGGTTGAGTTTATTCCCAAGGGCACATCAAAGGCAACAGGCATCAAGTGGCTCTGTGATTATCTTAAGGTGGATATCGATGATACCTACGCATTCGGAGACAGTATAAATGATAAAGATATGCTCGAATTTGTGGGGCATGGAATATGCATGGGCAACGGAACTGAAGCGGCACGCCAGGTAGCAGAGTATATCACTACAGACATACATGAAGATGGTATTTATAATGCCATGAAGCATTATAACATCATATGATGATACCAGGGTCAAAAGGTTATGAAGACTCTCGTGCTTGCACTAGAGAGGCTGAGATAACCTTATTGACCCGCCAAAACATGAGAAAGTAGCTATTTTTCGTAGAAAAATGAGCGGATTTCGAATGTTTTGTAGGATTGCGAAAGCTGATATACAGCGGAGCAATCCGTTTGGTATCTTTTGACCTTAACATCATATGATTTACATATAAATCCCGGTCATAATGGTTACCATAGTCAATTAGTATCATTATAATTGGGATTTATTTTTATTGATTGTAAAATATTTCAATAGATTTTATTACAAACTCTATAGTATTATAGTATTGCTAGTAATAGGGGTTAGAATTATTGAATATATTTGTGGAGCGCTGATCCGCAGGAATGGAAGAAAAATGACAGCAAAAGAGATTTTATCAACAGTTATAGCGATGTGCGGCGGACTCGGTCTTTTCCTTTTCGGTATGAAGGTCATGAGTAATGGCATTGAAAAGGCTGCCGGTGCAAAATTAAGACGTATTCTTGAGATTTTTACAACAAACAGATTCAGTGGAATTATCGTTGGTTTGTTTTTCACTGCAGTAATTCAGTCTTCATCGGCGTGTACATCGATGGTAGTCAGCTTTGTTAACGCTGGCTTGATGAATCTGACTCAGGCTGCGGGAGTTATTCTCGGTGCAAATATCGGTACTACTGTTACATCACTTCTGGTTTCCTTTAATTTATCGGCTTATGCGCCTCTTATCCTGCTTATCGGTGTTGTTATAACGATGTTCTCTAAAAAAGAGCAGGCTAAGCAGATCGGTGAGATTATAGTCGGATTCGGTATCCTTTTCATCGGACTCAGCGGAATGAAGGATGCGATGTCTGTTTTGAAGACAAACGATACAGTTATCAACGTAATCGGTTCACTTAAAAATCCTGTTCTTGCTATTTTGGTAGGTACAGTAATTACCGCACTGGTTCAGAGTTCATCTGTTACTGTAAGTATTATTCTTTTGCTCGCAAGTACAGGAATTATGGCAGCTCCTTTGCCGGACGGTTCGCTTAACTATCAGGGCTTGAGTATTATTATTTACATTATTTTCGGTTGTAATATCGGTGCTACCGCTACTGCACTTATTTCTTCACTTACAGGTAAGAAGGATGCGAAGAGAGCAGCACTTATCCATTTCTGGTTCAATGTAATCGGTACTATAATTTGTGCGATTATCATGGCTATCCCCGGATTGAGAAAGGCTATTATAGATGGCCTGCATTTCATCACTCCCATGATGCATGATGAGGCCGGAAATGAAATCGGTAAGGATCTTGGTAAGTTTGTTGCATACTCACACATTATTATCAAGGTATTCCAGGTTGTTATTTTTCTGCCCTTCATTAAGCCTCTTGTTAAGTTCTCTTCTTGGTGTGTGCGCGGAGAGGACAAGAAGGTTGGCTACAGAGAAGAAGGCCAGCTTAAGTACATCGGTGAGAAGGTTGTATTTAACCCCGCAACCGCTGTGGTAGAAGTTATCAAGGAGCTCGACCGTATGGCTTCACTTGCTAGTGAAAACCTCAACAGAGCTATGAACGCATTGATTACACTCGATCAGGAAGATATCGATGAGGTATATAAGGTTGAGAAGAATATAGACTTCCTCAATCATGCGATTACCGATTATCTGGTAAAGATTAACCAGACAACCCTTCCTATTGAAGACTTGAAGAGCATTGGTGGCTTGTTCCATGTTGCCAATGATATTGAGCGAATCGGTGATCACGCAGAAAATATTGCTGATGCGGCAGCGTCTCGTAAGGCTTCCGGCGCGACTATCAGTAAGGAAGCTCAGAAGGAGCTTGGCGAGATGCTCGATCTCGTTAATAAGAGCATTCAGTATGCAATCGAGATGTTCTCTAACAGTGATGAGACTCATATGAAGGATATCATTGCTATTGAGGATAAGATTGATACTATGGAAAAGCAGCTTCAGCAGAATCACGTAGACAGACTTACACGTGGTGAGTGTACACCTGCTGCCGGAATGATTTTCTCTGATATCGTATCCGGTCTTGAGAGAGTGGGAGATCACGCTACAAATATTGCATTTGCTATTGTGGAGAACAACAGAAAGACCGAAGAGGAAGATAATTAGTAGATACTAATAATGGTTAGTCTTTTAAGGTTGAATAGAATATTAAAGAACATAATAATACCCGGTATGATCGGATTGATCGTACCGGGTGTTTTGTGTTTACTTGTATATCAGTTTATTAGCTTATTAGTTTATTAGTTTATTAGTTTATCCCTTTTACCAATTTATCTGTTTCCAAACTTATATGCCTGGAATTGCTGTCTGATAGCAGATGACTTCTTGGTATTGAGAGGAAGAGAATCACCGTTATCCATGAGACAATCTGTGGCTGTCATTTCACGGACATGTGACATGTTGACCAGAATTCCTCTGTTGATAATGCAAAATTCAGGACTCTCTAAAAGAGGCTCACATAACGATGTGAATGGACCGCGGCTCTTGCATGGCTCGGGGCAATGAATGATGCAGTAATTCGAGTCTGAATTGATATATAAAATCTCTGAATATCTAAGAGTCAGACCTACCTTACCTACAACAGTAATATCAAGAGTCTTTTCATCTGTATGAAGAATACTCTGAACGTCATTCATTATCTTATAAAGCTTATCAGGTACAAGTGGCTTGATAAGATATCCGAAAGCATGAACTGAAAATGCATCGGGCATATGGTCCATAGAAGAGGTAAGGAAGATGAGAATAGTATCTTTGTGATTGAGTCTCATTTCTGAGGCAGTTTCGATACCATTCTTTTTCTCCATATAGATATCCATAAATACGATATCATAATTATTCTGATCACAGCTCGCGAGGAAATCATCACCATTATCGAATTCAAGCATTTCAAGAGAAAGCTTTTTTTCGGTGTGCCATTTATGAAGAAAATGACGGAGCGTTATTCTGAGTGTAGGATCATCATCAACGATTGCAATATGCATTAATGTAATACCTCATAAGAAAGTTAATTATTATGCGGAAAAAATATGTAATAGACTAGTTAATAATACTATATTTTAAGCTTAAAACCAATGCTTTTTACTTCTTTTTTCTCAAAAGTTCAGACAGATAATTGTCAAATTTTTCTCTGGTTTCCGGATCTGTTGCTTCACGGTCTGCTAGTATTCGCTCACAAAGGTTTATATGATGTGCAGAATCGTTGCCAAGAAGTGTATCGACAGAAGGCGAGGCGCTATTATTTTTATCATTCACGGAAACGGCTGCATTAGTGCTTTTCTGAACCTGAGTATTATAATGCTCAACAAATCCTGCAGAAATAATACCGGTAGGGATGGCAACCACACCGACACCCAAAAGGGCGATGATGATAGCTAAAATGCGTCCGAGTATTGTGATGGGATAAATGTCTCCATAACCTACGGTTAATATCGTCGAGATACTCCACCACATTCCGGAGAAGGCATTGTCGAATACATCAGGCTGGGCATTGTTTTCAACGCTGTACATACACAGAGAAGAAGCGAACATAAGAACTATTACTATAAACAATGACGAGAATATCTGATTGCGTTTTTCTTTCAATACTGTAGTGATAACGTTGAATGAGTCGTATGTCGCATTTATACGGAACAAATGAAAAATACGAACGACTCTTAGCATTCTGAAAGCTGAAAAGCCGGAAAGGAAAAAGGCGGGCAGGATAGTAAGCAAATCAACAATGCCATCGTATGATAAGAGGAACTTAAGAATAGCTTTGCCACGGCTTACTTTAGGATACAGAAATTCTGCCGTCCAGATTCTGAGCAGGTATTCGATGCCGAATAATGCTACAGTTACTATTTCTATAATGTGCAGAATCTTTAGAAAATCTGCAGGAAGATTAAAGGTCTCAAGTATGAGGACTAAAATATTTAGTGCAATTATTGCTACCAGACAAAAGTCGAAGGCGCGGCTTGGAATATCGCCGCGCTGACCTATCTGTATTATATCAAAAATACGTTTCTTAAATTTTTTCATATCTCTATTCCATGAGGAGAGTGTCTAGGCTTCGAATGAGTATTACTCCTGACGGAAGACAACCTCGCCGGTAGTATCATCCATAGACTCTACAATAGCAAGAGAGTGGAGATTAACACCCATATCACGAATAATCTGACCGCCATCCTGGAAGCCCTTTTCTACAGCTATACCGATACCTTCAACAGTTGCTCCTGCGTCCTGAACGAGCTCGATAAGGCCCTTGAGAGCGCATCCGTTTGCAAGGAAATCATCGATAATAAGTACATGATCATCGGAACTTAAATACTTTTTAGATACGATTACCTGATATTCACGCTTGTGAGTGAAGGAAGTGATGGATGTGCTGTATACATCGCCGTCGATATTGATGCTCTGAGCCTTTTTTGCAAATACTACAGGTGCATCAAAATACTGTGCAGCGACGCAGGCAATACCGATGCCGGAAGCTTCAATGGTAAGGATCTTATTGATGGGCTTATCAGCAAAGAGACGCTTGAATTCCTTTCCCATTTCATTGAAAAGCTTGATATCCATCTGATGATTAAGGAAACTGTCTACCTTGAGTACATTTCCGGCTTTGACAACTCCTTTTTCTCTGATCATATCTTCTAAAAGTTTCACGTTTTTGTTCCTCCTGGAATAATGGTTATATTTATTTTGCTACAGGTGAGTACTCAATTCTTACTTTGGGAAGAGCAGGGATCTCAGTGTAGTAGTTGGTCTGCCAATCGTTGCCCTGTGAAGGATCGTTCTTGCCGTCTGCAGGAGGGGCGAAGAGCTTAAGGGTAAGCTTGGTCTTTTCTGTAAGAGGCTTCTCAAAGAAAGCGCTCATCATATCGATGCATTTTACACCGGGTGCTTTGTAGAACCATCTGCCGTTGATTTCCATCATGAGGTTTAAGTCCTCAAGACCATCTTCATCAAAATAAACCTCACAGAATACGGGCGAAGATTCGAAGGTGAGAGGAATGGCAATTCCGTCAGCATCTTCGGCACCACCCCAACGAAGAGTTGTAGGAACGGTAAGAGCCATACCCTTTTTCATTGAAGGAGAGAAGTAATCATCGTGGATGATTTCCTTGTAGGTGTTGAGTACGGGCTGAGCAATACCAACTTCGGAATTGTTGGGATCTTCAATCTCTAGTCCGAGACGACCTCTGTCACGGAACTGATACATTGTAAATCCGCTGAGCCATTTGTCGGGATCTGCTTTAACTCGATCACAGAAATCCTTAACCATGGCAGCCTGATCATAAGGTCCGGTTACGTCTCCGTCTGCATTGAGCTCAGAGAGTACCATGGGCTTTACCTCACCGGTAAGCTCAATATATCTGTTGCGACTCTTTTTTGTGAGTGAATAAATATCTTCAACTTTGTATCTTGCGAATGATTTACCGCCTTTGAGTGCTACATCACAGGGCCAGCCCCAGTGAAGTGAAAGATAGCGGTCTACAGAATAAATGTCTGTCTTTTTTATGGCAGGAAGGAAGGTATCCTCCATCATCATTTTTTCTTCTTTTATATCTTTATATCCGTCGAGACAGAGGATGAGCTTTACATTTGGAGCTTCTCTGTGAAAGATATCGCATACGTTTGCGAAAAATGCGGCAACCTCATCGTAGCTTGCACGCTTGTTAAATGAAAACCAGCTTCCGGTAGCTTCGTGATTGACTCTTAAAAGGACACGTCCGTATACGGATAAATCCTTGGCAATTGCAATGATATGGTCATCGCTTACATGGGGATCAATGGTGATGGTGAGAAGAACATCCTGTCCGTGGCGTCTTACATCCTTCATCCAATTGAAAGGTTCTTCATCGGTAAGTCCAACCTTACCGCCCTTGTAAGGCTGATAATCATCGTAGGGATAATCCCACTGACCTCTGATTTTCATATCCGAATAAGCCTCATGAGCTCTTGCGGGGAAGGTCTCATCAAGAGGATAGTAGCAGGTCATTAAGCTGACTCCTCTGTGAGGTCTGCCGAGTACATTGAGGATATAATCCTGATTTACGTATTCGCCACGCTCACTTCCATCGCCCAAATCTACTGCGCATTGAGCGGGTCCCATATGAAGTGAATAGGCCTTTAATGATTTTAACATTTTGTGTCTCCTTCTCTATTGTTTTCCCAATTAATAAAACAGTAAAAATAAATGTCCCTAAATAGATAGTATAAGACTTATGAGTATCTTCTAGCAACAGAAAAAGTACATATTTATATTATATGGTTAATGAGCAAATTGCTTGATTTACATTAGCTTTTGGTGTAGTCTAATAGATGTGATTTTTTCTGCTGATATGGCAGTGTATTAAATTAGGAGGACATAAAAATGTATTCACTTGATGAAGTAAAGAACGTTGATCCCGAAATTGCTGAAGCGATTGTGGCAGAGACAGAGAGACAGAACAGTCACATTGAGCTTATTGCTTCAGAGAATTGGGTTAGCAAAGCTGTTATGGCTGCTATGGGAAGCCCTCTCACCAATAAGTATGCAGAAGGATATCCCGGAAAGCGTTACTATGGCGGATGCGGATGTGTAGATGTAGTAGAGCAGCTCGCAATTGATCGCGCAAAGGAGCTTTACGGATGCACATATGCTAACGTTCAGCCTCACTCAGGAGCACAGGCTAACCTTGCTGTTCAGTTTGCACTCCTTCAGCCCGGCGATACTGTAATGGGAATGAATCTTGATCACGGCGGACATCTTACTCATGGTTCACCGGCTAACATTTCAGGAAGCTATTTTAAGATTGTTCCTTACGGAGTAAACGACGAAGGCTTCATCGATTATGATAAGGTAGAAGAGATTGCTAAGGAATGCAAGCCTAAGATGATCATCGCAGGTGCTTCTGCATATGCTAGAACCATCGACTTCAAGCGTTTCAGAGAGATCGCTGATATGGTAGGCGCATACCTGATGGTTGATATGGCACATATCGCAGGACTTATCGCTGTAGGCCTTCATCCCTCACCCATCCCCTATGCACATGTAGTAACCACCACCACTCACAAGACCCTTCGCGGACCTCGTGGCGGACTTATTCTTTCAAGCGCAGAGTTCGCTGAGGAGCACAAGCTTAATAAGGCAGTATTCCCCGGAATCCAGGGTGGCCCTCTTATGCATGTAATCGCAGCTAAGGCTGTATGCTTCAAGGAAGCACTTACTCCCGCATTCAAGGAGTATCAGCAGCAGATTGTTAAGAATGCTCAGGCTCTTTGCAAGGGACTTCAAAGCCGTGGTATCAAGATCGTTTCTGACGGAACTGACAACCACCTTATGCTTATGGATCTTACTCCCTTTAATCTTACCGGTAAGGAAGTTGAGAAGCTTCTTGATGAGGCACATATCACTGCTAACAAGAATACTATTCCCAACGATCCCAAGTCACCTTTCGTAACCAGCGGTATTCGTCTCGGAACTCCCGCTGCTACCTCAAGAGGACTTAAGGAAGAGGACTTCGATCAGGTTGCAGAGGCTATCTCACTCGTTGTTAAGGGTGGAGCAGATAAGGTTGAAGAGGCTAAGGCTATTATCGTAGCTATCACCAAGAAGTATCCTCTTATCTAATCTATGTCGCTGAGAATTTTACTTAGCAAAAGATAAGAGCTTAATAATAAAACTTTAGTTGTATCCGATTCCTGTCATTGTGATGGGATGGAGATAGATTTCAAAACTTTAGAAGAGGAGAAAAAAGTTATGAAAAAGTTTTCAAAGTTCGTAGCACTTGCACTTGCTTGTGTATTAACATTTGCATTGTGCGCTTGTAGTGCTGACACTACTGAATCAAATGGTTCAGGTAGCTCAAACGGTAGCTCAAACCAGAAGAGCTCAGTGAAGGCTGGACTTATCTGCCTTCATGATGAGAACTCAACTTATGACCTCAACTTCATCAACGGATTCAAGGCTGCTTGTGAAGCTGCAGGTGTAGAGTATCTCATTAAGACCGGTGTTCCTGAGGGACAGGAAGCTTATGATGCGGCTTGTGAGCTTGCAGAGGCAGGATGCAATTTCATCTTCGCTGACAGCTTTGGTCATGAGGATTACATCATTAAGGCTGCAAAGGAATATCCTGAAATCCAGTTCTCACATGCAACCGGTACTCAGGCACACACTGAGAACCTTGCTAACTTCCACAATGCATTTGCTAATATCTTCCAGGGAAGATATCTTGCAGGTATTGCAGCTGGTATGAAGCTTAACGAGATGATCGCTAACGGCGAGATTACCGCTGAGGAAGCAAAGATGGGTTACGTTGGTGCGTTCACTTATGCAGAGGTTATCTCTGGTTATACTTCATTCTACCTTGGAGCAAAGAGCGTATGCCCTTCAGTTACCATGGAAGTAACCTTCACCGGTTCATGGTATGATGAGACCGCAGAGAAGACTGGAGCTCAGACCCTTATCGACAATGGTTGCGTACTTATTTCTCAGCATGCTGACTCTATGGGTGCTCCTACTGCTTGCGAGCAGGCCGGTGTTCCTAACATTTCTTATAACGGAAGCACTGAAGCAGCTTGCCCTAATACCTTTATCGTTTCTTCAAGAATCGATTGGACCCCTTATTTCGCATACTGCATTAAGGCAATTGAAAAGGGTGATGCAATCGCTACTGACTGGAACGGAACTCTTGAGACCGGATCTGTAGTTCTTACCGATCTTGGTGCTGCAGCTGTTGATGGTACCGCTGAAGCTATCGAGGAAGCACGTAATAAGATTATCAATGGTGAGCTTAATGTATTTGATATCTCTACCTTTACTGTAGGTGGTGAGACTCTTACCTCATATATGGCAGACGTTGATACCGATCCTGCTTACGAGGGAGATCATGAAGCAATCGTTGATGGTTACTTCAATGAGTCTGGTGAGGGACTTCGTTCAGCACCTTTCTTCAATCTTCAGATTGACGGCATCTCACTTCTTGATGCTGCATACTAATTAATGATTTTTGCAGGTCCGGTGCATTTTGCACCGAACCTGCTTTGTCATAATAACCGATGATTATTGTTCTTGAACTATTTTACAGATACTCTGCGTTTTGCGGGGTATCTGTAAAGTTGTTTAAGGAAGTAAGAGATATTTGGCAGTAGAAAGGATTGAACCATGGCAAATACAACACCGGCAGTTCAAATGAAAAACATCACAAAGCGTTTCGGATTGGTTACGGCCAATTCCGGGGTTAATCTCGAATTGTACAGAGGTGAGATATTAGCACTTCTTGGAGAGAATGGTAGTGGTAAAACTACACTTATGAATATGCTTTGCGGACTCTATTTCCCTGATGAAGGAGAAATACTTATTAACGGAAAACCTGCAACCATAGCTTCACCTAAGGATTCTTTTGAATATGGTATAGGCATGGTGCATCAGCATTTCAAACTGATTGATGTGCTTTCGGCTGCTGAAAATATAGTTCTCGGTCTTGATGAAAAGCTTGATATCAAAAAGGCAAGTGCCAAGATTACTGAAATATGCAATAAGTATGGATTTGATGTGGATCCTTCACAGAAAATCTATGACATGTCAGTTTCTCAGAAGCAGACTGTTGAAATTGTTAAGGTTCTTTACAGAGGCGCAGACATTCTTATACTTGATGAGCCTACAGCTGTATTGACTCCGCAGGAGACTGAAAAGCTTTTTGCTGTACTTCGCAAGATGAAGGAAGATAACAAGGCTATCATTATCATTACTCATAAGATGCATGAGGTGGAGAGCCTTTCTGACAGAGTAGCGGTATTAAGAAAGGGTAAATATATCGGAGATATGCGTACCGCAGATACCAATGCCGCGGAAATGACTGATATGATGGTAGGCCGTAAGGTCGTACTGAATATTATTAGACCCGAGCCTGTTAATCCTAAGGACAGAATTCTTGTCAACGGACTTACAGTTAAGAGTGAGGACGGTATTACCAAGCTTAAGAACGTATCTTTCACTATCAGAAGCGGAGAAATACTTGGTATTGCAGGTATTTCGGGTTGCGGTCAGAAGGAGCTTCTTGAAGCAATCGCGGGATTGCAGTCGGTTGAATCAGGTTCTGTCGAATATGTTGACGATAAAGGAAAGAGAGAGCAGCTTCTTGGTAAGGATCCCAAGCAGATTCGCGATATGGGAGTAGCACTTTCATTTGTACCTGAGGACAGACTTGGAATGGGTCTTGTCGGTAATATGGACATTACCGATAATATGATGCTCAGATCTTATGAGAATGGTCATGGACCGTTTACTGACAGAAAGACTCCTCAGAAGCTTGCTCAGTCAGTGGTTGAGGATCTGGAGGTCGTTACACCCGGTATCAATACTCCTGTAAGAAGCCTTTCGGGTGGTAATGTACAGAAGATTCTGGTAGGTCGTGAGATTGCTTCTGCACCTAAGGTACTGCTTACTGCATATGCTGTAAGAGGTCTTGATATTAATGCTTCTTACACAATTTATGACTTAATTAATGAACAGAAAAAAGCCGGTGTGGCAGTTGTTTACGTAGGCGAAGATCTTGATGTTTTAATGGAACTGTCAGACAGAATACTTGTTTTGTGTGGCGGAGAAGTAAGCGGAGTGCTTGACGGACGCACAGCTGACAGAAATGAAGTTGGATTACTAATGACTAAGGTAGGAGGAAACAGCGATGGCAAAAACTAATAAATCAGAACCGCTTTTCCATATTGCCAAGAGGTCTGATATGACCTTTAAGAAGGCTATTTTAGTCAGAGTAATTGCGGTAGTTGCTGCACTTGTTCTTTGCGCAATCATCACAATGATTACAACCGGATTGAATCCGTTTACCGTATACGGTTCAATGGCTAAAGGTGCATTTGGTACAGTGAGAAAGAGCTGGATTACCGTCCAGGATACATCAATACTTCTTCTCATAGCATTGGCTCTTACACCTGCATTCAAGATGAGATTCTGGAATATAGGTGGAGAAGGTCAGGTGCTTATCGGTGCATTGGCTACATCCGCTGTAATGCTTAAGCTTGCAGATCATCTTCCGAATCCGTTATTGATTGCGGTAATGCTGGTAGCGGCAGTCCTTGCCGGCGGTATATGGGGCGTTATTCCTGCAATTTTTAAGGCAAAATGGAATACAAACGAGACTCTGTTCACATTGATGATGAACTACATTGCGACACAGCTGGTTGCGTTTTTCATCATTGTTTGGGAGTATCCTAAGGGAGCAGGTAAGGTAGGTATTATTAATCCCAAGACAGAGCTTGGATGGCTTCCTAAAATCGGTAACTTTATGGGAAGCAAATATATGCTCACCATTTTCATTGCAGTACTTACTACGATTGCTATGTTTGCTTATCTTTATTACAGCAAGCAGGGATATGAGATTTGTGTAGTCGGAGAGAGTGAAAATACTGCAAGATATGTCGGTATAAACGTTGGCAAGGTAATTATCAGAACCATGTTTATTTCCGGAGCTATATGCGGACTTACAGGATTTATACTTGTGGCCGGAATACATCAGACTATAACAACATCGCTTGTCGGTGGACAGGGATTCACGGCGGTAATGGTTTCGTGGCTGGCTAAGTTTAATCCGTTTATAATGATATTTGCCAGTTTGCTGATTATATTCCTGAAAAAGGGTGCAGGAGAGGTAGCAACAAGCTGTGGACTGAATGAGTCATTCTCCGAGATTTTGACAGGAATAATCATTTTCTTCATTATCGGTTGTGAGTTCTTTATCAGATATAAGATTATTTTTAATAAAAAATCAGCGAAGGGAGGAAATAAATAATGATTAATTTAGTTTCTTTTATCCCTAAGGCTGTAGTTCAGGGCATTCCGCTTTTATACGGTAGTACAGGTGAGATTGTCACACAGAAATCCGGTAACCTTAACCTCGGAATCCCCGGTGTTATGTATGTTGGTGCGATAAGTGGTGTAATTGGTGCATTTAATTTTGAGCAGGCTGTTAAATCATATCAGGCTACTCATGAGGCAGCAGATACATTCCTTACAGTATTTGTTCCTATGCTTAGTGTTATGATTCCATTGCTCAGCTGCTTACTCGGTTCATTGATAATGGGATTGATTTATTGCTTTTTGACGGTAACGTTAAGGGCAAATCAAAATGTTACCGGTCTTGCAATGACTACATTTGGTGTAGGCTTTGGTAACTTCTTTGGTGCGTCACTTATTAAGCTTTCGGGTGCGGATGTACCTTCTATCGCACTTACAACAACCAGTAAGTATTTTTCGCAGAAGCTTCCTTTTGCGGAGACAACAGGATGGTTTGGTAAGATTTTCTTCTCATACGGACCTTTGGCTTATTTCAGTATCCTGGTTGCGATAGCCGCTGCGATTATTATTAAAAAGACCAGAGTAGGTCTTCATTTAAGAGCAGTCGGAGAGAGCCCGGCAACAGCAGATTCTGCAGGTATCAACGTTACTATGTACAAGTACGGAGCTACATGCATCGGATGTATGATTGCAGGTCTCGGAGGACTTTATTATGTAATGGATTATGCGACTGGTGTATGGTCAAACGATGCTTTCGGAGACAGAGGATGGCTTGCAATTGCGCTGGTTATATTTACAATCTGGAAGCCGGATATGAGTATATTTGCATCTATTTTGTTTGGTGGACTGTATATTCTTTATCTGTTCCTGCCTATAAACATCGATCATATGGAGTATCAGCAGCTTTATAAGATGATCCCTTATGTTGTTACTCTTGTGGTACTCGTTATCACCAGTATCAGGAATAAGAGGGAAAATCAGCCGCCTGCATCGCTTGGTCTTCCATATTTTAGAGAAGAAAGATAGCGTTTTGAAGGTGAAATATAGATAAATTGCAACATTGCGGAACAACAAGATATTGTGTTAAAATATTCAGTTGAGTAGGCTTTTCCCTCAAGAGAGTAATCTTTTGGGGGATAAAGTTGTTTCACATATGTGTTAAGGAGATATTAAAAATGATCAATATTGCAGTACTCGGCTACGGCACTGTAGGAAGCGGTGTAGTAGAGGTTGTGGAGACCAATAAGAAGCAGCTGAACAAAAAGACTCAGCAGGAGCTTAATATTAAATATATTTTGGATCTTAGAGAGTTCCCCGGGGATCCTTATGAAGATAAAATCGTTCATGATGTAGATATTATTATGAATGATCCCGATGTACAGATTGTATGTGAGACAATGGGAGGAACAGGTGCAGCTTATAAGTTTACCAAGGCTGCTCTTGAGGCCGGTAAGAGTGTATGTACCTCTAACAAGGCTATGGTAGCTGCTCACGGTACTGAGATGCTTGAGATAGCTAAGAAGAACAACTGCAATTACATGTTCGAAGCAAGCGTTGGCGGCGGTATTCCGATTATTCGCCCTCTAATGACTTCACTTTGCCATGAATATGTAGAAGAGATAGCAGGTATTATCAACGGTACCACCAACTTCATGCTTACCAAGATGGAGCGCGAAGGTGCTGATTACGCAGAAGTACTTAAAGAGGCTCAGAAGCTCGGATATGCTGAGCAGGATCCTACTGCAGATGTTGAAGGACACGATACTTGCAGAAAGATTTCTATTCTTGCTTCACTTATGCTTGGAAAGACTGTCAACTTTGAGAAGGTTTATACCGAAGGTATCAGCAAGGTAACTGCTGATGATTTTGCATATGCAGCAGCTGCAGGATATACCATTAAGCTCCTTGGTACAGCTAAGGCTCTTGAGGCAGCATATGATGATGAAGCTCGTGCTGCAGGCAAGGCTGAGGTGAGTGTTAAGGTTAGCTCATACATGGTTCCTGTAAATCATCCTATCGCACTTGTTAACGATGTTATGAATGGTGTATTTGTCACCGGTAATATGGTTGGTGAGACAATGTATTATGGAAGTGGAGCAGGTAAGCTCCCTACAGCAAGCGCTGTAGTTGCCGATATCGCAGAGTGCGCTAAGCATGTTGGTGAGAATATTAAGGTATTCTGGGATGCTGAAGAAGCTAAGCTTGCAGATTATCTTGAGACCGAGACTGCTTTCTTTGTACGTACAAGCGCTGATGCAGCAGATGCTGTATTTGAACAGTTCCCTGATGCAATGAATATTATCGTAGACGGAAGAAATGATGCAGCATTTATTCTTCCTGTTATGAAGGAGAAGGATTTCGTAGCATTTGCTGAGAAGCTCGGCGATAAGCTTCTTGGAAGACTTCGTATCTACGCGTAAATCTGATTGGCTGATAGCCCGGTGCTTATTGGTATACCGGACTGTCTGATATATATATCTATTTTAATGATATTGAGGAGAAAATGAAAAATGTCTAAGGTAGTTAAGTTTGGTGGAAGCTCACTCGCAAGTGCTGAGCAGTTTGAAAAGGTTGGAAGTATTATTCGCGCGGAAGCTGAGAGAAGATTTGTAGTTCCTTCTGCACCCGGTAAGAGATTTAGCGCTGATACTAAGGTTACCGATATGCTTTATGGCTGCTATGCTCTTGCAGAAGCAGATAAGGATTTTTCAAAAGAACTTAAAGCAATTAAGGCAAGATATGAAGAGATTATCAAGGGCCTTAAGCTTAAGCTTTCTCTTGACGATGAGTTCGTAACAATCGAGAAGAACTTCAAGGAGAAGGCAGGAAAGGATTATGCAGCTTCAAGAGGTGAGTACCTTAACGGTATCATCATGGCTAATTATCTTGGATTTGAATTCATTGATTCTGCTACCGTAATTTTCTTTAATGAAGATGGTACATTTAATGCTAACAAGACCAATGACGTGTTAAGCAAGCGTCTTGAGGGACTTCAGAATGCAGTAGTACCCGGATTTTACGGAGCATATGATAACGGAAAGGTTAAGACCTTCTCACGTGGTGGTTCAGATATCACCGGATCAATCGTTGCAAAGGCTATTCATGCTGATGTATATGAGAACTGGACTGACGTTTCAGGATGTCTCGTAACTGATCCCAGAATCGTTAAGAATCCTCAGAAGATTGATATTATTACTTACCGCGAGCTTCGTGAGCTTGCATACATGGGCGCTAGTGTGCTTCATGAGGATGCTATTTTCCCTGTAAGACAGGAGGGAATTCCTATTAACATCCGTAACACTAACGATCCCGGTAACAGCGGAACATGGATTGTAGGAAGCACCGGTCAGAAGTCTAAGTATGTTATTACCGGTATTGCAGGTAAGAAGGGCTTCTGCTCAATTAATATTGAGAAGGATATGATGAACTCTGAGGTTGGATTTGGCCGTAAGGTTCTTCAGGCATTCGAAGAGAGCAACATCTCATTCGAGCATCTTCCTTCAGGTATTGATACCATGACCGTATTCGTTCATCAGGATGAGTTCATGGATAAGGAGCAGAAGGTTGTATCTACTATCCAGAGACTTGCTAAGCCCGATACCATCGATATCGAGTCTGACCTTGCTCTTATCGCAGTTGTTGGACGTGGAATGCGTGCTACCAGAGGAACTGCAGCCAGAATTTTCTCTGCACTTGCTCATGCACACATTAATATCAAAATGATTGATCAGGGATCTTCAGAAATGAACATCATCATTGGTGTAGCTAATGATGATTTTGAAAATGCTATTAAGGCTATTTATGATATTTTCGTGGAGACCTGCCTTTAATTAAGGGGTTTTAAATGTCTAAAAGAAATCATAAAAAAAGAAATATAATGGCTTCCAAAGACAACGATAAACTCGAAAAGTCAGAGGAAGAGACTGCTGTTGAAGAGACAGAGGTTAATGCTGAATCAGAAAGTGCTTCGGAAGAGAATACTGAGGCTGAGGCGCAAAACGTTAATGAATCGGTAGATGATTCAGAAAATGTATCAGAGGAAGCAAAATCAGATGATGAAGCAGCTGCAGAATCAGATGAGGAGCCAGATGATGAAGCTGAGGAAGACTCAGCTAAGGCAGATGAAGAGTCGGCGAATGGAACTGATGAAGAGTCTGACGGTGATGAATCTGATAATAAATCTGATGAAAACAGCAAATCTGTTAAGTCTGATAAAGCTAAAAAGGATGCAGACAATTCAGATAATGCTAAAGAGAAGACTCATATAAGTAAAAAGGCTTCTGCAGTTGAGGCTGATGTCAGAAAAGAAGCGGCTCGTGTGGCAAAAAATAAGCATGATCGCGATAAAGCAGCAAATGCTGCAGCAGATAAGGACGAGAAGCGTGAAGCACGTCGTAAGCGCCGTGTAAGAAATCAGGTTATTTCTTATATTGTGGTCGTTATCCTTGTTTTGGCACTTATCGGTATTGGAGTTTTTGCATATTTTACATTCTTTGGAAAAGACAAGTCTCCTGAAACATCCGGTAATACTATTGAGGTAACAGAATCAACAGAGCAGACTGAAGATATTATCAATGACATGCTGGGTATGGAAGATGATATTTCTGAGCCTGTTGTAGAGCCTACACCTGTAGAAGATATACCTGAGCCTGAAGTTGATCTTCTTGGTGAGTTTGTAAAAGCACAGATTGAAGCAATGTCTCTTGAGGACAAGGTAGCGGGTATCTTCATGGTTACACCTGAATCAATTACCGGTGCTACTGTAGCAACAATTGCAGGAGATGCTACCACCAGAGCGCTTGAAAAATATGCAGTAGGTGGAATTCTTTATTCAAGTAAGAATGTAAGTAACAAAGAGCAGTTTTCTACATTAATAGAAACCACTTCTTCGCTTGTAAAATATCCGACATTTTTTGCATTTACAGAAGAAGGTGGAAGCGTAGGCAGTCTTGCTCAGGCAGGATATTATGATGCAGAAGATTCTGCAGCTACTATCGCAGCAACTGCTGATGTTACCAATGCATACAGTGCAGGAATCACCATTGGCTTTGCCATGAATGAGATTGGACTTAATGTCAATCTTGCACCTGTTGCTGATCTTGCCGATATAAGCGGTAATGTTTTAGGTAACAGAATATATTCAGATAGTATTGGTGATGTAGTCGGCTTTGCCAATGAAATGATGGATGGACTTGAGGATAGCAAGATTACTGCATGCCTTAAGTATTTCCCCGGCCTTGGTATGGTTACTACTAATCCTGAATCAGGAAGAGTTACTTCTGACAGAACAGATGAAGAGTTCACTGATGCTGAATTTGTCATTTATCAGACACTTATTGATAATGGTGCCAATATGATCATGATGAGTAATGTTATATACACTGCTTACAGTGAGGTGCCTGCTAGTTTGTCAGAGGAAATCGTAAGCGGAATACTTCGTGACAGACTCAACTATGATGGCATTATCATTTCAGGTAATTTGAGTGATATGGCAGTATCTCAGTATTATGGTTCTGAAGAGGCAGCTATTTATGCACTCAAAGCCGGATGTGATATGATTCTGTGTCCTGAGAATTTTGAAGCTGCATATAATGGTATTATTAAGGCTGTAAATGACGGAGTTATCGATGAGAAGAGAATCGATAATGCACTTGAGAGAATACTTAGAGTAAAGTATGCAGAAGATTTCGAATAAAAAATTTACATATGATGGCAAGAATGAGTTGGAGATTTATATCCATATTCCTTTTTGCATCAGAAAATGCAATTATTGTGACTTCCTGTCTGCGCCTGCAGATGAGAAGTCACGTTTTGTTTATATAAAAGCTCTTGAAAATGAGATAGCTGTTAAGGCATCAGCATGCAGGGATGAGTATATAGTTACATCTGTTTTTGTCGGAGGCGGAACTCCGACTGTCTTGGATGGAGATGTACTTGCTGATTTACTAACATGCATCAAGAGATGTTTTATAGTGGCTGAAACGGCTGAGATTACATTTGAGTGTAATCCCGGAACAGCAGATTATGAAAAGCTTCGCAAATGCAAAGAGGCCGGATATAACAGAATCAGTATCGGACTGCAATCGGCAATCGATGATGAACTTATGAAACTGGGACGAATCCATGATTATTCAGCCTTTGTTAAAACCTATGAAAATGCGGTTAAATGTGGTTTTGATAATATTAATGTCGATTTGATGTCAGCTATTCCTGGACAGAGCCTGCAAAGCCTTGATGAGAGTATTAGCAGAATTTTGGCACTTAATCCTAGACCAACACATATTTCTTCGTATAGCCTTATATTGGAAGAAGATACTGTGTTTTGGAAGATGAATGAGGAAGGCAATCTGGAACTGCCGGATGAAGATACAGAGCGTGCTATGCATTGGCACGTGATAGACAGATTGGAGAAGGAAGGGTACCTTGAATACGAGCTGTCTAACTTGTCTTTGCCAGGATATGAATGCAGACATAATGTGGGCTATTGGATAAGAAAAGAGTACCTTGGTTTTGGAATAGGAGCAGCCTCTTTATTTGAAGGCAGAAGGCAGACCAATACACGTGATATATCAGAATATGTGAATTTTTATGCAGATATCGATTGCACAGACGATTGGTATGCGAATAAAGGAAATGTTTCGCGAGAAAAATATGAGCCACCTCTTTCGGAAGACGTCGAGCTTACGCGTGAAGACGAAATTGAAGAGTTTATGTTCCTGGGACTGAGAATGTGTAAGGGAATAGAGCTCAATGACTTCAAAGCCTTATTTGACGCGGATATTTCGGATATATATGGTGAAATTATAGATAAAAACGTTGAGGATGGACTGCTTGAAAAAACTGCTGATTCAATTAGACTGACAAGAAGAGGGCAGGATTTGGCAAATTTCGTGTTTTCTCAATTTATTTTGTGACGAATAGTGGTAATTTGGTACAGAAAGGTTGATTTTATTTGAGACTTTATTGTATAATTTATCTGTAATTTTGCGATTTTCAAAATGAATTCGGAGTGTTTTGGATGAAATTTGTCAAACAGGAAGATCTAAAAATCGGAATGAGACTTGCGAGACCAATATATGCCAAGAACGGAGTATTGTTGTTCGACAGAGATTCGCAGCTTTCTAATTCGACAATTTCGAGTGTTAAGAATTTTGGATTGTTTGGCATTTATATACTTGAACCGGCTGAACCACTTCCGCCTATGTCGGAGGAAGACAGGGAGTTTGAGCGTTTCCAGACTGTCATGGTTGCCATGATTCATGAAGAGCTCGACAGGATAATTGCTACGAAGCATACCAAGAACAGTAGTAATGTAAGTGCTCAGATTATTAAGAAATTTGGACATCTTGATAATAAGATTAATTTCTATCAGAATTTGAGAAGCAGAAACGATTTTGTGGCAAGACATGCACTTAATGTTGCAATATTATGTTCGATGATTTGCCATGTGATGAATGTATCAATAGATGAGCAGGATAAAATCATTCATGCAGCTTTGGTACATGATATCGGACGTATGAAGTCGAAAAATGAAGCAGTATATGGTGGCGAAGGTAATCCCGGAGACAGAATAAGAATGTTTCAGGAGACCATCAGTGCCTATGATATCATTGAAGAATCATTTGCTGCATATGGTCCGGCTATCAAGAGAATATGTAATCAGGCTATTCATACGCAGATGGATATTGAAAACGGTGTTGATGTATCCGATAGAAAGATGGTTATGGGCGCCAAGATATTGATGGTTGCCAATAAATATGATGAATTGACTGCTATGAGCCTTAGCGGTGAGAGTATTTCAGAAGTTAAGGCAATAAAAGAGTTTATCGATCATCCTGAATGGTATGATAAAGAGGTTGTTGCGGCACTACTTAGTTCCGTTAATATATTATTCCCCGGTGTCAGTGTAGAGCTTAACACAGGTGAAAAAGCGTTGGTTTTGACAGAAAATGTATTTAATGTTTTAAGACCGACAGTATTGTGCTTTAAGGATAATTCTATTTTGGATTTATCTTTGCGCAGCAATAGTGATATTTTTGTATGTGATGTAATGAAAACATTGGATAACAGATATATCATGAATACAGAAGTATTAAATAATCTGGGAGGAGATTAGAGAGATGTTAGACATTGAGGAAGTATTAGCAAAAGCGAAAAATTCAGGCGCCAGTGACGTTCATATTACAGTAGGTGTTCCGCCTAAGATGCGTGTAAACGGTAACCTTGTTACCATGGATGAGTATCCTATCATGATGCCTGCAGATACATTGGACGTTGTTCTTAGTATTACAACAGACAATCAGAGAGCATATTTTGAGGAGCGCGGTGAGTACGATATGTCCTTCTCAATTGCAAGTGTTGGACGTTTCCGTCTTAACATTTTCAAGCAGAGAGGATCTGCAGCACTTTCGTTCCGTCTTGTAGGAACTGTAGTACCTCCCGCTGATAAATTGGGTGTTCCTACTTCAGTAGTAGATTTGTATCAGAGAAAGAGAGGACTTATCCTTGTAACAGGTCCTACAGGATCAGGTAAGTCAACTACCCTTGCATCTATTATTGATAAGATTAACAATAACCGTGATGCACATATTATTACCCTTGAGGACCCTATCGAGTATCTTCATATGCATAAGCTCTCAATGGTTAACCAGAGAGAAATCGGTATGGATACCAATAACTATGCAAACGCACTTCGTGCAGCACTTCGTGAAGACCCCGATGTTATCCTCGTAGGTGAGATGAGAGACTTCGAGACCATTTCAGTAGCTATTACCGCTGCCGAGACCGGACACCTCGTGCTTTCAACACTGCACACAATCGGTGCAGCAAGTACCGTTGACCGTGTAATCGACGTATTCCCTCCTCATCAGCAGCAGCAGATCAGAGTTCAGCTTGCTAACGTTCTTGAGGCAGTTATTTCTCAGCAGCTTATTCCTACCGCAGATGGTACCGGACGTGTAGCTGCATTCGAAGTAATGCATGCTAACCACGCTGTAAGAAACCTTATTCGTGAAGGTAAGTCACATCAGCTTGAGTCAGTTATGCAGACTAACCGTAAGATGGGTATGATTACCATGGACGAAGCTATTCTTCAGCTTTACTATGATGGACGTATCGATAAGGAGCAGGCAATTAACTTCTCCCAGGATCCCGATGCAATGGAAATGAAGCTTTAATTAAGGGCTTTGAACTGATTGCTTAGGAAATACAAGTAGTTATAATCAAAGATAATAGAAAGGCGCTCATGCAATGCATGGGCGCCTTTTTCTGGACTTATAGACTTATATAGACTTATAGGACATAATTTTCAACACTGTTTTGTGTGATAAACAACAGTTTACATTTTTTACATTTTATCGATTATCGTTTTCTTGATTCTGAAGAAATAGAACACAGTAACTGCACAGGACATGATTTCCGCAATGGGGAATGCCCACCATACATAGTCGATATTGCCAAGCAGCGAGAGTAGATATGCTGCCGGCAAGAGAACGACCAGCTGACGCATGATGGAAGTAACCATACTGTATACGCTCTTGCCTAATGCCTGGAAAAGTGTTCCGGTTACGATACAGAAGGCAGCTATGGGGAAGTGAATACCTATGATTCTCAATGCGGTTACACCCATCTTGATCATTGTATCGGAAGCATCAAACGGAATGAAAAGGAATTGAGGTAAAAGCTCGAATCCAAGCACACCGATAATCATGATTGCGGTTGCATAGAACCATGCATATTTCCATGCCAGCATGAGACGATCCTTTTTCTTGGCACCGAAGTTGTAAGCAATGATAGGAACCAGTCCGGTATTGAGTCCGAAGATAGGCATGAATATGAAGCTTTGAAGCTTGAAATATACACCGAACACGGCAGCTGCTGTAGAAGTAAAGCCCATTAATATCTGGTTCATTACATATACCATTATTGAACCGATAGACTGCATGATTATCGAAGGAAGACCAATCACATAGATGCTTCCGATAATCTTAGCATCAGGGACAAATCCTTTGAAGTTGATTTTGATTTCCGTATTCTTTGTAAGATTAAGGATAATTGCAAATATTGCGGCACATATCTGGCCTATTACTGTGGCAATTGCGGCACCTTTTACACCTAATGCCGGAAGTCCGAAAAAACCGAAGATGAGAATAGGGTCGAGAATGATGTTGATAATTGCGCCGGTACCCTGAGTAGCCATGGTGAGAAGTGTTCTTCCTGTAGAAGTAAGAAGTCTTTCGAACATTGTCTGCAGGAAGATACCGATAGAGACGCATAATACAATAGTAAGGTAATCGGTACCATAACTAACAATTTGCGCGCTTTCTGTCTGTGACATATAAAATGGTTTAACAACTGTAAAGCCGAGGATGCAGAATATGATAAAGCTTACTACGGATAAGAAGATACCGTTTACAGCTACTTTATTTACAGTCTTGGTATCTTTAGCACCGAGAGCTTTTGACAATATTGCATTTACACCGACCGAAGTTCCTACAGCTACGGCAATCATAAGTGTTTGAAGCGGGAATGCCAGTGATACAGCGGTAAGCGCATCCTCGTGAATCTTGGATACAAATATACTGTCTACGATATTGTAAAGCGCCTGAACGAGCATTGATATCATCATCGGAAAAGACATAGTGATGAGTAGCCTGTTGACGTTCATTCTGCCCATTTTGTTTTCTGAATATGACATGTAACTACCTACTTTCTATATGAATTGGTTACCCCAAGGCAACCAAAAAGTAATTATACGACAATAAAAAACAAATTGTAAGTAATTTTTCATGTAATAATGTTCTAAATAATAAGTAGGATATATTATGCATTCCAATAATTCATATCAGGCCTGTAACCGATAGCTTCAAGCAGATGTTCTTCAGTTATGTCACTACTTCCTGCTAAGTCAGCAATGGTTCTGGAGACTCTTAATATCCTGTGATATGAACGTATACTCAGGTTGAGTTTTTTATATACGTTTTCCATCAGAGAGAGTTCACTTTGTCCTAGATGGCAAAAGGTCTCAAAATCGTTTGCGCGAAGGTCGGAATTGAATCTGTAATTTGTACCTTTGTATCGTTCCTTCTGGATATCACGTGCTCGAATTACCTGCTCACGCATTGATAGACTGTCGGTGTTTGATTTTGCAGCTGAGGAGTCTTTATTGAAAGGATTTATATCGGAGTAATCTATAGAATGCAGTTCGACGCACATATCGATTCTGTCCAAAATGGGGCCGGATACCTTGCTGAGATATCGTTGTATCATAGAGGAGGAACATTTACATTTGTTTCTATCGGGATAATATCCGCATGGGCAAGGATTCATAGCGCAGAGTAAGAGAAAGTCCGAAGGGTAAGAGAGTGAATACTTTGAACGTGAGATATGTACTTCTTTATCTTCAATTGGCTGTCTGAGACTGTCGATTATGTGCCGGTCAAATTCCGTAAGTTCATCCAGAAACAATACAGAACGGTGGGCGAGTGATATTGCACCGGGTTTTGGGAAGCTTCCGCCACCAACCAAAGCCGGAAGAGTGATTGAATGATGTGGACTCTGGATGTTACGTTGCATTATCAATGCCTGCTTTTTGTCCAACTTGCCGGCGATGCTGTATATCGCAGTAACTTCGAGACTTTCGTCAAGAGTAAGTGGTGGGAGGATACCGGGGAGGCGTTTGGCAATCATTGATTTACCGGTTCCGGGAGGACCTGTCATCAGTAGACTATGGAATCCGGCAGCGGATATTACTGCAGCACGTTTGGCAGCTTCCTGCCCGTTGATTTCTGAAAAATCATGCAGTATATAGTTATCCTGATTCATAAACAGAGATTCGATATCAACTTTTACTGCAGGGAGAATATTTTCATCTTTGCATCGCAGATATTCCACCACCTGTAGAATGTTTTGGGCTCCACGCACGGTTATGTTGGGAACCACAGATCCTTCCTCGGCATTATCGATTGGAACTATGCATTCTTTTATTCCTGTTGCAGCAGCTTCTTTTACAATTGGTAAGACTCCCTTCACAGGTTTGATTTCACCGTTTAGTCCTAATTCGCCTAAAAACAGAATATCTTCCGAAGCTGACGCTGGTAATGCACCGGAACAAGTAAGAAGTCCAATCGATAATGGCAAATCATAAGATGTACCGTCTTTGTGTAAATCTGCAGGCGACAGGTTGACGGTTATTTTGGCGACAGGAATCTGTAAGCCGGCATTTCTAAGAGCTGCCCAGACTCGGTCTTTGGACTCACGAACCTCACTGCCCGGGCATCCTACCAATATAAATGAGGGGAGACCTGCGGAGATATCCGTTTCGACACTAACGGTTACAGCAGATACGCCCAGTACGGCGCCTGATATTATTTTACTATACATATTATAACCTTTCGGATATTACAAAATTTTAGTAAAGCACCCCTGGCTTACTTGCTTTGCATGGTTGCCCAGCATCAACTGCATAAGAATCATAGATACTTGGGAATAAGTAAATGAAACAGGAGAGACTATTTTTTCACAGATTTCTTCGATGCTCATTGGACTAAGGCTGAGGACTGAATAAACAGCAGCCTGGTCATCACTAAGCCCCGGAGGCATAGCCTCTGATCCGTTAAAGGAACGATGTAATCTGTCTTTATTAAAAAGTGGATTACCATCTAAGGATTCCAACAGTTCTGTTACAAATATTTCGGGAGACAGATATATGAAGGCTCCCTGACCTATCAGGCCGTTGCATCCGTCACTGAGTCTGTCTGTGATCCTTCCCGGAACTGTGTATACTTCGCGACCTTGCTCAAGAGCCATGTCAACAGTAATCATGGTGCCGCTTTTCTGTCTTGCTTCGACTACCACGACAGCATCAGCCAATCCGCTGACAATTCTGTTCCTGGGAGGAAAGTTGGCTGCTATTGCCGGCTCACCCATAGCATAGGTGGAAATAATGCCACCGTTAATAAGTAAGGAGTCATATAAAGATCTGTTGGATGGAGGATAACATACATCTACACCGCTACCGAGTACACCGAAGGAAGTGCCACCGGCTTTGATAGCGGCGCTCTGACTTATGCCATCTATACCGTATGCCATTCCGCTTATCACTTGTATTCCCATATTGCCGAGATATGAACCGAGCTCTGCGGCAACGTGAGCTCCGTATTCCGAACAGCTTCGGGCACCGATTACGGCTACTGACGGTGTGGAATCGGAAGGAAGCTTGCCACGATAAAAGATTCCGAGAGGTGCATCGGGAATGTTTTTTAGATGCTCCGGATATGCAGAATCAAAGAATGAAACAAATGAGGCACCGCATCGTAGAATAGTATCCTGTATTTCATTAACAGAAGATTCTTTCTTTGCTTTTAGAAAAGCCTTAAGAGCTGCGGGAGGCAGCATGTTTTTTAGTTTGTCTTCAGACAAATTTATGATGTCGGACGGCTCGTTGACGCTGTTTATAAAGCGCATTCCGAGACTGCCATTAAAATTTTTGACAGAACACAGCCAAGCCAGAACCGCAGAGTCCTCGGGTGTAAGAGTAGCATTATTCATATTTACCTCTCTAAAACAGGGCTATCACTAGCAGTCACTGCAAATGAATAGTTGCAAATGAATAGTTGCTAATGAATAGTTGTTTATGTATTGATGCTTATGTTTTGATGGAAAAATGTGTCTGAACAGACAAGACTCAATTAATATCTGCTATGATTAATTGAGGCAAAACATTATTTGTTTGATGCAGAAATAATAATATTTTCAGGCTGAAAGTGTCAATTAGTCATTTTGCAAGAAAAATTGGGGATGTGGCTTGTACATTATTTTATTTCTACTAATATAATATCGCGTAGAATCTTGTGAAAAAACGGTTTTTGATATATACTAAACGTTGTGGCGGCTTTTATATGTGACCGATATATTGAATTCGGAGCGTTCCGACCATACATAATAAAGATTAAGGTGGTAAAGAAATGGCACTTTTAGATGAATGGAAAAAAATAGCTTATAACGAGCAGCTTGATCAGAATCAGCTTCAGGCTATTTGGTCAAAATATTTCCAGGAGGAGAAGGATATCTATGCACAGCTTCTCGAGAATCCTGATGAGGTTGTAAGCGGAACTGTTAAGGAACTTGCTGAGAAGTACGGTGTTACCGTAATGACAATGACCGGTTTCCTTGATGGAATCAATGATAGCCTTGTTGAGAAGAACCCTATTGAGACTATGGATGAGGATACTGTAGTTCAGCTTGGCTTTGACAAGGAACTCCTCTACAAGAACATGGTAGCTGCAGATGCAGAGTGGCTCTATGGCCTTGATCAGTGGGTTAAGATTTTCCCTGTTGAAAAGCTCAAGGCTCTTTACAAGGAGCAGAAGGCTTCTACAACTATCAGAAAAGAAGCAAAAGTATATCCTAACGATCCCTGCCCTTGCGGAAGTGGAAAGAAGTATAAGAAGTGCTGCGGTAAGAAGTAATACCGCAAAGAGCTGTTAATATGGGGGCTATTCCGGCATAGGAAGAGCCCTCTGTGTTTTTTAATGAAAGGGGTATAGCTATGGCAGGTGAAAAAAAGATTAAAGATAAGAGACTTAATAACATTCTGAATGAGTTGCTTCGTCCTGTCTTTTATTTGATTCTTGGAGTTATCTGCATTGTTTTTGATCAGAAATTTCTTGATATTTCAGGTTACGTTCTTGGCATTGGAATGATTCTTGCGGGATTAATATTTGTCATCATTTATCTTACCCGCGAAGCAATTGATAACATTAACCGAAATGAGATGCTTCTTGGAATGGGTTCAATTGCTTTAGGTATTATTTTACTGCTTAGAGTAGACCTTTTTACCAGCGAGCTTTTCCCGGTTATTCTTGCCGGAATGGTGATTTTAAGTGGTGCAGCTAAGCTTCAGCTTATGGTTAATATGATCAAGCTTAAGCTTGCAGGATGGCTTCCTACATTGTTTGTAGCGCTCTTGAATATCGCAATTGGCGTAGTGCTTGTTATTGCTCCCGAGTTTATATCGGAAGTGCTTATCATAGTTATTGGCGGCGGACTGGTATTCAGCGCTGTATCGGATGTTGTGTTTATCATTTATTATGATAAGCAGCTTAAAGAAAAGAAGGGAAACGAAGTTTCTTTCCGTGAGATTCCTCATGTAACAGAAGATTAACAAATCGGAGAATTAATGATGAAAAAATTAGAAGATTATATCAGAAGTATTCCGGATTTTCCTGAACCGGGAATAATATTCCGCGATGTTACAAGTGTGCTGGAAGATGCAGACGGTTTTAAGCTTGCTGTAGATACCATGCAGAAGCTTGTAGAGGATATGGAGATAGATGCAGTAGTAGGAGCTGAATCAAGAGGATTTATATTCGGCGCCCCTATTGCTTATAATATGGGCAAGCCTTTTCATCTCATTCGTAAAAAGGGCAAGCTTCCATGTGAGACAATTGAGCAGTCATATGATCTTGAATATGGCAGTGCTACTATAGAAATGCATAAGAACAGTATTAAGCCCGGACAGAAGGTCCTTATTGTAGATGACCTGATTGCGACAGGTGGTACCACAGAGGCTATGATTAAGCTTGTGGAACAGCTTGGCGGAGTAGTTGCAGGAATTGTTGTTCTTATCGAACTTGCAGGCCTTAATGGCCGTGATAAGATTGCGGGATATCGTCTTGATGCCGCTATTACTTATGAGGGAAAATAATCCTTAAAGACGATACATGAAACTGACGAAAGGGTGTGATCAATATGGCAGATGAAGTAGTAAGTACAGCTGCAATTGATACAAGCAGAATAAGTCATAACGCGGATTTTGTAGCTCCTGAGGTGCTTTATAAGCAGCTGATTAAGAGCGTGCAGAAATACCATCCCAGCGATGATATTTCTATGATTGAGAAGGCTTATAATATAGCTTTTGAAGCTCATAAAGCGCAGGTCAGAAAATCAGGGGAGCCCTACATTATACATCCGCTTAACGTTGCAATTATCCTTGCGGAACTTGAAATGGACAAGGAGACTATTGCGGCAGGTCTTTTGCATGATGTTGTAGAAGATACAATTATGACCGATGCTGACCTTAAGCGTGAGTTTGGAGAGGACGTAGCTTTATTGGTAGATGGTGTTACCAAGCTTGAAAAGTTGCCTCTTTCAACTTCTATAGATCAGTCGGATGCCAAGCTTGAAATGCAGGCTGAAAATCTGCGTAAGATGTTCCTTGCGATGGCAAAGGATATCCGAGTAATTATGATTAAGCTTGCCGATCGTCTTCATAACATGCGTACGCTTCAGTACCAGAAGCCGGAGAGTCAGATTCGTATCGCACGCGAGACACAGGAAATTTATTGTCCTATCGCGCAGAGACTTGGTATCAGTAAATTAAAAGTAGAGCTTGATGATATATCACTGAGCTATCTTGATCCCGAGGCTTATAAAGAGCTTTCCGAAAAGATCGAGATGGGTAAGGATGGACGTGATGCTTACATCAAGAGTATTGTTAAAGAAGTAAGTGAACATATCGATAATGCAGGTATCAGAGCGAAGGTAGACGGAAGAGTAAAGCACTTTTTCTCTATCTACAAGAAGATGAAGAATCAGAATAAGACCCTGGACCAGATCTACGATATTTTTGCAGTTCGTATTGTTGTTGATTCTGTTAAGGATTGCTACGCAGCGCTTGGTGTTATCCATGAAATGTATAAGCCTATTCCGGGCCGTTTTAAGGATTACATTGCAATGCCCAAGCCTAATATGTATCAGTCGCTTCATACCACACTTATTGGAAGCACCGGACAGCCTTTCGAGATACAGATTCGTACCTTTGAGATGCATAAGGCAGCAGAGTATGGTATCGCAGCTCACT
The DNA here is from genome assembly GCA_002317155.1 of Lachnospiraceae bacterium UBA1721. GTDB lineage: Bacteria > Bacillota > Clostridia > Lachnospirales > Lachnospiraceae > AC2028. The sequence goes on from DCIR01000039.1 coordinate 74,725, forward strand.
GGAAGTATAAGGAATCTTCAGCAGGAATGAGCGGTGTTCACGGAGAGGAAGAAAAGCTTTCATGGCTTCGTCAGATTCTCGAGTGGCAGCGTGACATGTCAGATAACCGAGAGTTCCTGAATCTTTTGAAAAATGATTTGGATCTTTTCTCGGATAATGTATATTGCTTTACTCCCAGCGGTGAAGTTAAAAACCTTCCTGCTGGATCATGCCCGATTGATTTTGCATACAGTATTCATACAGCTGTCGGCAACAGAATGGTTGGCGCAAGAGTAAACGGAAAACTGGTTCCTATCGATTATCGTATTAAAAATGGTGACCGTATTGAGGTAATCACATCTCAAAATACCAAGGGACCGAGTCGTGACTGGCTTAGCCTTGTTAAGAGTACACAGGCTAAGAATAAGATTAACCAGTGGTTTAAGAACGAATCTAAGGATGATAATGTAACCAAAGGAAAAGAGTATCTGGTGAACTATTGCAAGACCAGAAGCATTGATATCTATGGCATTATTACTCCTGAGTATAAAGCGGAACTTGTAAGAAAATATGGTCTTCATGATTGGGACGGTGTGCTTGCGGCGATAGGTCACGGCGCATTGAAGGAAGGCCAGGTAGCCAATAAGCTCAAGGAACTCTACGACAATGATCATCCTCAGGTGATGACCAATGAGGAGGTACTTGAGGCAATTGCTGAGAATGCGGCAGCAGCTGCCAATAAGCCCAAGATTAAGAAAAAGAGTGGTATCGTTGTTAAGGGTATCACAGATCTTTCTGTAAGATTTTCAAAGTGCTGCGGTCCTGTTCCCGGAGATGAAATCGTAGGTTTCGTTACAAGAGGAAGAGGAATCTCAATTCACAGAACTGACTGTGTAAATGTGCTGAGTTTGCCTGAGCTGGAAAGAGTAAGACTCATTGATGCCGAGTGGCAGCTTCCCGAGAATCATGTGACTGAAAAATATCTTGCAGAGATTAAGATTTTTGCTAACGACAGAAACGGACTTCTTGCTGATGTATCACGTGCATTGACTGAGAAGAATATAAATATTATGTCTATGAATACCAAGACCAATCGTCAGGGACTTGCTACGATGCAGACTTCCTTTGAAATAACCAGTAAGGAAGAGCTTGAGAGAGTGATTGATAAGGTACGTGGTATTGAAGGGGTAATAGACATTCAGAGAACAACCGGTTAACCATTAATAGAGCAATACGGGGATAAAAAATGTCAGACATTAAAATTGGACGTATGGTCGTCGGTATATATTCAACCAACTGTTATTTTCTATACAGAGCTGACTCGAAAGAGGTTGTAATGATTGATGTTCCTGATGAAGGAAGACAGATATACAACAAGCTTGCTCAGTATGGATTTAAGGTGGCAGGTATTTTGCTTACTCACGGTCATTTTGATCATATTTGGGGTGTTAGTGAACTTAGAAGTGCCGCAAGTGTTAAGGTATATGCATATCACAAAGAAGAGCCTATAATGACTAGCGCACGCCTCAATTTTTCTGAGAAAATGCGTAGACCTGTAACGCTTAAGGTTAACAAATATTTAGATGACGGTGATGAGATTGAACTTGCCGGAATTAAGTTTAAGCTTTTGGCTACGCCCGGTCATACCAGAGGAAGCTGCTGCTACTATATTGAAGAGGCCGGAATGGTGGTATCGGGTGATACACTTTTCCTTGAATCGGTAGGAAGAAATGATTTCCCTACGGGAAGTGCTACGGATATGAAGCGTTCAATAAGGGAAAAGCTTTTTGTACTTCCTGATGAAACCAAGGTTTATCCCGGTCACGGAGATGAGACTACTATAGGACACGAGAAGAAGTACAATCCGTTTTTGGTGTAGTATAACGGTAAAACCAAAATAGTTATAGCAGGAATGAGCGGGACAAGATTGAAGTGATTTTGTCCCGTGTTTTATTAAAATAATAGGTAATAAGATGGGTAATACAAAATACTTAAAGATTAATCACGAAAAATTCGGATACGATGTATTGGCGATGTTTCAGTCCTTCTATACAGACTGTAGCTGGCAGCTGATATTCCCCGGATGTCGTGAGAATATAATTGCAGAGGCAGAATCTACCGGTATATTCTGTGAACTTGAATTCATGGTTGATTCAAATGATGGATCAACAGGCACAGGGAAAAATGATTATGATGCAGATTTTCCTGTCAAGGTTCGAATTGATAATGAAGAGCTTTTTTATAAGGGCGGTGAAGGTAAGGCTTTCAAGGAAGGCTTTGGCGGTTGGTTGTATGATGAATTAAAAAGAATAACCGGACGTGGACTGCCATGGGGTACTTTGAATGGAGTACGCCCTACAAAGCTTGCTTATCAGAGACTGGAACAGGGATTGAGTCATGATGAGATATTGAATTATTATCTTACGGAGAGAAAGACTTCTGTTGAAAAAGCAGAGCTTGCCATTGAGATTGCTTCGAGGGAAAGAGAGATTCTCAGTAAGCTTCATATGAAAGATGGATATAGCTTGTATATTGGAATTCCTTTTTGTCCAACGACCTGTCTATACTGTTCATTTACCTCTTATCCGATAGCTCAGTTTAGAAAGCAGGTAGACAGCTATATAGATGCAGTGATAAAAGAGCTCGAATATGTTGCTGAAAATATGAAAGATAAGCCTCTTGATACGGTATATATCGGGGGAGGTACACCTACGACTCTGGAGCCTGATCAGCTTGACAGATTAATTAGTCGGGTGGAAGCGCTCTTTGATATGAAAAATGTTGCTGAGTTTACCGTTGAAGCCGGAAGAGCGGATTCTATTACCGCGGATAAGCTTAAGGTATTGAAGGAACATAATGTTACCAGAATATCTATTAATCCTCAGACATTCAATCAGGAGACACTTGATTTTATTGGTAGAAAGGCTACAGTTCAACAGCTTTTGGATATTTGGCCCGTGGCAAGAGAGCTTGGCTTTGATAACATCAATATGGACATTATACTTGGATTGCCTGATGAGGATGAAATCAAGGTTAACCATACCATAGAGATGATAAAGGAGTTAAAGCCTGACTCACTTACCGTTCACTCTTTGGCAATCAAGCGCGCGTCTAAGCTTTCGCAGTGGATTATTCAAAATGGTAAGTCTACTCTTAAGAATACTGATTCTACAATGGATATAGCGTTTGCGGGAGCAAAAGAACTGGGACTGGAACCTTATTATCTCTATCGCCAGAAGAATATGTCAGGCAACTTTGAAAATGTAGGATTCGCGGAGCCGGGAAAATATGGTATATATAACATCCTTATCATGGAGGAAGTCCAGTCCATCGTAGCTTGTGGCGCTGGAACGGTCACTAAAAGGGTGTTCTATAACGGGGATAATATTGACAGACTTGAGAGATGCGAGAATGTCAAAGATGTGGCTCTATATATAGAAAAAATCGATGAAATGATACAACGTAAAAGAACATTATTCGCTGACTAATTACTAACCTTTTTAATTGAATATTCGGAGTAAATACACTGGATTTTATCCACTGAAGATGATGGGAGTCCAACAAAAGTCCAACAAATTTTTTTGCAATGACACGCAATAACGATGAATAATACGTTATTGAAGGCGATTTCCTGTAAATATTAGTGATTATTTACTAACCTTAAAAGGGCGTTTCGAAAGTACTCGGAACGCCCTTTTTATGCACCTTTGGAGGATTTTTTTAGTCCAACAAAATGTTGTTTTTGATGCAAAAGTCCAACAAATGCTGAAAAAAGTCCAACATTTGTAAAAAAGAGTCCAACAAATGCTCATTTGATAACAACCTTTAATTATTTAAGAAGGAGGAAAATGCCAATGATTACAGCGATAGGTGCAGGCGATGAATTCATAGTCTCATCGTAGGAGGAAGATTTTATGGTGAAGATTAGACTTCAGGGAACAACGAATGAGATTAAGAAAATGCGCAGGGTAATTGAGCGCAACAGATGTCTGACAGTAGTCAGCACATCCGAAGTATTTCCGAATAAAGGAACAGAGAAATATTTCAGACAGTATATGGATATCGTATTTGATAAAGAAGACAAGGTTAATAAATAGGAGAACAGGATGACTATGAACAATAAAATCGCCAATAATTCATGTAAGGTAATTGCACTCACTAATCAAAAGGGAGGAGTTGCAAAGAGTTTTACAACAGCAAGCTTAGCAGTGGGACTGGTTCAGGAAGGAAAGAAGGTCCTTGTAATTGATAATGATCCTCAGGGTCATGCATCAAGATGTCTCGGTGTTAAGAATGCATCAGTTACTATAGCCGATGTTATGGACAGACTTATTAAGGGAGAACAGCTTAAGGCCGGCTATGGTATTACATCAACTGAGGAAGGTGTTGACCTTCTTGCGGCGAATGTAAATTATGCAATGTTGGAGTTTTCACTCATCAGTGTAATGAGCAGGGAAAAGGTTCTTGAGGAATTTGTTCAAATGGAGAGAGAGTTCTACGATTATATTCTGATTGACTGCCCGCCTAATCTGGGCATATTCGTTCTTAATGCTCTTAATGCGGCTGATTCGGCGCTTATTCCGGTGAAGCTTGAAGATTTATCGATAGATGGCTTACAACAGCTTATTCAGACCATAGGAATGGCTAAGAGGCATCTTAATCCGTCACTGGAAATCTGTGGAATACTTTTTACAGTGGTAGAACCTAGAACTGTACTTGCAAAGCAGTCTATGGCCGCTATCAGGGAAGCTTATGGGGAACATGTAAAAATCTATGACACGATTATTCCCAAGTCAGTTAAAGCAGCTGAATGTCCCGCATCAGGTATCAGCATATATAAATATGATCCATGTGGAAGTGTAGCGGCTGCTTATAAATCTCTTACAAGGGAGGTGATTGGCTGATGGATACACGTGCAGAAATACAATTAACTGATTTTGATACTCTGTTCAGCGGAGGATCAGCAGAAATGGAAAAGGCTCTTTTCACTTGTGGTCACGGTGACCACAAGTTGAATATTCCTGTAGTGGAGTTGAAAGTTCACGAGATAGAAGCATTTCCCAGACATCCTTTTAAGGTAAAAGATGACGAGGATATGAAGATGCTCGTTGAAAATATAAAAGAATATGGTGTTCTTCATCCGGTAATCGTCAGGGAAACTAATGATGGCAGATATGAAATGATATCCGGACACAGACGTAAGTATGCATCTGAACTTGCAGGAATTGAGACAATACCGGCAAGGGTTATGAAACTTACAGATGAAGAAGCTACAATACTTATGGCTGATGCAAATTTTCTTCAGAGGACAGAGATTGCCATATCTGAAAAGGCAAAGGCCTACCGTATGAAATTTGAAGCTATCAAGCGTCAGGGTAAGAGAGGTACCGGAAGCAGCTATGTTGAGATAGGTGGAATTACCGGTGAGAGCAAAAAGACAATACAGAGACTTATCAGAATATCTTACCTGACTGATGAACTTATGGAAATGATTGATGATAAAAGACTTGGTCTGTTACAGGGAGTGAATATTTCATATCTTCCCGAGAGTGATCAGGATATTGTCCTGTGGGGAATCAATGAGACTGATGCAAAAATGACGGTCAATCAGTCAGTCATGATTAAGAACTTAGCACTTGAAAACAAACTGACCATGGAAGCAATGGTGTTTATTTTACAGAAGAATGATAAAACTGCTTATAAATTTGTAATGGATGAATACCAGCTTAAGGAGTTTTTTACTGATTCAGAGAAACCGGAAGAAATAGAGAGAATCATTCTTGGATTACTGATTAAGTGGAGGGAGGGCAAAGTAGATGTCTGAACAGCCTAATTTCGATTATTATTATGGGTCTGACAGTGAACAGTTTAGATATATAAAGATACCGAGGCTTATTATTGAGGATATGGTTTTCTATAAGCTTTCTGACAGGGCAAAAATTCTTTACGGAATCATGTTGGACAGAATGTCCCTTTCAAGAACAAATGGATGGATTGATGAAATGAACCGGGTATATATACGTTTCTCAATAAATAACATAGCTGTTGCTCTTAACTGTTCGGTGCCTACTGCCTGTAAGACTATAGCTGAGCTTGATGATGATAAAGGTATAGGTCTTATAGAACGAATAAGGCACGGTCAGGGTCAAACTGACCTTATCTATGTTAAGAACTTTGCATCTTATCTTGATGGTAATCCTGATGTAGGAAAAGAGATTGCGTGGGATTCAACCTATGATGAGACAACCGATGATAATGGTCAGAGTGATGCGGATGATCTCATCCAGGAGGAAGTTACAGACCCTGAAATGCAGGATTCAGTAGGGGAAAGTCAGAATTCAATTTCTTTGAATTCAAAAATTTTGAATTCAAGAAATTTGAATTCAAGAAATTTGAATTCAAAAAGTTTTAATCCTAGTATTCAAGAATCTTTAATTCCAGAATTAAAAGAATTTGACCCTAATAATACTAATATAAATAATACTGATTTAAGTAATACTGAAGGTAATACAGATGGATTAGATAGATTAGATGGATACGCGCGCGTAGTTGCTCAGATTCAGCAGAATATAGATTATGAGAGTCTGAGTAATTATCCGGATGAGGAGAAACGTGCAACCTATGAAGAGATATATCAGCTTATCTGTGATGTGGTTCTGGTACCTGAAGAGAATATTAAAATTAATGGCAAGAACTATCCGTATGAGATGGTCAGGTCAAGATTTATGTCGCTTAGATTTGAGCATGTTATTTATGTTACAGGATGCATGGCGGAAAACTTCGGTAAAGTATCAAACATCCGAAATTATCTGATTACGGCTTTATATAATGCACCACTGACTATGCAAAATCATGCTGACCAGGACTATCGTGAGTCAACGCACACAAGAGTTGTGACACCATATGAACTTGAGTGTGAGGAAAGACTGGAGGAACTAAGAGCAGCCGGTGTAGTAAAAAAATACTTCTAACAGTTTCACTTGTGGTCACGGTGGCCACAAGTGAGTAAATTGGTCATATTCAAGACAATTGAAATCCCGATTTATTAACATTTGTGATATACTCTATCTGTCTGGAGAACAAGAAAATGTTTGGAAGTAAGAAGAATATCATACCTAAAATTCCATATGATCCGAATACACAGCGAGCTGTACTAAAGTGCAGTATCTGTAACGGAGAACAGGTTGCAGGCTTTAAGGATAAAACGACCGGCAAATTTACCGAGGTATGTTTGATCAGAGATGAAAAGGAACTTGATAAGTTTATGGAACTGTATGATCTGTCTTCGATAAGCAAGGAATATTGACTTGTGGCCACAAGTGAATAGGGGATGGATAATGAATATTGAAACAATCAAAAAAGCTGCTGATAATGCATTCTATGATTTTGGACAGTTCCTTATTGAGTCGAAAGCTGATATGAATGTTGTGATTGGCAGATATATTGAATACGATATCAAAATGAGTAAGATCGAAAACTATTTAGAGAGTTATGATTACGAATATCTTAATCATTATGTTGATCTTCTTCGAAGATATATAGCTGATTGTAAAGCGCAGGAATTAGGATACAAACGAGATAGTAATGGACAATGGATTTCAGATAAATAAAAATTCATTATTGATAAAAGATACAACCAGAGAGCAAAGAGAGAAATATATCAAGACTACATATCATTGTATTGCCGATTGCGATAACTGTGGTATGTGCAAGATTTTTCATGGAAAGCAGCCGGAAATAGTATTTGCAGATTATATTGAAGGCATATGTGAACTGGCTGATATAGCTAGTGAATATAAAAGATAGTAACCTGTGGTCACTGTGACCATAAGTGAAGTATGCATAAAAGAATTAATGTTTATGCATAGATGATTTGAGTTAAGACGCAACAAAATTCTAATTTAATCAACTGAGGCATGGGGGGAATTATGAAAGAAGCTAAGAAAATATTAACTAAGGTTTCAAATAGAAAAACGATAGAACCAGAAGAATTTGAATATGCTAAGCAGAAAGGATTGA
>DCIR01000069.1 GCA_002317155.1 Lachnospiraceae bacterium UBA1721
AGGTTACAATTCCTGTAAAGGGAAGCATTATTCGTTCTGAACAGACCAGTAGTGATATGTATGTATCAATTGATCTTGTTGAGGAAATTATTGAGCGTCAGCTTAAGAAGTATAAGACTAAGATTGTTGAGAGAGAGCAGGCAGCAGCTTCTTTCGCACAGCAGTTTATTGATAATGATTACGCAGATGACGAAGAGATTAAGATTATCCGCTCTAAGAAGTTTGAGATTAAGCCCATGTATCCTGAAGATGCATGCGTACAGATGGAACTTCTCGGACATAACTTCTACGTATTCATCAATGCAGAGACCGATCAGGTTAATGTGGTTTATAAGAGAAAGGGCGACACCTACGGACTTATCGAGCCTGAGGTATAAGCTTTTTGTAACAACTGAATAATTAAAGGCTTCGGAGTTAATCTTCGAAGCCTTTTTTGCTTGGTGGATGTGTGATGCGAGTGAATGCTGTCATTACTTGCGGTACATTTGCAATTATGTACACTTTTTTTGCAGTTTATGAGGTATTAATAATTCATTTTATAAGTTATAATAGTCTCATTGTTCGAGGAGGTATTTGATGCTGAACCGTATTAAGTACGAAGGATTGCCCAGAGAACTGAAGAAACGATGGAGCTATGATGATTTTCTTGCATACCGAATGCAGGAGATGAAGCTTCCGCAAATCAGAGAACTGGCAACCGAGGATGAACTTTGGGACAGAGAAAAATATCTAAATGCTGATGAATACAGATATATCTTTAATGATAAAAATGCCTTCTACAATAGATTTAAGCAGGAGGCTGTCGGGCGGTATATCGGAAGAGATATATTGTTTTTGGAAGATGCAACAGAAGCGGAGTTTAGGGCTTTTTGCTGCAGAAATAAAAAAATAGTTCTTAAACCGGTTGATATGTATGCCGGATTGGGAATAAGAATTACAGAGGCTCCTTACAGTGAAGATTTTTTCAGGGAATTTGAGGACCTGAAAGAAAAGCATTATGTAGCTGAAGAATATGTATATCAGGCGAGGGAATATGCGGATATATATTCTAAGAGCTTAAATACTGTAAGAGTCACTACTTTTATAGACGACAAAGGATGTGCACAGATTCTTTTTGCAGTCAATCAGTTCGGCCAAAAGGACAGTGTGGTTGATAATCACGATGAGGCGGCTATATGGGCGGCCATTGACGTGGAGACCGGAGTGGTGGTGAATGCAGAGGTGGAGGCTTTGGATGGTAGGGTGTATGATGTTCATCCGGATACCGGGGCCGCTATTGTGGGATTTGTAAATCCATGCTGGGACGATATTAAAAAACTTGCATTGGAACTGGCAAGTGTTGTTCCGGAATGCAGACTGGTCGGCTGGGACATTGCAGTTACATCGGATTACAGTCTGGAAGTTATAGAGGGGAATGTTACTCCTGAACTGAATTTGTATCAAAGCATCAGCGGCCGCGGACTGCGAACGGTGCTTGATATATAAATTTCTGCCAAAAAATAAAGAGGAAGCTTCGAGGTATTCCGGGGGCGGAGGATACAAAAGATAATCGAAGCAAAAACGGGAGACGAAAATGATTAATTGTGCGGGTTGTGGCGCTAATATGCGCTTTGATCCGGATATGCAGTTATTGAAATGCGATTATTGCGATCGAACTGCAGACCCGGAGAACCTGAAGGCTGAAATTATTTCGCCTGAATCAAGAATTCGAATGGAAAACAAAACCATTTATGAGGCTAAGGTGTATACCTGTCCTCAGTGTGGCGCAGAGCTTATCAGTGATGATGATACGGCTGCTACTTTCTGTAACTATTGCGGTGCGTCCGTAATGTTTGATGAGAGAACCGTAACGATGAAGGCACCTTCTTATGTCATTCCTTTCAAAAAGTCTAAGGATCAGTGCCAAAAGCTTTACAGTAAGTTTGTAAAGAGTGCTCTTTTTGCACCGAGCAGTCTCAGACAAAATGACACCGTCGAACGCTTCAGAGGTATCTATATGCCTTACTGGGTATATGATATGGGAATGGAAGACGAGATTCATATGGCCGGTAGAAAATCCCACAGAAGCGGTGATTATATCATTACCGATCATTATGATCTTAGTACCAATGTGCGTTCACACAGTAATGGAGTAAGCTTCGATGCATCTGCTGCGTTTGCAGATGAACTCAGCCAGTCTCTTGCGCCTTATGATTTCAAAGAGTGTAAGGGATTCTCCGCAGGATATCTTAGCGGATTTTACGCAGATACTGCTGATGTTAAGGCCGAAGTTTATGAGAGCGAAGCAAGGGATGTTGTATCGGCTGATGTTTTGTCGAAGGTTATGGCGGATCCTACATTTAGGGGATACTCTGCGTCTCCGTCGATTGATGTTGTATCGAGCAAGCTGAAGGTTGACCGTGCAGATATGGCGTACTTCCCGGTATGGTTTCTTGCTGTTCCCAATAAGGGCTATGTAAGTTATGCGGTTGTAAACGGACAGACAGGAAAAGTATGTGCCGATGTGCCGATAGATTATAAAAAGTATCTGCTTGGATCTGTTATTATGTCACTTCCGATTATGCTTATACTTAATCTGTTCTTCACACCAAGACCGATTATTTTGGCTCTTATTACAGCTATTTTTGCAATAGTGATTTATGTTATCACGGATAAAGCACTTAACCTTCTGTATACAAGACAGCATTATCTTGATGACAGCGGACTCAGAAGTACCAGATCAGAGGCTATGCCCAAGGCTATGGCTCAGCAGAATAAGAAGAAGGCTAAGACCAAGGTAAATACTGCAGGAGATTCTCTCAGAGGATTCTGGATTGCAGGCTTTGTAATCACATATGCTCTGGGAAGAATGGGCTTCGGAGCAGGATGTGTGTTCGTAATGTTTTTCTCATTTGTAATGCTGATTGTTTGGGCTATAGTCAAAGCATCAGGCAATAAAGCAGGTGGTGTAAAGGTAAAGCAAAACAGACTGGTATTTAAGCAACCCTTCAGAGAAAAGGTCAAGATTCTTATTAAGCCTTTGATTGCGATAGGTCTCTGCGTATTGCTTATGATAATCAATCCTTTTATCGATTTGGTTTATTATCTCTGTGTATTTGCGATAATGATCCTATTACTTACCTGTATTTGGGATATCGTTTCTGTACATAACAAGCTTACAAGACGTATTCCCAGACAGTTTGGTAACAGAGGAGGTGACGAGAATGGTTTCTAAAATTATGAATAAAAGATTCTCAGCTGTTAAGCTCGTCGCTTCTACACTGGCTGCCACTGCAACAGTATCACTTGCTGTGATGACTGCGTTCGTCGGAGTTAATCCTCTTGTTGCCAATGCATACGGAATTGATGAGCTTGAAAAACAGAGTCAGTATCAGTCTATTTATGGAATTGATGAGTACTACATCAACGACGCGACCGGATATGCTGCACTTATTATGGACGGCGCTGATTATCTTACCGATTCAGAAGAGGAAGATCTGATTGAAAAGATGGAGGCATTGACTGAGTATACCAATGCCATCTATGTGACTGATGAAAATAATACAAGTGCGACCGAGAGCTATTCAGAGAGACTTGCAGTTAATAAGGCAGAGATGATGTTCGGCTCATACGAGTCTACAATAGTATATGTTGTTGATAATGAGTATGATTATATTTGCTCATTGGGAAAAGCTCAGAAGACCATCAGCAGCTCAAAGGCTTATTCAATTACCGACAATGTATATACTTATTCTATGAAGGAAAAGTATTATGATGGCGCGGTTGAAGCATTTGATGAGTGCCTGAGACTTTTCAAAGGAAAAGCTATCGCCGAGCCTATGAAGTATATCTGCAATGGATTTATCGGACTCTTTATCGGATTCATTGTATGTTACGCGATTGTGAACAAAAAGTCACAGCTCAAGAGAGCCGGTTACGATGAGATGATTCAGGGTGCAATAAGCTTTGTTAATTTTTCGGGAGATCAGGTGCGCTTTGTTAATACAACAAGAACCTACTCACCCAGATCATCAGGTGGCAGCGGTGGACATGGCGGTCATGGCGGCGGACATCACGGTGGCGGACATTCCGGTGGTGGACACAGCCACTAAGCAGCTTATGATACTAATGAATTAGTGATATAAATATATTTGAACAGGGGGTATTCGAAATTACTAAAGAATGCCCCCTGTTTTTTATCAAAATATGTACATTTTATTCGTCCGTATACAAGTATTTGTCGTTGCAAAAAAATGTCCTTTATGATACAATTCCGATAGAGTGTGAAAAAAATAACAATCACAACCAATTAATTTTTTTAATCAATTTTTTAATACGAAATGGAGGATTTCGAAATGGCAAGAAAAGTTGTTATTGCTAGTGCTTGTCGTACAGCAATCGGCACCATGGGTGGATCACTTTCTACTACCCCCGCTGCAGAGCTTGGTGCAATCGTAATTAAGGAAGCTATTAAGCGTGCAGGCGTTGCTCCCGAGCAGGTTGATCAGGTTTACATGGGATGTGTAATTCAGGCCGGACAGGGACAGAACGTAGCTCGTCAGGCTACTATCAAGGCAGGTCTTCCTATCGAAGTTCCCGCTGTTACCATGAACGTTGTTTGCGGATCAGGTCTTAACTGCGTAAACCAGGCAGCTCAGATGATCATGGCAGGCGATGCTGACATCGTTGTTGCAGGTGGTATGGAGAACATGTCAATGGCTCCTTACGCTGTAATGCAGGGACGTTATGGTTATAGAATGAACAATGGTACTCTTGTTGATACCATGGTTAACGATGCTCTTTGGGATGCATTCAACAACTATCACATGATCACCACCGCAGACAATATCTGCCGTGAGTGGGGACTTACTAGAGAAGAGCTCGATGAGTTCGCTCTTAAGAGCCAGCAGAAGTGCGAAGCAGCTCAGGCAGCAGGCGCATTCGACGAGGAAATCGTTCCCGTTATGGTAAAGAAGAAGAAGGAAATGGTAGAGTTCAAGGTAGATGAGGGACCTCGTGCCGGTTCTACTATCGAAGGACTTGCTAAGCTTCGTCCTATCAATCCCGATGGATTTGTAACCGCTGGTAACGCTTCAGGTATCAACGACGGTGCAGCAGCAGTTGTTGTTATGTCTGAGGAGAAGGCTAAGGAGCTTGGAATCAAGCCCATGGCTACCTTCGTTGCAGGTGCTCTTGCAGGTGTTCGTCCTGAAGTTATGGGTATCGGACCTGTTGCTTCTACCAAGAAGGTTATGGCTAAGGCCGGCATGAAGATCGAAGACTTCGATATCATCGAGGCTAACGAGGCATTCGCTGCACAGTCTGTAGCAGTTGGTAAGGATCTTGGAATCGACGTTGATAAGCAGCTCAATCCCAACGGTGGTGCAATTGCACTTGGACATCCTGTTGGAGCTTCAGGATGCCGTATCCTTGTAACTCTTCTACACGAGATGAAGAAGAAGGGTGCTAAGACCGGTCTTGCAACTCTTTGCATCGGCGGTGGTATGGGATGCTCTACAATCGTTAAGATTGAGGACTAATCTATATTAGGAATTGCTAAAGGGAATTCCGCTTTTGCGGGATTCCCTTAGTTCGGTTTTTAGAGGTTGTTTACATAAGTAGAAAATAAGAGGTATAACAATGGATTTTATTCTTTATGAACAGAAGGGCCACATTGCTACTATCACCATCAATCGTGAGAAGGCACTCAACGCTCTTAATTCACAGGTTCTTGATGAACTCAATGCTACTCTTGATGCTGTAGATCTTAACGAAGTTAGATGCCTTATCCTTACAGGAGCAGGTGAGAAGAGCTTCGTTGCAGGCGCAGATATCGGAGAGATGAGCACCCTTACTAAGGCTGAAGGAGAAGCTTTCGGTAAGAAGGGTAACGATGTATTCAGAAAGCTCGAGACTTTCCCTATTCCCGTAATCGCAGCAATCAACGGATTTGCTCTTGGCGGTGGATGTGAGATCTCTATGAGCTGTGATATCAGAATCTGCTCAGATAACGCTATGTTTGGTCAGCCCGAGGTTGGTCTCGGAATCACTCCCGGATTCGGCGGAACTCAGAGACTTGCTCGTATCATCGGTGTTGGTATGGCTAAGCAGCTTATCTACACTGCTAGAAATATCAAGGCTCCTCAGGCTCTTGCAATCGGACTTGTTAACGATGTTATCTCAGCTACCGTTGATGAGGCCGGCAATGTAACTGCTACTGCTAAGGAGAACCTCATCGCAGCTGCAGAGAAGATGGCAAACACCATCGCTGCTAATGCACCTATCGCTGTTCGTAACTGCAAGAAGGCTATCAATGAAGGCCTCCAGGTAGATATGGATCAGGCTATTGTAATCGAGGAGAAGCTCTTCGGTGACTGCTTCGAGACTGAAGATCAGAAGGCAGGCATGGGCAACTTCCTTGAGAAGGATAAGGAAAAGAAGCTTAAGGTTGTACCTTTTGTAAACAGATAATATTAATACAATATGTATTTATTAAACATTTTCAATTTATTTAGGAGGAACTAAAATGAAGGTTGGTGTTATTGGTGCAGGAACCATGGGCCAGGGAATTGCTAAGGCATTCGCTATGGTTGACGGCTACACTGTAGCTCTTTGCGATATCAAGCAGGAGTGGGCAGAAGGCGGTAAGGACAAGATTGCTAAGGGCTATGCTAAGCTCGTAGAAAAAGGAAAGATGACTCAGGAGACCGTTGATGGTATCCTTGCAAGCATCACTCCCGGTCTTAAGGAAGACCTTTGCGCAGATTGCGACCTCATCGTTGAGGCAGCTTTCGAAGATATGAACGTTAAGAAGACCACTTTTGGCGAGCTTGATAAGATCTGCAAGCCTGAGTGCATTTTCGCTTCAAACACTTCATCTCTTTCAATCACTGAGATCGGAAATGGTCTTACCCGTCCTATGATTGGTATGCATTTCTTCAATCCTGCTGACAGAATGAAGCTTGTTGAAGTTATCGCAGGTGTTAACACTCCTCAGGAGACTGTTGATGCAATCAAGAAGATCTCTGTAGAAATCGGTAAGGAGCCTGTACAGGTTAACGAGGCAGCTGGTTTCGTTGTAAACCGTATCCTCATCCCTATGATCAATGAAGCAGCATTCATCAAGATGGAGGGCGTTTCTGATATCGCTGGTATCGATAGCGCTATGAAGCTTGGTGCAAATCATCCCATGGGACCCCTTGA
>DCIR01000020.1 GCA_002317155.1 Lachnospiraceae bacterium UBA1721
TCGCAAAATAAAAAGCTCCTCCTCCGGTAAACCGGGGATGAGCTTTCTATTTTACGATATGGCATGGCTTAATGCTTAACCAAAGTATCTCTCGAGCATTCCCTTGAGCGCTTTACCGTGTCTGGCCTCATCGCGGGCCATCTCTCTTACGGTGTCCTCGATTGCAGTGAGTCCATACTTATCACAGCAGTCTGCAAGATCAGACTTACCCTGAGTAGCACCAAATTCGCATTCAACTCTCCATGCAAGATTATCCTTTGTAGTAGCCTTCATGTTAGGCTCAAGCTCCGAACCAAGAAGCTCTGCAAACTTTGCAGCATGCTCAGCCTCTTCGAAAGCAGCCTTCTCCCAATAAAGACCGATTTCAGGATATCCTTCTCTGTGAGCAATACGAGCCATGCAAAGATACATACCAACCTCAGAACACTCACCCTTGAAGTTAGCCATAAGCTGATCAAAGATATACTTCTTATCTTCTTCACTGATATTTGCATTATTCTTTACAGTCTTAGCATATACACCAAACTCATGCTCAACTGCAAGAGTAAGATCGCCCTCAACCTTCTTAAACTTCTCACCACTTACATGGCATACAGGACACTGCTCAGGTGCCTCATCACCTTCATGAATATAACCACATACGGGACATACATATTTTGCCATTTTATTACCTCCTTCGGCTTATTATGATTCATTATTATACACTTAAAATGTTATTAATCTTTACTCGTAAAATCAAGAGTTTTATATAAATTTTTTAATTTTGCTATGCATTAATTTACCTCTTACCTCTATTTTTTTACCTGTCACTTAAAAGCCCTTTACGTTTAATTTTTTTCTTTTATAATGAGGTCATAACCTAGAAACGAGGAGATCATATGAAATTTCGAATCGAAGTGGATGAGAATATTTCAGAGAACGAGATCGTACTTCGCTGCAAGAATCTTGACGAAGACATGCTTGAGCTGCAAAGACAGCTTTCGGGAATCACCAAAGCATCCGGAGCCTTGGAGGTTTTCAACGGTGAAGCAGATTACTACCTGAAATTCTCAGAGATCATCTTCCTTGAAACAGACGGCGGACTGGTAATTGTCCACACCAAGGATCAGATCTTTCACACCAAACAAAAACTATATGAGCTCGAAGAAATGCTTCCGTTTTATTTTTTCAGGGTATCAAAATCAACGATTCTCAACACACGAGAAATCAGATGTATCCATAAAAATATAACCGGTTCAAGCGAGATTGAATTCGCAGGCTCAATGAAAAAATCCTATGTATCACGCAACTATTACAAGCCGCTTCTTGAAAAAATGAAGCAGCAATAAAATAATCAATAACTTATTTTGTAAGTATTATATGAGGTAAAAACTATGAACAAGCATTCAGTATTCAGAGCAAACGCAATTTTCTGGGGAGTAGCATTACTCGTTATCGGTGTAGGTGCCATCCTTTGTGCATCAGGTATCATTCCCGGAAGTCTTTATTTAATCATTATGACTGCCCTCTTCGCAGCTATATTTATCAGAAGTCTTATAGGTTTCCACTTCGTGCCGCTCCTTATCAGTGCTGCGCACCTTGTATATCTCTACCGTGCTTATCTTCCTTTACCCGGAGAACTTAAAGGTTGGATGCTCATTCTCGCATCTGTTGTTATCGGTGTAGGTTTTGAGCTCATCTTCGGCGGTCTAAAAAAAAGCATCAAGAGAAGACGCAAAGAAAGATATGAAAGCATGAACCCAAACTTCGAAAAATCTATCGGAAACGACGGTTGCAACAACACAGGCAATGGAGCCGGCTCATATTCAGAAAGCGTAGTAGGCAACAATTTCCACATTGAGAACGGTTTTGGAGAGCAGACCCGTTATATTCGCGGAACTGAGTTCTGCAATGGTCATATTGAAAATGGATTTGGTGGACTTACCGTATATTTTGACGACATCAAAATGATGAACAACCAGGCTAACTTAAGCATCGAAAACGGATTTGGCCACATCAACCTCTACCTTCCCTCAAGCTGGTCTGTAGCTATGACTGAAGAAAACGGTATGGGTCAGATTGTCCGTCACGGTAATCCAAGCACCAATCCTGAAGCTCCTCGTCTTAATCTTCATGTTGAAAATGGTATGGGCAAAGTAGATATCTATTTCAACTAATAGATTATGCTGATTCAATTCAAATGATTCACACACATTCAAAAGGCGCCACTTCGAAATGAAGAGGCGCCTTTATTACTATCGAATTTCAGTTTATCAGCATAAATCTATTCACTTAATACTTTTCTATCGAATATAACTCCTATTACATATCTAATCTTTGCTTTAAGTCTTTTTCTTCCGCGAAGCAGTTTTTTTAGTTCTTCATAATTGTCTGCTAATGCAGAAACCTTAACATCACTGCCGTTTCTGTACAACATATGCTCATATACATCGATAAACATCGTATTTTCAACTTTAAGCTCATCATATATTCGTGCAGCAAATTCAGTGAGTGTCTCACCATCTACAGGACGCTTTCCAAGGCTGTCAAGCACCAGCATACATCTCATGCATAGTTCTATTCTTTTCTCATCCTTACTCATTTGCCTGTATTTTACCGCTCGGACAATCATTCTGATACATACCATTATCAGTCCTATCAAAACAAGCCCGGCCAATGTCGAAACAACGATAATAGTAGTTATCTGCTGCTTTCGCTTTTCTTCAGCTATACGCTTTTCTTCCTCTGCCTTCCTTTTAGCTTCATCGTAATACGGTACTTCTTCTACAATCTCTTCCTCTTCGATAACGGGTTCAGTTACCTCCGGCTCATCAATCTGAGCCAGTTCCTCGTAATACTCAGGCTCTCGCAAAGCACTTCCCCATACTGCAATCGAACTGTATCCCGGAGTCGGATCAAAACGAATCCATCCAACGCCCTCTATATAAGCTTCTGCCCATGAATGCGCCATGTTAGAGGTCACATCGACAGTCATAACCTTACTGCTCGGCACTCTGTAGCCCTGCACATATCTAGCAGGAATCCCCTCCGATCTGGCCATCAAGACAAAAGCAGTTGCAAAATAACTGCAATAACCTGACGAGTTAACATTAAGGAAATAGTCAAGGAAATCACCCTCGCTTCTAACCCACTTAATATCATCTACATCAAGCGTATATTCCTGTGAAGCCAGCCAGCTTTCCATCTTGCATAATTTATCGTAGTCACTCTCTGCTCCATCGATAATCTCTGCTATTTTTTCCAGAGTTTCCCCGTTTAACTCAGGCTCTTTACCGTATACATCCTTAACATATTCCCTATAGTCCAATAAGTCCTGATACGTATATGGTCTTTGTCCGCTAGGTCTAAAATCAATGGCAGTCTCATGCCAGGTTTCTTCCGTAATATCCTTGTGGTATTTGATAATGTCTTCACCGTTTCGATTGAGAAGATAATAGCTTACAGAGTATTCCTCTCCATATCTTTTTACCTCATCAAAATAAACATTATCCCCGCTGTACTTAGCCGCAATACTACCTCTTGTACCGATAATCATTTTTCCGGGTACAAACATATGCTCCGTCTTGATATCCTTAAGCTCAATATCAACTTTGACACAGCGGTATACTTCTCTGTAATTATACGGATATGTTTCCCTGATGGCACACATGGTTTCTATCGTATCCATCATGCGGGTATACTCTTCATCACCCTCGGAAACGACATATTCATTCCACTCTCTGCCATCAAAATCAGCATATATTTTTCCGGTCAAATACACAGCTCCGGCATCAGGATACTCACGGGTAACCTCCATGACCAGTTTGCTGCTCTTCTTAAGACTCTTAAAAAGCGAACTGTCCTCGCCAAATCCAATCTTCGACTCACCGTAATCAACCGATGACCAGTCAAACTTAGACCAAAATACCCTGGTATTTTCAGTAAGTCTCTCATAGATAGAAACTACCCCGCTCCAATCAACCGGCCTGTTTGATATGGGAATAAAGTTAATCATCACAAATGAAACTATCAAAAACGGAAGCAGGAAGACAACCGAACTCTCATTTTCTCTTTTCTTAAATTCTCTTATGATGTCTGCAAGCAGCACCGGGACAAGCCATAGCAAAGCTGCAACTGTCAGTCGTTCAGGATTTATTCTTATAAACATCATTACAATTAATGCTGCTATAATTCCAACGCCCGTTGCAATCTTGGTCCACCGCGTCAGTGTAATCAGTAAACTGGCCAAAAATCCTATCAGAATAGAGCCTAAAATCACTCCGGTATATATTCCACCCACTGCAAGATTATCTGACGCAAGCTCGGCATATTTCTCCCTGGCAAGCATATTTTTAATCCAAACCAAGCATTCAGCAATTATTGCTGCCGCGATAGGTAGGGTATACATAACCCTGTATACAATATTGACGATATCTTTTCTGCTTATCTTCCTATCACTCATACGGATTCCTCCAATGAACTATTAGGATCTGCAAGATATGCATTTACCGTCAGTCCCGAATCTTCTAAAAATCGTAATAATTTATCGCCGTTATTATTATCTTTTCCAAGAACAACAATTGCGTTGGATTCTTCTGCCGCAATTCCGGTCTCCGACATTTTCAGCGCAGTCTCCTCAGACGTAAATCTGTCATCAAAATAAATATTTGACACGAGCTCATAAAATTTATCGAATCCACTTTCACTATTAACGGTTGAATATAAAAACTCACCGTTTTTCTGAAGAGCAAACAAATTAACCGGTACCCCCTGCTTTACATAGTAGAGACTGAGCGCCAGTATAAGCTCCAATATTCTGTTTTCAAGGGGAATATATTCGTATTCATCGTTAGAATATCTACAGGTATCAGGAATAATAAGAATGCCTCTTTTTTCCTCGCCCTCATCTTTTCTGACAAGAATTTTCCCGCTTCGCGCCGAAGCCTTCCAGTTGATTCGCTTAAGGCTGTCACCCGCTATGTAATCCCTCACAATCACATCCGGTCGAGAAATATTATTCTTAGCCTCTCTTAAATATTCCGCTGCCAACAGATTAACTTTTAATGAATCGACAGATACCAAATCCGGCTTAACAAGCACTCTGAGCGGTTCAGGATTCTTAAATGAAAATCTAAAAAGACGCAGAAAATCCGTGATTATGATTCTCTTGATTCCAACCTCATACTCACCGCGATATTTACATATCAAATCGGTCTCGAGCTTAATACCGCTCTTGGGTGTAAGCTCGTACTCATAGTCATCCGTGATACCTTCGATATCCGAGAACGAGCTATAGAATTTGACACGTATACTCGTAAAAAGAACAGGCATCTCATTTTGTAAAGTTATGTAATATGGAATCTTATGATTGGCAATCGGGTTCTTGGTTCCGATCTCCTGATACACACGATATGTGAAAAATACAAACAGAAGATACAAAAAAGAAATAACAGGGATAGATGTAAGCATGAGAAAAATACCGTAGCTTACCGGGCCGCCATACCAGCTGATTCCCACTACGGACAGAATCCATAATCCTATGAATATGATTCTGTTTCTCCACATTCCTCGCTCCACTTAACTACCCCTGCATATAATCAAAATCAGTCACAAATGTCACACTATTTATGCTTTTTCATTGACATCCATAGGCACTTTTGCAGCAATAATAAGGCTCTTGAGAATCTTCTCAAGTCCCTCGGACTTAATCCTTGCTTCAGGTGTAAGAGTAAGTCTGTGTCTGAGAACATTGAGAGCAACCGCTTTGACATCATCAGGCTTAACAAAATCACGGCCTTCTAAAAATGCCTTTGCACGCGAAGCATCTACCAGCGCGAGAAATGCTCTGGGGCTGGCTCCATTGACAAAATGTCCGTCGTTACGGGTGCTGTCAACAATATTTCTGATATATCTGAGAACTATGTCGCTGACAAGTACAGCTTTAACCTGTTCTCTCATTTTTATTACATCTTCGGCAGTGCATACAGGCTTAATCTGTTCATCCAGTTCACCTGATATATGCTTTTTAGCCATCAGAATCTCTGAAGCTTCATTGGGATATCCGATACTGATTCTCATTAAAAATCTATCGGTCTGAGCCTCAGGAAGGGGAAATGTTCCAATAAATTCAGAAGGATTTTGTGTTGCGATTACCATTGAAAGTTCCGGAAGCGGCATTCTGTTACCATCCACCGTAACCTGCTTTTCAGCCATTGCCTCAAGCATACCGGCCTGTGTCTTGGGCGAAGTTCTGTTAATCTCATCCGCGAGCACAATCTGCTTCATTATCACGCCTTCATGAAATTCGAACTCTTTACTGGCCATATTATAAATTGACACGCCGAGCACATCCCCCGGAAGAGTATCAGGAGTAAACTGAATTCTTCCAAAGCTGGCATCGATACTGGTGGCAATAGTCTTGGCAAGCATTGTTTTTCCCACTCCCGGTACATCCTCGATAAGAAGGTGTCCTCCGGCAAGAAGACATACCAATGCATCGTCCACAACATTTTCTTTTCCGACAAAATATTTATTAATCTGCTCTCTAAGCTTATTAATCATACATCCCCCTTAAGCGTACTCAGACGCTACCACTACCCCATTATCAGCGCGCCAAGCCACTCACAGTTGTACATGAATTGCACTTACAATGAACTGTGCTTACCACTGGTCAATCACGCTTACTGCATCTTCCGATTATCAGTCCCCAGCAAGGAATCAGGCACAGCAAATACAGTGCATATCTAATCTGTGCTACAGGACCAAGCATATATGTCAGCCACAAAAGCAATACTGCCAAAAACAGCGGATAAAACTTCTTCTTATTTTCCTTAATAGAATATGCAGCGGCACAAATAAATACATAGAAATACAGCGCCGGAGAGAATATCCATGATATCCAGTCATACCCCTGAACAATCTTACCTGTAGCAAACTGACTATAGTAATCATAAAGCACCGCAACCTTCGGATTTTGCTCTATCGGTACACTACTCCACATAGGAATATAGGTCTCGTCGCCGTTGGTATAGACAACATATCTGGGCCACATATACCAGAAGGGATATGTAAGCTCCAAAAATGCATCCACGTATTCCTTAGGATATCTCGCGCCAAACTTCACCCATGTCTTAATCAGACCGCCCATATTCTTTTCAAGATATTCAGCATCCATACAGCCCTTAACATTGTCGGCCTGCTGTGGAATATACTCCGTTAGCTTATCTGAATATCCAAAAATCTGCTCAATCTGATCCTTATCTTCGCTGCTCAGTTCATCATTGTGATAATTGTAAACTCTGGCTATCTGCTGTGCAGGAACCGATAGCATCTCTGCCGTAGAAATTCCGTCTATCGTAACGGCATTGGTAATCGGATGTGCGTATATGAAAAACAGTACACCGGTAACAAGCATCATTATCGCACTTTTGAGTACCACATGAGGCTTTTTACCATCTGAAGATGCTTTGTTATCCTTGTATAAACGTACAAGAACAAACGGAATCATCAGTATCAGTGCATATTTTGCATTATTTCTGAAAATCATTACGACGAGCGCAAATATAACCCATAGAATGCAGTTAGACTTTCTCTTAAAGAACTCTTTGCCATCTCGCAGCAACAGAAAATTAATTACGACAAAATCCGCAACGGCTACTGAAAAAATACTATCCTTAGTCATGGCTACTGAGAAAATCGCGCACACCGGGAACAAGCCCCATATAAACAGCGCAATCACATGCAGAACAGTACTTACCTTCTCACGGTGGAATACATATAAAATGTATGCATATCCCAAGGCCATAATAACCATTTGGACAATAGTATAAGCAGCACCGGCCTTGTTAATTGAACCGGTTGATTTATATACCGAATCAATTATTCCGCCTAACATATAAGTATGCAGAATCGGATGATGCGCTGTTACCTCGCCCTGCACATACATCGAATACTGCCACAGTGCGTCATAAATAAACAGTCCGGGATATAACGCCAAAAAGGTCGGTATCCATAGGATAAGTATCAAAACGAATGCGATAAAGTAATACAAAAGCGAAGACTTTACCACACGGTTTATCCAAGGCAGTGCATTTTCGGAAGCTTCCTTGTTCGCCACTCTATCATCATCTGCTGCTTCCTTTTTCGCCCTTCTATCCTTCAGCATATCTGCGATAGAAAACGAAAGCGTAACAATCACAATCTGAATAAATACAGCTACTGCCAACACAAGAATTCTATCAATACCAAACCAAAGTGCTCCGTCTCTTTTGACAAAATACCCGACGCCACACAAAAGTCCCAATATAATTCCCGGCAATATAGATTTTTTAATATTTTTCTTAATATACGCAGTCATACAAATACTAATTAAATCTAATATAATTAATCAAATGTGAATCTGTCGAATTCAGCAACCTCGCCATCCTCTTTTGAAAGGAACTCAAAGTATACGGCATGCTTTCCGATTACGCCTGCAGTAATATTCGCAGTCTTTTCATTCTCACCTGCTGCCGCTTCAAAACTTGATACGATGCGGCCTCTGTAAGAATCTATTCTCACATTAATCTTCAGATCCTTGTGCTCTCCGAGAACTACAGTGACGCTCTTTGGTCCGTTGTTACCAAACTGAAGATATCTGAATCCTACGGTTGTTCCTGAAGACATTCCCACTACAGGTGTAGAGATTTCATCAATCTGCTCATAGCCCGGCTTTACATATGCACGAGTCTTGCTGCCGTAAATATGGCAGGCATATCCTGCTGATATCCACTTGCGAGCATCGAGTCCGTTGATGTGAGGTCCCTGCGAGGTCATCTCTACAACACCTGATGATACAGGCTCACCGTTAAGATACTTAACATCTCCGATATAGAGCATTTCATCAGCACCCATAGCAACATCAATAGGCTCCATCATTGCCTGACGCGAATACTCGTTGGTTCCGGTCTGACGATGATAGAAGATGTACCATTTTCCATTTACTTCCATGATTGAACCATGGTTGTTGCCCCACTGATATGTCTGAGTTCCGCAGCCCTCAGCATCCTTGAGAATTTCTCCGCCATTAAAGCTGATATCTCCGCCATCATGGAATGGACCAAAAGGAGAATCACTGAAACGATATGAAAGAAAACCATTATTGGCATCATACACACCAAGTTCAGGAATAGGCTTCTCGTAACGCTTTGAATAAAGATATACATACTTGCCCATAACCTTACGAGGACTTGATGCCTCAAAAAATGCGTCAATAAGTGAGATATGTCCGTCATCAACGGGATCCCAAGGGCAGGTAGAATGTCCGAGAGGATTGCAGACAAGGGTGTCCTCCTTGAATGTAGCCATATCATCCTCAAGCTCTACAATATAGCAGGGTGCAGCACAGCCTCCCCAATATGCATATACTTTTCCGTCGTCATCTACGAGTACGCCGGGATCAAAGCCAAGCTTGGTCTCAACAGGATTCTCAAAAGGTCCCCAAGGAGTCTTTGAACTTGCAACAACTACAAGGCTTCCCTTTCTCTCAGCCGCATACATATAATATGTATCACCCTTTTTAACTACATCGGGCGCATACAATACAGAATCATAGTGAGTCTCATATGCCACACCATGACATTTCCAGTTGGTAAGATCATCAACTGGTGCAGACCATACAACATAGTTGCGTCCGCAATACTGCGTTACTTCAATATCATGTGAACCATATACATATACTCGTTTCTCACCATTATGCTCAAATACCCTGGGCTCTCCGTCCGGAACATGCTCCCAAAGAGGCATATAGGGGTTAGCACATTTTATATATTCTTTCATCGTAGTCTCCTTGTAGTCTTTATCTTTTAAGTTATCTTTTGTTTTGTCTCTGTCTTTACTTTGTCTATATCCATTGCTTATTTACAAATTCTGTTCTTCCTAGAAATTTCTTCCGGCCCAGCCCCAGTCATTTACACCGTGATAGGTAACATAGACCTTGTCCGAAGGAATTCCAAGCTCATCCTCTAATATTTTGCAAATCTCTGCGGTCATATTTGAATATGAACTAGATGATGCATTACCAAACAGACTTACTGCGACATAAGCACCTTTCTCAAGCTTATTACCTGCAAAATAAAGATCATATCCATCCTCGATACCTACCATCAGGTAGCTCTCAGGCTTACCGATGAGTGACACCGCCTTACCAAACTTAGTCTTAAGGCTGTCCTTCTGTGTATCATTAAGTTCCAATGTGATTTTTGAATCAATAAAAGGCATATCTAATCCTCCTCAAAAAAGCAGATTAATAAAAAATGCAGATTATAATATATAGTACATGCTTTCGCATACATTACTAATATATCCTAATCTGCATATGTTTTCTATGAAAATATCTCATTATTTTCTTTTATATGTTCTGCTGTATAGCACAACCATAATTCCAATACATACAACTGCCAATGCGCCTACATAAATCAGTGATGTTCTGTTGGTGACATTTCCATCAAAAAGATATGCTTCGAACGAAAATGTATTTCTTATTGCCTCTGCAAATGCCCCATTATCTATTCCGCCTATTCCATCATTGATATGTTCAACCACGCCCTTAAGCAGCAGCTGTCTGAACATTACTGTCACATGGCTTGCAGGAAATAAGTTACATACAGTCTGAACGGTCGCACTGAAATTAGATGTGGGAATATATGCACCTATAACAAATCCGGCTGCCGCAGACAAAATTCCAAAAAATGCTGAGCTTACCGCGGTATTTTTGAACATCAGCATGATAATCATGAAAAATGCGGTCGATGATACAGAACCAACAATATCCATACCATAGAGCATGGCAATACACTCTGCAGATATATATGTATCCCCCATTATGGTAAGTGCAATTAATCCAACTGTAAGAACTATTGCAACCATAATAATTGAGCTGAGACTGGAAGCTGTAAAATACGACAAAACTATCTGCCAACGCTTAAGAGGTGTGGCTGATATATCATAATCAATTTTATTCTCACGATCTTTGACAATAGTATTGAGACAGTTAAACGGAACCGTAATAATAGCACTTCCCATTATTCCTGTAAGAAGTATTCCGTTTACAAGTGTATCAATATCTGAAGCTGCTATAAAATTCTCCAATCCAACCATTGAGTCCGAGATCGAGTCAACAAATGTTCCCTTTAGAAACAGCTGATAAAGAGCAAATACAATGATTGATGTAAGCATTGAGAAAATAACCGCCATCAAATCCTTAAAATAGAGCATCATATTTCTTTTGGTAAAACCAACAAAACCTCTCATATCTATCTTCCTTTCAAGCAATGATTCATATGTTCATCCGCATATAAACTCTTTTATGCAAACTCTTTCCCTGTCAAATTAAGGAACACATCATCCATGCTGCCCTTGATAATTTCGTAATCGGTAATCACATCTCTTCGTTCATAAATAAGCTCTGTCAGATTACCCTCCACCACCGAATTGTAGTGGTCAACATCATACTCAACTCTTGTAGCCTTCATTTCTTTGAGTACTTTCTCCGCATTCTCACACTCCGGCGTATACCATACAAATCTGTTGTGTGTATATTTTGATTTAAGCTCCGCAGGTGTTCCCTTGCAGACAATTTTTCCCTTATCCAAAATCACTACATGGTCCGCATCCCTGGTCTCCTCCATGTAATGTGTGGTAAGGAAAATAGTCATTCCCTGCTCCTTACGAAGGATATTAATGTAATCCCACACAAGTTTTCTCGACTTCGGATCAAGACCGGTGGTCGGCTCATCCAGGAAAAGAATCTTCGGCTGATTGATAAGCGCTCTCATGATGTCTACTCGTCTGCGCTGCCCTCCGGAAAGCTTCTCATATTTGCGATTCCATATTTCATCCATCTCAAAGGATTTGGAAATATCTGCAAGCCTCTCCTTGATTTCACTCTTTTTCAATCCATAGTATGTGCCTCTGGTATAAAGGTTTTCCTTCACGGTAAGCTTCCCATCCAGAACTGAATTCTGGAAAACAATACCAATTCTTTTTCTTATCTCATCATCCTGTGTACCAAGCTCAAATCCACATATTTTTGCATTGCCTCCGGACTTTTCCAATATTGTGCAAAGCATATTGATGGTGGTGGATTTACCGGCTCCGTTCTCTCCGAGGAATGCGAACAGCTCGCCCTCCTCTACAGAAAAAGAAATACCATCCACCGCAAGATGCTCTCTGTATTTTTTCTTTAACTCTTCGACCTCGATAACCTTCATGATTCACCCCGTATTTATTGTCTTCAACGACTCTTAATTCGTATTTATCCTTTGCGAGCTCTTTATTTGAGAGTTGCTTTTGTCTATGTATGCACAATAATATTTTTCGGAGCATAAAAAAAGAGCAACCCTACCAAGTTGCATAAACTTGATACTAAGTTGCTCTTTTGTAAACACTTTTTCGCAATAATCACTCTTCATCACGAATATCATTAAGCGCTTCATTGATCTCTTTATCCTCTTGCCTGTTAATGATAAATCCACCAACCCAGGCAAAAACATATACCGCGAAATATGAAATTGAAACGAATAAAAATCCTGACCATGTAGTAAACCACTTAAACAGCCAGCCAATCAAGGAATTGATAACATACAGCAGTATACAATGAATAATAACTCTGATAACAAACTGCTTTTTAGTCTTTTCAAATACATTCATCAATAAAAGCGCAGACGGAATCGCACACAGTATTCCTCCTACTATTGCACTTCCCGGCATATACCATTGAAAATACATTTCCCCGCCTTTTAGATGTTCAATCAGGCCTTCCAAAGATATTGCAAACGTTATACCCACAGTAATCAAAAGAGCCTGCAGAAAAATCACTTTTAAGTATTTCATTATAGTCCCAGCCTCCTTTTGATATCCTTCACGTAGCTTCTTGATACTACCAGCTCTTCACCGTTTAACATCGTAGCCACCATTCGTCCGCCAAACTCCGAAGTGACATTCTGTACCTTTTTGAGATTTACCACCATCGACTTAGACACTCTGGCACAAAATATACCAAGAGACTCCTCAAGTTCATACAGCCTTTCCTTGGTCTCATAGCACTCATCTTTTGTATATATGTAAGTCCTCTTGTCCACAGACTCTGCATAATATATCACACCATGCTTTATCAGAAACGTCTTGCCATCCTTGGTTGCAGATATTTTCCCTATTCCGCCCTCCAGCAAATCTATCGCGGTCTGTATATCTTTATTCAATTCTATTGCACGGATTGTAGCCTCTTCTTTTTCGACTAAATCCACCTGTTCAAATGTTACTTTCAATTATCTCTACCCGTATATATTTATAACAATCTGATAAACGCACACTTCTGTTTAATATTTCTATTTAGCATATCTAATATATCTTATTTTTCATTCTGCAATCTAGCAAGCGCCTGCTCCATCTTTTGGTTCTCAGCTCTTTCCTCAAGCTTGCTGATGGTTATGCTCAAAGCTGTGCAGATGACAAATGATACTCCGAAGCCTACCCATGCCCTCACTTCATTAATCGGAAACCAATCAAAGCAAATTGCGAAAACCACCATTGCCGCTACTGTGCATCCGAAAAAGCACACATTTCTGGCTATGACATTCATAGACTTAATCAACTTATCTGTCAAAAACAGAATCTGTGCCACCGTAATAATTAACGCTAAAACAAGTAGCTGAAAAAGTGTCGCAACAGTAAGTCCCTGCTTTCCGAGTTCAAATAAAGTTGAGTGCTCTTTTGCCATATCACCTATAGTTACTGAAAAAATCATAAATATGGCGACGATGATTCCATATGTTGCAAACAGCTGTCCTATATAACTGAAAATTGTTTTTCTGTCTTCCATCATTTTACTCCCAAACATTTCCTCAATTCATCCGCATACATTCTGGATACGATAATTTGCTCACCATTAACCAATGTAACGCGAATCTTACGATTAATCTCAGCCTTTAAGCTCTTGATTTTCCTAAGATTAATAATACTCTGCTTGCTTACACGGAAAAATTTTTTCTCCAGCAATTCTTTCTCAACCTCATACAGCTTTAAGTCAGACTCATATGCTGTATCCTCGGTATAGACAAATGTATTGCGCTCTACCGCCTCTATGTAGAGTATTTTATCAATATCCAACAGGAAGGTCTCATCATCCTTTTTTACAGCCAGCTGCATATTAATCATGCGCATCATCGATATTATTTTTTCGACATCCTGATTAATACCCGGTGCCTTTATCTGCACTGATATATCAGGATACTTATCATCAATATCTATTTCTATTTTCATTACTCTAATCCTTTGTGTTTATAGGTAACGCAAAACAAAACCATCAAGATCGCTATATTTACAGCCATGACTATATATGTCTCTTTTTCGATTGAATCAAGACTCAATGTATCCAGACAAATTCTAAGCTGCTGCGTATAAAATATTTTAGAAATCCTGGCAATACGCTCATTGAACATGGAAAGCATCGGTGCAAAAGACAATACCATCATCGCCGGCATAACCAATGAAGTCGCACTCATCTGACTTGTTGAAAAAATACCCACACATGCTCCGGCTACGATTGATATCACAAAACCAACACCCATGAAGCACATATATGTCAATATATCTCTTCCTCTAAAACTTGTAGCCATCACGCCTGCACCTATCATGCAGATGGTCCATACATAGATTCCTACTCCCAGCAGATACTGCCATGGCTTCACATTTGCCATCATCATCACTCTAAGTGTATTCTTCTCCTTTTCCTCAGAAATAATAGCAGCAACCGACGTCAGCGGAGCCATACCGATGTACATTACAGAAAATAATTTTGTAAAAAAAAGCTCCGGCATACCCTCGATACGGATTGCATTTTCCATTACAAGCGTCATTATCGGGAAAAGAATAAACTGTATAAGTATTGTCCTATTTTTTAATGTATCTTTCAACTGCTTTTTAATTATTATCAAACTGTTACGCATCTATGCTTCCTCCAATTTTCTTCCTGTAATTTCCAGAAAAACTGTCTCAAGATTTGGCTCTGATGAATGAATTGTCTCCACCATTCCATTTTTCAGCAACTCAAATATTTTCTCTGCTGCTTCTTTGTTATGCGGCAATTCGATTTCTTCACCTGACGCCAGATGCATCGACAGCGTTTTCTGATGATTGTATTTTCTGCATATCTCTTCCGGCACACCACACTCAACTATACGGCCTTCATTAAGAAGTGCCACGTTATCACATAATGCTGCAGCCTCCTCCATATTGTGGGTAGTCAGAAAAATCGTACATCCCATGTTTTTCTTCTCAAGAATCAGCTTATGTATGGCCTTCATAGATTGGGGATCTAATCCACTCGTTGGCTCATCCAAGAAAATAATTTTAGGATTATGCATAAATACTCTTGCAAGCTTAAGCCTCGCCTGCATGCCTTTTGATAATTTTGACGCGGCTCTTTTTCCTGCTTCACCCAAGCCCACATACTCAAGAATCTCACTAATACGGCTGTGCGATATACCGTATATATCCGCAAAAATTTTTAGATTGTCATTACATGAAAGTCTTTCATACAAGCCAAAAGAATCCATCATGATTCCTATCTTTTTCTTATCTTCTCCGGTCAGTTTATTTACCGGTTTGCCCATCACCTTCACATTTCCCGAATCAAAGATAAGCTGATCTGTCAGGATTTTTATCAACGTGGTTTTACCTGCACCGGAAGGTCCAAGCAGACCAAATATCTGTCCTTCCTCAATATCCAGATTTATTCCGCTCAATACATTTTTATCGCCAAAACTTTTAAGAACATCCTCGCAATGAATCATAAAAATATGCCTCCGTTTCTTTGTTGATAACAAAGTAACAGAGGCAAAATCTTTTTACTATAGCCTATGACATGAGTTGCCAATATCGATACATAAGTTGCCAGTATTGGTCACCTTATATAATTTTTTCGTACCTGGGATTACCCTCTATCTTTGCCCTGAACTTCTTGGGCAAATCATTTACCACGTCCCTCAGATATTCAGGTCTAACCAGCACGATGGGCGTCTCTTTCGGGAAAGAATCCAGGTCTTTAAGTAGCAGTGAGTTGAATTCTATCTCTCTCTTAATTGGTCCACCTTTTAATATATAGTCGTACTTTTCAAAATACTCGTATGCGGCTTCAAAGTACTTAACAGCCTGTGCATATTCTTTGTTCTTGATTGCGATTTTTGCACAGCTAAGCTTAAGCATGCACAGATCACTGCTAAAGTCCTGATAATCAGTACCCGCGAACAGCTTTTCATACACTGTACATACCGCCTCAATAAGCTCAATTGTTTCCATCGAATTCTTGGCCTTCTCATTCCAGCTTATAGCCATGTTGAATTCCGTTCCCAAGAAATGAAGAAGTGACAGAAGCTCTTCCCCACGATAACAATTACCTCTTTCGTCATCAAATACTTTCGCAAGCATTATCTCTCTACATTCATTTATCGGTGGCTGTTTGCTGGCAATTTCCTCTGCCTTACTGTACTCACCCATCAATGAATATGTATGAATGAGTTGCCCGATATATTTGCTGTCTGTCTTGCACAGTTCCTTGCAAAGTTCTGCCGCTTCCTCCAGATATTTATTGTGTTTATCCGCTTCAGCGAATCCTTTGCGATACAGCATATTGGACAATTGACTCATTAGTCTCGGTTCAGCCGGGAACTCCTCAAGTCCTTTTCTAAGTATATCTATGATATCATCAGACGCGCCATCACTATTCAACAAATAATCATTGGATACTCTCACATACTCTGTGATTTTGGCCTCTCTGTCATTGTTATAGCCAAAGAGTTCGTCAATAGTGATATGAAAATAATTAGCTATGGCCGGAATAATACTCATATCGGGATAACAGCCGTTGGCCTCCCATCTAGAAACCGCCTGCGCAGTCACACCCAAAACACTTGCCAATTCTTCCTGCGTCCTTTTATCTCTCTTACGTAATTCTTTGATTTTATCTCCGATTTGTACCTGCATTTGTCTATGCCTCCTGATATTATTCACCGGTGTGAATAGAGCATATCAAATGCATTATAGCATATCAATTATCAATCTGTTGTTGTGTGTTCAATCATAGGTTGTGTTTTAATTTCATCATTTTATCATAAAAACATTTCTATTTACTGCAACTCAACCGTAATTCTATCAGGAAATATGCTCTCTATAACACTTAAATCAATAAACTCTTTTATGTCATATTCTGCATCGAAATGTCCTGCATCATAGGCCCAGGCTCTAATCTCATTGAGATGTACTGCACCTTCTTCTGTAAATCCGGGCGTTATACTATAAGTAGTCCATATTTCCTTGAATACTTTCTTCCTTGTACCTATTGTATCAGCAATACGTATTGCATTCTTCTCAATATCTTCGTTTATACACCGAGCGCTTTCTTCAAGTGCTAATAAGTAATTAGCAATAAGCTCTGCATTTTCGTCAACATACTCTTTATCTGCAACCAAATATGTTCCGGTAGTAATTCCCAGTTCTTCAAAAGACACAACCTGCTGCCATTCATCAGTCTCTATAGTGGTTGTATTTGCACCACTCACTACATAGGCTGTAGCACATTCCTCATGAGCCAAAGTCAACGCAGTACCTACCGATTCCACATTCATAATATTCTGCTTATCATAATCAATTCCGAGCCACTCGATTGCCTTTGACATAAAATAATGATTTACCGTACCAATTGTCGTCATAAACCCTTCGCTTCCATCAAGCGCCTCGAGATTATCTACATAATCCGGTGCTACATATAGTCCACCGCTCAATTCAGATGCAGGTGTCATCTCTGAAAAAACAACATAGTTGTATATTCCATAGGTGTTACCTATCCTGTTGACAACTTCATAATCATACATTTCCGCAATATCAGCATCACCACTTACAACAGCATCAAATGCCGCCGTACCGTAACCACAACTGACAATCTCCAAATCAATTCCGTACTTTGCAAAAATGCCCTGATGGATACCAACTGTAGCAGCATACTGTTCAGGCTGACCACTTAATACAGCCACCTTAAGCGGTGTTAAATTTGTTTTATCAATTTCTACAGGCTTGTCGTTTAATGCACACCCACCAAATATAGATACAACCATAATTCCTGATAAAATTGTTGCCCACAATCTTTTTTTCATAACACTCTGTCCTCTATCATGAATTCTATTAAACAGATTTCCCTATTAAGATTTTTTCTATTGGAATCTCCTGATATTAATCTAGCGCACCAATTAGAACTCAATAATCAATTCCGTACCTTCGCCCTCCACCGACTTGATGGTCAGCCCGTGCTCCAGTCTGTCGCACAGGCGCTTGCACAGATATAGTCCCATTCCTGTCGACGCGCTCACATTTCTTCCGTTGGTGCCTGTAAATCCCTTGTCAAACGCACGGCCCAGCTCACTGCTATTCATTCCGATACCATTATCCTTAATATGCAAAGATACTGCATCGGCCTCTTCCGTCACAAATATTTCAAGTGACAGCGTTTGCTCACTCTTGGCATATTTAATACTGTTATCGATAATCTGACTCATTATAAATGTGAGCCATTTTCCGTCACTGAGTACTTTCTTGACAGAATTCATGTCATGAATATCTACGCTTGCACGCTTCTCGCGAAGGATTCTTTTTTTATCGTAAATAACAGAGCTCGCAATTTCCTCGAGATCCAATTCCTTAATAATATAATCCTTCTCAACAGCCTCACTTCTGGCAAAAAACAATGCCTGCTCAACATAATTCTGAATACGCTTTACCTCTGCGTCGATTCCTACCGATTTTACAGGTTCCTCACCATGATTTTCTATTATCATTCCGGCAGTTGCAATCGGTATTTTCACCTCATGCACCCACGTCTCAATATAGTCTCTGTACTCCTCACCGCGACGTCTGTATTCAGCAATATTATCAGCCATCGACTGTTCCATCTGCTTGATAATCGCTATATAAATCTGCTGGTCGCTGCTACTTGCAGGCTCAAGCACCTCCGGCAAAAGATACTTTTTATCCAAAGAATCCATTGCAGTTTCAAGCTCTGTCATAAATTTCTTAGACTTATAATAGTCTAAAAAGGTTCCGAGAAAAATTGCAACTGTCAATGCAATGCCGACATAGAGCATCACTAAGGCTGAACCCTTCATGGTAAGAAGCATTATCTCTACAGATGATACAAGGAAAAGCCAGATGGCTAACCATCCGGCATGTTCTCTCAAATACTTAAAATAACTCATATTCCCTCACAGAACTGTTACTCACATTTTTATACCAACTGATATCCCATTCCACGCTTGGTCACGATGGCATCAGTGATTCCTATTGACTCCAGCTTACCCTTGATGCGAGTCATATTTACTGTCAATGTATTGTCGTCAACAAAGGCCTTGTTATCCCAAAGATAATCTATAATATCCTCTCTTGATACAATCTCTCCGTGATGCTGTACCAGAATCTTCATTATCTGAAGCTCATTTTTTGACAACTCCTTGGATTCATCACCCGAAGTGATTTTTCCTCTCGCATAATCAATGGTAAAAATCGCATCGTTAGTTGTAGTCACAGTCACTTCATCAGCCGCTGCATTTTCCTTATAAACACGCTTCATTATCATCTCTATACGAGCCAAAAGAATCTGAGGATTAAAAGGCTTAGGTACAAAATCATCCGCTCCGTTGGTGATGCACAAAAGCTCTGTCATTTCCGAATTATTGCTGGTAATCATAATTACCGGAGACTCCGTCTCAGCACGATACGCTTTACATACATGAGCCCCGTCTATTCTGGGAAGTCCGATATCCAAAAGAAGCAAGTGCAAATTCTCGTCTAAAAGAAGCTTAACCAAAAAGCTCTCCGGCTTTCCAACATACTCCTCTACGTCAAAGTATCTGACTTCATAACCATTCGTTTCGAGGAAATATTTAAGCTCCTCACCAAGCTTTTTATCATCCTCCAGAATTCCAATTTTACGCATTACATTAACCCCTCATAAGTGCATTTAATCTGATAGATGCTTATCAACACATTCAAACATATCTCACTATTTTTCTACGCCAATCACAACTCTGCGACAGGCCTCGTAGGTAATCAGACAATATCCTCCGTAGATCAATACCATCACAAGTACCGCGATTACTGTTCCGCTGAACATTCTGGTCATACCTATTGCAACCAGCACACCCTTGGCATATCTGAGTGCAAATACAGAATGAATCAGTCCGATTACAAGCGGAAGAACAAAATTGAAAAATGTCTGTGCAAAAAGTGCTCTCTCACGCATTTTGCGATCGGCACCTATCCTCATTAGTATACTGTATTTTTCAACAGAATCCATACTATCTGACAAAATCTTAAGTGCAATTACTGCAGCTCCGGTAATAATAAATACAATTCCGATATAAAGAACGATGAATACAACCGATACAGAGGTACCTACACTGCTCTCATGCACCTGAGTTCTGGTAGTATACTGTGCGGTAGCAGAATTCTCATCTACAGTACCGAAAACATCCTCAAATACTCCGTCTCCATACACAACAGCATAGTCTGCCTTACTCGGTCCATTTGCGCCCTCAGTATCAGTGTCCTCTTCAGGCACTATCTCACGATAGTTTCCGGCAAATACAGATCCTACTGCTGCAAATGCATCAGGGTTATTATCAACAACCACGTCAGGCAATACAACCACGCCCATCGCAGCGCTCATTCCGGACATAAGTACATATTCCTCCACGCACTTATTATATCCGCTTACCAATTCTATTCCATTAACAGTAATGATATTGCTGTTTTTGATAGCCTCATTGACTATATCAGTGAGTATATCAAAATCACAAATCATCGCATATTCGTTGTCAGCAAGGACAATCGGCTTTCTGCCATACATTTCTTCGAGCATGTTGTAGTCAGACAGTCTTACTATATTTTCTTCCGTCTCCCACTTAGCAAGAGGGAACGTCTTCTGTGCCATATCCATCGCTGCATTTACAGTGGATGCAATAGTAATCTGGTTAGTCTGATATATAGGGACTTCACAATATCCATCCATCAATTGATCGGGCTCATAGCCGTTTGCAATTAGTAAATCAGACACCGTTCCGTTAAGATTTTCTGCAGATACATCCACCGGAGTCGCATTTTTCATTCTGCTGTTAAGATATCCATTCATCGAAAATCCTACTGAAAATGCGCAGATAGCTAAAAACAGTAAGATGCTGATTAATGCAAACGATGCCGCTGAAGAATTAATATTGTGACCAAACTGAGCCGCTACGAAAGCATTCAATTTATTAAAATAGAATCCCTTGAACTTTTTAAGTAATGCAGGCAAAAATCCGGCTAATGCAAAGAAGAACAGGAAATTTCCAACGAGTCCAACCACAACCGATATAACAAATTCCCTAGCATTAATTGTCTTACCTCTGAATCCAATCTCTACATAGGCAAAAATCAGTGCAGCCACTGCGACAATGAACAGAATTACTGAGAGTGTGGTATTTCTTATAAGTCTCTTTTCAGCACTCTTTTTTGAATTCAACAAATCAATCAACTGATATTTTGCCAATGTTTTAGTGTTAAAAATCAAAACCACCAAAAAGATTATTGCAAAATAAATAACAGTTTTTACAAGCACAGCAGCGGAAAATGAAAATCTGTATGCGCTCAAATCCGCCTCAAACAATTTTCCGAC
Source organism: Lachnospiraceae bacterium UBA1721 (assembly GCA_002317155.1). GTDB lineage: Bacteria > Bacillota > Clostridia > Lachnospirales > Lachnospiraceae > AC2028. The sequence continues at coordinate 21,713 of DCIR01000020.1, forward strand.
AATAATAGATAAAAACTGTGATCCCAGTACACCCACCAGCAAACCTGCTGCTAGGGAAATAATACCGACCATGACAGTCTCTATGGAAAGAATTTTAGCAACCTTTTTTCTTCCCATTCCGAGCATCATATATACACCGAATTCCTTTTTGCGGCGCTTAATCAGGAAGTTATTGGCGTATACCATCAACAGTCCCAGTATAAAAGCAACCACCACAGATATAACCTCTATAATTCTTACGAGCATTTTCAAAGAACTGTTATTTGACGCCACAATTGTCTCCATAAAGCTCTGAGAGCCTACGGAATTGAACATATAGAATATAGCAACGCCGATAATCAATGTAAGAAAATACACACTGTAATCCTTGCTGCTCTTTTTAATATTTCGAAGTGCGGTCTTAAATGAGTTCACTTAAATCACCTCCGAGCACTGTTGTTACATCAATAATTCTTCCGAAAAATTCTTTTCTCGATTCGCCTTCACTTCTGACCATCTCATTAAAAATCTTACCGTCCTTAATGAATATAATTCTGGACGCATAGCTTGCACTGAAGGCATCATGAGTAACCATCAAAATAGTAGATCTAAGCTCTCTGTTCATCATATCAAGACTCTCTAACAAAGCCCTTGACGATTTTGAGTCAAGAGCACCTGTAGGCTCATCCGCAAGAATCAGCTTGGGCTCGGTGATAACCGCTCTGGCTGCTGCCACGCGCTGCTTCTGTCCTCCTGACATATGATAAGGATACTTATTCAGCACCTCACGGATTCCGAGAGTATCTGCGATGGCATTAATCTTGGCATCAATCTCTGAATGCTTTTTCTTCTGGATAGACAGTGCCAACGATATATTTTCATATGCGGTCATGGTATCCAACAGATTAAAATCCTGGAAAATGAAGCCAAGCTCATCTCTTCTGAATGCATCGAGCTTCTTACCCTTAAGATTATTGATACTTACTCCATTGATAATTACCTTACCTGCGGACAGTCTGTCGATGGTTGAGATGCAATTAAGAAGTGTAGTCTTACCGCTTCCGCTGGCACCCATAATTCCGATAAATTCACCCTCCTCGACGTTAAAGCTTACATCATCGAGAGCCTTGGTTATATTGCCCTTCTCCCCATAATATTTTTCTGCGTTGATAACTTCCAAAATCTTACTCATTCTATTTCCCTCATATTTTCGCCTGCAGCGAACCGATTAATTTGATGTAACCATAATAACAACCCATACGTATGGTATCCATTGATATTACTTACATAAACCTTACAGTTTTGTAAGGTTCTTCTATTTGTCTATCATTCACGTCTATGATTACTGTAGTTTCTGTGCTACCTTCGTTCCGACGGTGATATGCCAAACTGTCTCTTAAAAAGCTTAGAGAACTGAAACTCATCATAAAAACCATAACTTAATGCAATATCATGCAGACTTCTTCCCGGCGAAATCGGCAGTATATCGTATGCCATATCCAGTTTTACGTGCAGCTGATATTGATGAAGCGACATTCCGGTCTGCTCCTTAAAACGTCCTGATATCGTTCTGACGCTCACATTATAATTAAGTGCAAGCTCTTCAGGCGAAAGGAATCTTTCCGGTTCACAGTGAAATCTATGAATTATCTCGGACACCAAAATATCAGTCTTACCGCTGGAAACATTTCCTATGTCCGATAACTTAAGCAACAATGCCTCCAAATACATGCTGCATCTAAGCTGCTTTAGCTGTTCGTCATCCCTCGACCAAAACGCATCTATAACTCTCTCAAATGCATGGTGAATCTCCCTGTTGTCAGCAGTCTGCACCAGCTTAGGGATACGAATACTGCTCTCGCAGGAATTTTCATCCTCGTTGGCAAAATGAATATACACATTGCGCATCATGGGCGAACACTTTTCAATACTGTAGTGATGCTTTCCCGGCTCCAGCAAAAGAACACTCCCCGGCACCAGATGATAAGTGACTTCATCTTCGATAATATCCCACTCGCCTTCCTGCATAAAAAGCAAATCATATTCATCCATTACGCGATCAGGATGGAGTATTCCCTCATGGCTGAAATTATGATTACACAAGGTCACTCTTCTACGCCTGTCCATCGACAGAATCACATCACCATATTCAGTATTATTAGCCTTGATATTATTAGTTTTGACATTATTAATATTTACATTGCTTTTCATATCTTCAATGCCTCTCACATGTATGCGTCAAAGTCACTTTTGCCGAATTATACATGTTTTTGTCTCAAAAGTCCATTCCGCTGATCGAAATAAAGAAATAATATATATCTATAGCAATAAAAACACTTAAGCTTTACTATAAAGCTTTTATCCAAGCAACTCACATTAATCAGACGGAGGATAAACATGACTGCTACAGCACTTACCAATATTGCCGATTTTTCCATGAATCAGGTAGAAAATCTTGACGCATACTGCGTTAATGCATTAGAAAAAGACCTCGCATATCTGCTTGCATTCGATACCGACAAGCTTCTCGCAGGTTTCCGCGAGACTGCTGGCCTCGATACAAAGGGAGTTACCAGATATGAAGGATGGGAATCTACACTTATCGGTGGACATACAATCGGCCACTATCTTTCTGCAGTTGCTCAGGCTTATGCCAATCCCGGTGTATCTCAGGAAGACAAAGACATTCTTTATTCAATGATTACCGCTCTTATCGACGGCCTTCTTGAATGTCAGAATCACTCCAGAGGAAAAGAAAAATTCCTCTTCGGAGCAGTGATTGTCGATCCTGAAAATGTAGAAAAGCAGTTTGATAATATTGAAAAAAATCTCACTAACATAATCACTCAGGCATGGGTTCCGTGGTATACCCTTCACAAGATTCTCGCAGGTGTACTCGATACCTACAAGCTTACCTGTTATGCTCCCGCACTTGAACTTGCCAAGGGAATCGGCGACTGGACTTACAACAGAGCTACCGCCTGGGATGAAGCCACCGCAGCACAGGTTATCCGTGTTGAGTACGGCGGAATGAACGATGTTCTCTATGAACTCTATGCACTCACCTCAGAGGATAAATATGCTGTTACAGCACATTATTTTGATTCTATCGAGCTCTTTGAAAGAATCAAGGCCGGTGGCGACCATGCGCTCAACAATCATCACGCCAATACCACCATTCCTAAATTCATCGGCGCACTCAATCGATATGTAGCATGCCACGGCAAAACTGTTAATGGCGAAAAAATCGATGCTACTGCATTTCTTGAATATGCAAAGAGCTTCTGGGACATGGTAGTAGATAAGCACACATATGTTACCGGCGGCAACAGTGAATGGGAGCACTTCGGAAAAGATTACATACTCGACAAGGAGCGTACCAACTGTAACTGTGAGACCTGTAACATATACAATATGCTCAAATTCTCTAAGACCCTTTTCTGTATTACAGGAGATGTAAAGTATTCTAATTACTATGAGAATGCTTTTTACAACACCATTCTCTCATCACAGAATCCTGAGACAGGAATGACCACTTACTTCCAGCCTATGTCTACCGGATACTTCAAGGTATTCGGTCAGCGTTTCAACAAGTTCTGGTGCTGTACCGGAACCGGCATGGAAAACTTTACCAAGCTCAACGACAGCATCTTCTTTAGCAGTGATGCTTATGCCATCATTAATCTCTATGAGAGTGCCCGCCTTGACTGGAGCGACAAAAAGCTCACACTCACAATGAATGCCGATCTTCAGGCTTCAGATACTGTAACTGTAAAGGTAGAAACCTCAGACTCTGAGCCCTCACAGGTAGGTATCGCTCTTAGAATTCCCGCATGGGTATGCAGCACTCCTACCATTTCAATCAATGGTCAGAGCTGCGAATACACTGTTGATGGCTCATATGCACTTATTCCTTCAGGAATCGAAACCGGAAGCGAGATCACCCTTACTCTTCCTATGAAGATCACTGCATGTGCTCTTCCGGACAATGACAGAAGCATTGCGTTCAAGTACGGTCCTACTGTTCTTAGTGCAAATCTTGGAACTGCTGATATGGCCACATCAACTACAGGTATGATGGTTACTATCCCCGCAGGAAAAATCAGTGGATATGATGATTTAATTCTTCCGGATGATATTACTCCCGAAGAATTCATTAGCAATCCTGAAAAATATCTCATTAAAAACGAGTCTTCAGATACTAATGATTCAGCATGTGCAAACAATCGTCCCAGCTTCACACTTTCAGTAAACGGACTCACCTTTGCTCCTCATTTTGCAAGATATAAGGAGCGCTATGGAATCTACTTTACCGTTCGTACCGAAGCTGAAGTAATCGCTATAAAGAAGGCCAAGGAGCAGGCACTCCTCGACAAGCCTGAAGGCGTTGTTATCGATACAGTACAGCCCGGCTATGGCCAGTATGAAAACGATGAACTCCACAGAATGTATGACTGGGGTGGATCTGTAGGTTCTACAGATAACGGCACTACCCGCTATGCCAAGGCAGGCGGTTCATTCACTTATCATATGTGTGTATCAGAAGCCGACAACAATTACCTCTCTCTTACCTTCCTTAAGGAAGACAGCGGTATGACTATGAGAATTTCTTCAGGTGATGAAGTATTCTTTGAAGATATTGTAGAATATGATGGTGACGATGAGACCTTCGAGCTTCGTGTTAAGGTTCCTATGAATGTAGTCTCAACAGCTCAGGAGGTTACTGCCAACGGAGAAAAGCACCGTGTAATTCCTCTCACCTTTAAGGGCAGTCAGGGTGCACAGTCAGCCAGATTATTTGGATTTGTATACATGATGAATTACTAATCATCCGACTGCAAAATTTCATAATCATATAGAAATGCATTATTCATACACAAAATGAATTAGTCTTACACAAAAAATAGAATAGACTTACACATAAGATAGCGGCCATGCATTCGTGCAGGCTGCTATTT
>DCIR01000015.1 GCA_002317155.1 Lachnospiraceae bacterium UBA1721
TTATGAAGAGTTAGGTACCGGTGATAACTATATTATGTCTGCACAAATAGGATTCTATCCGGATGGTATGCAGCAGAAAATGGCAAAGATGGGTTACCATGTTATTTGCGTAACTCTAAGAGGATTTGCTCCATCATCACATGTAACTGAAGATTATGGTGATGCTTGGTATGATTACTTTGCAGATGATTTAATTGCGGTGGCCAATCATCTTAAAATAGATAAATTTGTATATATGGGGGCTTCTCATGGAGCAGGTGTCGGCTGGCATATAATGCTGAGACATAAGGAGAGAATAAGCGCATTTATAGCTGTTGTCGGTGGACCGCATAGTTTAGATACGGGTGCGATGTCTTTTAAACAGATGCTTGAAAAAGGAATAATAAAAGAGTTTCCTCCTTTCAATCCGCCGATAGATAATGATGAATCAAGACAGGCAAGGCGAGATGTCAGAGAGGCTCATATCAAGGCTTTGCCTCCCGCACCTGAAGAAGAAAGAAACATTAATTACGGTAGACCACTCTTAAAATATAAAACAGAAGAAAATCTGAAGAAGGCGTTAGCCACAATCGATGTGCCTACTTTAATGATTGGTGGTGTCGATGATCCAATCAGTACACCTGAGCTGATGGTAAGAACGGCAAGGTGCCTGCCACATTGTAAGCTACTGATATATTCAAACTGCGGACATGATATTGATACGGATCTTATCGAAGAGACAACGGCAGAAGCAGATAGATTTATTAAAAACGCTGATGCTACGGGAAAGTGGTACTTGCCGGTAGAATTAAACAGACAGAATAGTTAGTAAAACAGAATAGTTAGTAAAATAAATGATAGAAGAGATAATCATTAAACTGATAAAGGATAATTAATATGGCAATGAATAAAGAGCAGGTAAGAAAATATAAATTCTTAAATACGTATCTTAATAAAATGCGACCGAATGCAGTGATGATAACCTGCATCATTATTGGATCAATATGGGCTTTATTAACCATTTTTATGATAATTCAAATCATTAGGGGAAAGATAGAGTTTGATATTTCGAGAGCTATCATGATGGGCATACTTGTACTGTTTATAGTGATCGCAGTGGTGTCTGAGATAATCAAGAATAAGAAGGATTATCTTAACCGTATGCTTAAAAATACCGGCGCGCTGTATGAGGTGAATGATGAAGCACGATTTGTAGAGTCTGTAATCAGCTCGATTAAGTCGGGAGTGCATTACAAAAGCATGCTTCTTACGGTTACGAAAGACTATCTTATTTCATACGGGGATTCAGATGTGTATTTCAATCCTGTCATCATTCCGAGAAATATGATTACTAAGATCGATGTTACGGATAAACGTATGGGAATAATGGATTCCAAGAGAAGAATTACATTTCTTCAGATTGAGCTGAATAATAATCAGATAGCGTATTTGATACTGTCCGGTTCTATTAATCCCGGACCTGTAAATAAATTGCAGAAGATCGGCTTGTTATGACATAAGAGGTATTTATGAAATTAGTTAGGTTGACGGAGCGACTATGGTATTATCCGTATGAATTTGATAGAGACAGACCAAACCTTGGATATATCAAGGGAGATAATTGGTCATTGGCTGTTGATGCCGGTCATTCTGCGTCACATACTGAAGAGTTCTACAAGGCCTTGGAAGAGGAAGGATTACCCTTGCCCAGTTTAACTGTGCTGACACATTGGCATTGGGACCATACCTTTGGTATGCATGCAGTAAACGGGTTGTGCATTGCCAACAGCAAGACCAATCAGCATCTGATTGAGTATCGTGACAGGATAGCTAAAGAAGGACCGGAATGGTTTATAAAAAGTCATGAAACAATAGAAAAAGAATATGCAGATAATTCTAACGTAATTGTTGTGCCTGCGGATATAGTTTTTGATGGAGAGTTATTATTGGATGCAGGAAATTGCCCTATTAGGATTTTTCAGACTGAGTCGCCGCACACGGATGATTGCACATTGGTTCACGTAATAAACGAAAGATTGTGTTTTATCGGCGATGCGAATGGCGGAGTATTCCCGAGTGGAGAAAAAGACAAAGGCTTGTGTGAAAGCTTGGTTAAGACTTTATCATCTATTGATGTGGACAGATTTCTTGAAGGACACTGGACCCCCGATACTTTACAGGGAATAGTTGATGATTTAATGGATTTTGGAGATTAATGTAAAAATGATAGCAATAGTAACAGGCGCTAATTCAGGAATGGGTAAGGCGACAGTTGCAGCATTGGCTGATAAGGGCTATGAGATAATAATGCTTTGCCGTGACAGTAAGGCTTATGGCCAGAGTAAGCTTGTGAGGTTGGAAAATTATGTGGATTGAGAAAGTATCAAAGCGTTTTATAGTGGCCTGTGTCATATTTATTATGGGAATAATTTTGATTGGTAAGGGTATTCTCGAGAATATTGATGAACACAAGGAATTTTATGATTACAACAGTCTCAGTTCTGCAGAGATTTTAGAAGGAATAATGATATCCGGTGAGATTACTGAGAGCTACGGACTTTATGATCGTATGGGTGATAGAAGTGGTAGTTATTATTATGCAATCCCCACGGCAGACGGAAAGATTTTTGGTATAAGAGTTACTAACGATGAAGGAATTAATGCTCTTGATGCGATTGCAAGAGGCAATACAGGTTCGTTTGAATTCTATGGAAAAGTCAAGAAGATGAATAAGGACGCTCAGGAGAATATGTTGGCTAAAATGAACCAATGGGGATTCTCTAAGAGTGAGGCTGAGCAAAAGCTGGCACCGTACTATATCGAGGTTATTTACCGAGATTCCAAGGAGGCAATTCTTATAGCTGCGCTTATAACTGTGTTAAGTGGTGCGGTTATTGTTGTTTCAATACTAACAAGAAAGAAAAGATATAAATTATAGTTGTAAAAACTTCAAAAATGCAATTCACCACATATTTTTGACAATTCACCACGCAAATACGCGTGGTGTTTTTTTGTGTGCTATTTTAGGCTCACCAAGATATGAGGAAGGAATTGAAAAATGAAACGTAAAGCATATAAAGCGATATTAACAGTTTTAGTGTCTGCAGGATTGATAGCAAGCTGCCCCGGTTGCGGAATGCAAATAGTAACAGAAACAGTGGGTAGCGAGTATAAGAGTGACGAGCCTGAAACGGTGTATGATTTTAGCAATCTTCGAGCGCAGGATGATTATTACGGATACATTAATTACGCAGAACTGTCTCAGCTGGAATATGGATATTTCGACAATGTGGTTGGGGCTTTTGATCAAGATGCGGTAAATATTGAACTCATTGAGATGATTCAAAGGATTACCTCTTCAGATGAAGAATATGAACCCGGATCCAATGAGCAGATTATCAGAGATACTTACAGACAGATTGAAGAATTCCTTGATACAAAAGAGAGCGGAGCGGTTGATTATTTCAATAAGAAGGTTGAGGAAATAAAGTCTGCAGAGTCTGTTGAAGAGATAAAAAAGCTTATTACAGAGCTCAAGAGAGATGGAATTATCAGTTACTTCGTATGCGGAGTTGAAGAAGACTTCTTTGATGGAGAAAATTACTCATTATTGATAGGTCAGATGAGAGGATTTGGATCCTTTGAACTCAAGGATATCTATGAGAATGATGAAACCAGACAGTTACTTCACGGATATTTGATGGACGTAATGGTGGCTACAGGAGAGGATACCAAGACCGCTTCGGATAAGGCTGATGATTTCGTGTATATGATTATGGATATCAGCTTTGATACAGACTATGAGATTATGGAGGCGATTAATCCGAGCCTGACACTCAAATATAAGAGCGAAAGTGAAATGGATTCCATTTTGGAAAACATATCGGTTGCTGAGCTTGAGAAGATGTATGAAGTAACCAATCCGTACGGGGGATGGTATATCCAGGACGAAGAGCAGCTTAAGACAATTTCATCAAAGCTTAATGATGACAATCTCGAAAACTTAAAGATTTGGTTAATCTGTGATGTGATGAATACTTACAAGGAACTGCTCAATACGGAATACCCGTTCCTCGGAAGCAACACAGGAATGTCAAAAGAGCTGATGGCGCTTATGTGTGTAGAGAAATTGTTCCCCATTCAGCTTAGTGAGTTGTATGAGGATTACTACTACACCGAAGAGATGGATGAGCAGGTACATAGGATGTATGAGGACATCATTCGCGGATACCGTGAGCTTATGACAGAAGCAACCTGGCTCACAGAGGCTACCAGAGCGGAAATGATTAAGAAGCTCGAAAATATGGTTTTTGTAATCGGAGCCGGTAAGCATCATGAGATCAATGAAGAGGATGCCAAGCTGGTTGGTAAAGATATATTTGAGACATATGTGAATGCTAAGAGAGCAGAGGTTGATGAGCAGATTAATAACATCGGAAAAAAGATTGATAAAACTGAATCTGCGATGGCTTCATATTGGGTGAATGCCTGCTACAGTTCTTGTAATACATTTACCATCACGGTAGCAATAATGCATTCTCCATTCTTTGATGTGAATGCAGATTATGCTTCAAATATGGGTGGCCTTGGAATGGTAATGGGTCATGAAATCGGACATGCTTTTGATTCGAACTGCATATATTACGATGAGAACGGCAAGTACGATCCGAGCAGAATATGTGAGGAAGATATCGAGGAGTTAAGCAACAGACTGACACAGATTGAGGAGTATTATTCAAGCTTCACCATCATGGATATCTATCATGTGAATGGTGTAAAAACCAGCGGCGAGAATTACGCTGACAAGGGTGCGATGGAATGTCTGATGAAGATTATTACAGATGACAAAGACAGGGAGAAGCTTTTTGAAAACTATGCAAGAATCTGGTTAGAAATAACTTGTGATGAGGCTGCATTGTATGACTTGGAAAATAATGAGCACAGCCCGGCGGAAATACGAGTAAATGCTGTGTTGTCAGCGACTCCGGAGTTCTACGAAGTATATGATGTGCAACCGGGTGACGGAATGTATGTGGAACCTGAGAGACGTGTTGGCAGATGGTATTAAAGATATACGTGGTGCGCAATCATTAAAAATGAAACACAGTAAATAAATCAATGAATTACGAGGATAAATAAATGTCGGTTTTATTCAAATATACAATGAAAAATGTGTTTTCAAAGCCATTTAGAACTTTGATTCTTACGGTATGTATCATATGCTGTAGTTTTGTGGCAATGCTTAGTTTGGATGTTTTGAATAACATAGAAGATATGCTTCATACGATTCTCAGTCAGGTGTCGGGAACTGCGGATTTAGTCGTAAACGACAACGTAGGTATCTCAGAGGAATTGGAGCTTTCTTATGAAAATGAACAGCTGATGGTTTATATCAGAAAGGATGGAACGGTTGAAGTTCCTAACGGACTTTATGCATATTTTCAGAAGAAGAGCTTCTCTGTATGCACTATGGATTATGATAAGGCCTTCAACATGAAACTTCTTGGAACGGTTCCGGTTTTATCGGATAGCGAGGCAGCGATATCAAAGCGTTTCAGCGACAAACAGGGTAAGAAAGTCGGAGATGTGGTTGTTCTTACTGATGACTTTGGCGAAGAGCGAGAGTTCACTATAAAAGAGATAATACCTAATATAGGTTTTGCAAACGGCAGAGAGGCTGTTTTTCTCAGTACTGCAGGTTATGAAAAGCTGACAGAAAACAATAGAGCAAGCATCATATACGTTGATGTAATCGGTGATGTTACCAGTAAAGAAGCGGTAGAGGAAGCGAAAGACATAGTATATAACGGCGATATTGTTAATCTTCTGGACAACGAGGAAATCAAGAGCCAGATTGCAAGTCTTTCACTTATCTTCTTTATGGTTTTCCTGGTTTGCTTTTTCCTTGTAATTTTCGTGGCGATCTCTGTATCCAGCAGAATCGTATGCGAGCGAATGAGTGTAATCGGTACCTTTAGAAGTCTTGGTATATCCGGTCGATTCACAACAGGACTTCTGCTTGTTGAGAATGCAGTTTATGGATTAATCGGTGGTGTGAGCGGATGGCTTTTGTTTTCACTCGTCAGAAAAACTATATATAACTCTGTATTTACGGTATCGGCATATGACGGAATAGAGATTGATGTAACAGTAAAACCGATTCAGGTATGGACAATCATTGTAGTAATTTTGCTTTCTGTTCTCATAATGGTGGCATGTCCGTTAAAGGAAATTCTCAAGACATCAAAAATGGCTATCAGAGATGTGATTTTTGATAACAAGGATACTGCTTATGTAATGAAGCGTGCGACTACAGTAATCGGTTTGATTTTATTGGCAGCAGCGGTGGTAACCTTCTTTATTAAGCAGAATGTACTTGCTCAGATTGTTTGCTTTATTTCAATCATTTGCAGCATTGCTCTTCTCTTTCCTTGGATACTCAAGGGTGTGACAATGCTTTTGTCGAAGATTTTTACTGCTCTCAATCTTCCTGTGGCAAATATGGCTGCGATAGAGAGCAGATCTAAGAAAAGCACTGTGGGAAGCGCAGTATTGTGTGTAACGGCAGCAGTACTTTCAATGGTAATCATTATGCTTGCAGGAAGTGTAACAGATATATACGATCTGAAAACATATGACTGTGATGTTCACGCCGGAATTTTATATGGCGAGAAGACCAATTCGTTTCAATATATAAAGGACCTTGAAGGAGTAACCGAGGTTGAGACGGTTTATTACCAATATACAGCTGTTAATGTAAATGGCGAGAAATATGATCTTAATCTTTTCGGGCTTAATGAAGGCGGATACAGGATGTTAACCGCTATCAAGAATTGTCCCACAGAGCTGGACAATAATTCTATCGCAATAGATGAAAAGCTTGCCAAGAAAATAGGTGTAGGCATCGGTGATGAGGTCGAAATCAAGTTCAATTCAGATTCATTTATGCCTATTACTGAGACACTTAAGGTTGTGGCATTTATTGACAGCTACGAATATGACACCACCAGTAATTCAATACTTATCAGTAAGGACCTCTATATCGATATTAACCACGATTATGCTTCTGAAATACTGATAAGAACTGCTAATCCCGATAAGACGGTAGAGAGTATAAAGAAGTATTCTTCTACAAAGATTGAAAGAGTAGAGACTATCGAGGAATATGACCAGAACTGGAAGCAAAAAGGAGCAGGTACGATTGCTTTCATGGTATTCATTGTATGTGTAGGTATAGGACTGACGGTTGTCGGAATGGCAAGTAACCAGATCATTGGCTTTGCGGGAAGAAAGAGGGAGTGTGCAGTCCTTGCATCTACCGCAATGAGTAAGGGAAAGATTGGAAGAATGTTCTTCCTGGAGGGATTATTTGCATACGGAACAGCATTGGCGGTTGCCCTTCCTTCAGCCTTTTGCATTATTATTCCGTTCACCAGAGTAATGAGCATGATGGATACGGGAATGGATATAAAAATTAATATTCCACTCTACGCAGGATTTACAGTAGCGCTGTTGGTAGTATTTATGCTGGTAACTCTTTTCCCGATAACAGCCTTAAAGAAGATGAAGATCAGTGAACAGCTTAAGTATGAGTAATCAAGGAGATACAGATATGAGCAATAATACAATTATTGAAGTAAAGAATGTGAATAAATCATTTGGTAAAAAGGATAATGTAACCAAGGTGTTAAACGATGCATCATTTAGTGTAGAGCGCGGAGAATTTGTATCGCTGATGGGTGCTTCAGGAAGTGGAAAATCCACACTTTTGTATCTTATCGGTGGTCTTGACAGAGAGTTTGAGGGATCTATCAGTCTCGCAGGAGAAGAGATTAACAGGATGAAGGAGAAGAAGCTCTCTAAGTTCAGACTTGATAAAATCGGTTTTGTTTTTCAGTTCTATAACCTGGTACAGAATCTTAATGTAGAAGATAATATCCTTCTTCCCCTGACCGTAAAGGGTAAGAAAAAGTCAGAGCTTAAGAAAGAACTTGATGAGATACTAAGACTTACAGGTCTTACTGAGAAGAGAAAGGCTATGCCTTCACAGCTTTCCGGAGGACAGCAGCAAAGAGTTGCTATCGCAAGAGCGATACTTGGTAATCCTGAGATCATCCTTGCAGATGAAGCTACCGGTAACCTTGATTCGGTATCAGGAACCGAGATTATGGAGCTGTTCAAAAAACTCAATGACGAAAAGGGCATCACTATTTTACAGGTAACTCACTCTGAAAAATGTGCTTCATACAGCAGCAGAATCGTTAAGATTGAGAACGGACACATAGCGTAAACTTGAATACTGTCTGAGAGAATGTTACTATTCTGATGAATACACACTCATCGAGGAATAGATATGATTTTTGCAGTATGTGATGATGAAAAAATATTTCGTGATGAAATTATAGAGGCTCTGAACAGATATTTCGGCAAACTGGAAGTGACCTGTAAGGAATATGAGAGCGGAGCCTCGCTGCTAGCAGCATATGAACAGGGCGAGGATTTTCAAGCCCTGTTTTTAGATATAGAAATGCCGGGAATAGATGGCATGGCCACAGCCAATGAGCTGAGGACGAAGGGATTTGCTGCACCCATTTTATTCCTTACCAGTCATACAGAAATGGCCATGGAAGGCTATGAAGTGGCGGCATTCAGATTTTTGGGAAAGCCTGCCAATCCGGAGAAAATGGAACGGGCGCTGGCTGATTTAAGACAGGAATTATGTGAAAAGCAGAAGCTGATTATCCGTAGCGACGGAGAGGACATCATTTTGATTCCCGATGATATTTGCTATGTGGAAGCACAGAACAATTCTGTGATGATAAAAACGGCTAAGAAGGAATACGTTATCAGAAAAAAGATTGCTGATATTGAGAATGAACTTAGTGCGATTTCAGAGAATTTCTTCAGAATACACAGAGGATATATAGTAAATCTCGCATGTGTAAAAAAGCATGTTGGAAACGACATTATGATGGAAAGCGGGGAGACTCTTCCGCTCAGTCGCAGTGCCGTAAACGGATTCAAGCAGAGTCTGTTTAAGTATGTAAGAAACAGCGCAAGATAAATTTGAGTGAAAATGTAGTGGAGTAAGTTGCTGTAAACAGAGGTAATAATGACAGTATCTGTATCGAATACAATTCTTATTATTTTATTATTTATAACTGACGGAATCCTCAGAATATGGGGCACGCAGCATATGTTGACCCGATTTTTTGGATTTGCAGCCAAACCTAAAAAGGGTCGCCATATCGTTTTTTCTATAGTTCTGGCGGTGTATGTATTATTGAATGTTACCGGCAGTATTATTTTGTCAGATGAGAATAACACGATAACATTATTTAGTGAAGTTATATTTATATTTAATGTGATTTACTGGGCGATTAATCTCGAGGAGAGAAAAAAGGGCAAGAAGGCACTTTTATTTATCGTGACTGATCTTATGGTTAGTCTTTTCTCGGAATTGGTGGCTTATATAGTGAGACTTCCGTTTAATTCAATACATGGTGATAAAGTACCGGTGATGCTGTTTGCTGTAGTAATCAGTAACGTTATTTCTTTCGGATTGATTTTGGGTATATCAGCACTGTCGTCAAAGAAAAGAAAGACACCGATGCCGACCTCGTTGATATGGGTATGTTTACTTACTTACATACTAATCGAAGTAGTAATGAGTGTGTTTACCATGTCCGATATTCAAGGAGAATACATTCATCCGATGGTAACACTCAGGCTCATTGTACCTGAGGAAATGATAGATAGTATAATCGGATACGCTTTGGTTATTATATTGGCGTTATTTGCAGGAATCATTGTTTTCCTGCTGATAAAAGAGTCTGAATCGCAGTATTTTCAGAAGAAGAATACTATCAATGAGTACTACCTGGAGTCTCAAAAGCAGCATTATGAGTCTCTAAGTGAGTCCAATAGAGAGATTCGCAAAATAAAGCATGATATGAAGAACCATATCTATTGTCTCAGTGATTTATATGAGAGTAGTAAGTACGATGAGCTGGGTGAGTACCTAAAAAGTATGGGTGCAGCGATGCAGCACACAGAGCTTACCACTTTTGTCGGACATGAAATTGCAGATGCGATTATATCTGAGAAAAAGAGTAAGGCAGAAGCGCTTGGAATCACGTTAAAGGCGGAGGGAGCACTTTACGGAGTGGAGATTGCGGCTATAGATGTATGTACTATTTTTTCCAATATCATGGACAATGCAATTGAGGCGACTCAGAAGCTCCCTGAGGATAAAAGACAGATCGTACTGAATGTCGGTCGCAATAAAAATTATCTGTTTATCAGCGAATATAATCCGGTAGAAAAGGTTCCGGATATCAATGATAACGTTATTGCGACTACTAAGAAAGACAGCACGAATCATGGCTTTGGAATCACAAATATTAAGGAGGCTGCAGCTAAATATGATGGTGATGTGCAGCTGTTTGTCGA
>DCIR01000045.1:0-771 GCA_002317155.1 Lachnospiraceae bacterium UBA1721
AGCGATGAGTGAATATAGAAATGAATTGGGATGGTATATTATTGGACCAGCTTATTTTTATACTATGGAAAATGTATATAAAGAAATTGATTATTATACTAACTTTATTTCAAGTATATTTCCAGACATATTAGATAATAATCACTTAAAAGTATTAGATGAAAAGCATGCAGAGTGGATGCGCCATTTTAAAAGGTGAATGTTAGGAGAGTAAATGACTAAACATAATAATGGTAAAGGAATGAGTCTTTTTGTGACAATCCTTGCTTGGGTTCTTTTTACGGTGGTGGCAGTTTCTGTATTGCCTGTAGTGCTGCCACGAATTGGGGGATATCACGCTTATACACTAAATGAGGACTTTACGCGTAAAATAAAAATGGTATCAAGTGTTGTTTATACAGACAATATAAGTTTAGAAGAATTAGATAATGGTGATATAGTTGCTGTTAAGTCTGATAATGGGAAAAAGGTTGATGTTTACTTTGTTTCTTCAAATAATGATCAAGCTCAGACAATGGTGCTTCGGACAGATGCAACTGTAAAAAATGATCAAGGTGTTGTTGATTATGATCAAATAGTAGGTCATGTGTATGCATCAGCCCCTTTCATTGGAGTTCTTACCCAACTTTGTGATGCGGTTCTTGGTATCGCATTTGTTGTGTTTGTATTTATAGTTGGTGTAGTACTTGCTATTATTGCTAACCGTCTTGTTGTTAAGGCTAAGCCCGAGGCATCAGCTAATTAATTAGTACTTCTTATTATGGTTTGTGC
>DCIR01000045.1:879-27410 GCA_002317155.1 Lachnospiraceae bacterium UBA1721
TGTTGTTTGCGATGGTAAGAAAAGGATGCATTTACCATTTGAAAGTTAGATGAGTTAATATTGATGGTAACAAATCATGTTGTTTTACCATTGGATTATCATAAAAACTAATATTAATGGTAAAAAATAATAGCATTTACCATTGGAAATCGCATTATATTTATTCTGATGGTAAATAATAAGAAATTTTTACCTTTGAAATAAGGAACAGCGATATTTGATGGTAATTGCACATGAATTATTACCATCAGTAAAAGAACAATCGACATTGGATGGTAACGAGTCATTTAAGGCGCTGTTTTCAATAAAATAAGTAGTTAAATCATAGGATAATAAAGGTTTTTAAGCCTTTATTATCCTTTTTTAATGTTTGAGGATTATGTGTGTTTGTGATAAAATGATAGCGAATAATATCAAAATGGGCTAATTGCGTGAACTTATATTTAGCTAACCACGCAGAGAGTAACAAAATGAGTAATTTAGAGATAGCTGAAGCAGCAGGCGAGTATTGGCTTTATGACAAAGTAAAAGGTCCTAAAGAATTGCTGAGACCTATACGCATTAATGGATTGGGTGCCGATATTATTAATATGATCAAGAGCGGCCTCAAGAAGGATGAGATTATTAATGAAGTATGTGGACAGTACGGAATTGATATGAAATGTGCGCAGGAAGATGTCAGTTTTTTTTTAGATGCAATTGACAAGGCAGGATATCATGATGTTTTGCCGGATGTTTGATTTACATGCGAGTGTTTGATTTATAGGCGGATGTTTGATTTACATGCGGATATTTGATTTATAGGCGGATGTTTGATTTACAAGCGGATATTTGATTTTGCAGTGGATGGTTAATTTGCTGGCGGAATTTTTTACAGATATTATTTCCAGCGGATATTTTTATTTGTCGTATATTTATTTGTTTTGATTAATGAAAGGTTATGAGCGATGAATGTATTGTTAATAGGTGGAGCGAACAGCTTCCTTAATAACATAATATTGAAACTTAAAAAGGAAGGACACAGAGTCTACCTTTTAACCGGAAGCAGATACGATAACAGACCATATCAGAAGGTTTTTGAAAAGTATAATTTCGGATATGACAGTACATGTCTCAATGAGATATTTGAGAGTATCAGACCTGATGTCACTATCTTCATGGGTGCGTACGACTCGAACTTTTCGTGGAAGCATGAAGAGGAGGAGTCGGTTAATTACTCTGCACGTATGATGAACATCCTGATGGCATATGTTATGGCCGGTACAGGAAAGTTCATTTATTTGTCATCTTCGGATGTATACTCCGGATACTATGAGGAGAATATCACTGAGGATTATGTACCGACTCCCTCAGGATATCGCGGAATGGTTCTTGCACAGGCTGAAGAGATGTGCGAGAGCTACAGAAAAAGCTGTGAGAAGGAAATCATTACTTTACGTTTGGATAATGTTTACATCGTTCCTGAATTTCAGGAGGATGCGACAGACCCTTGCTGTGAACTTACTAAGCAGGCGTTATTTAAGTATAGTCTCAATATCAATCCTAATCAGGTATATTCTTTGCTGTATGCAACAGATGCGGTTGAAAGTATCTATCGTGTAGTGGTAGCCAATACTGTCAAAAGAAGTCTGTACAATATTTCATCTGAGGAGAGAATTACCGAGAAGGAATTGGCAGATGTAATTGCAAAATCATGTGGTTTTGCAATCAATATAGTAACAAGCAGCACCACACAAAAGAGAACGGTTCTTTCTTCAAAAGCATTCAGAGAAGAATTCGGATATATGGCTGTTTGCCAGACATATAAGATAATTAAGAAGGTCGTTGACCAGATGAAGCGTTATCGCCGTACCTTCGTATATGGAGAGGATCGCAAGCAGAGCCTGTCTGAAAGACTTAACGAGAAGTTCAGTAAGTCAATTAGGGCTTTGATTCCTTTTGCAGAGAATATTTTGGCATTCATTATTGTCACAGTAATCAGCCAGATAGCGAGCAACAGTGAGACATTCTCGAAGATGGATTTCTATCTGATGTACGTTTTACTGTTCTCGGTTATATATGGTCAGCAGCAGGCAATTATCGCATCCACACTTTCGGTTATCGGATTTTTCGGAATACAGCTTGCGGGAAAAACCGGAATCAATATATTCCTGGACAGCTCAACATACATATGGATAGCTCAGCTGTTCATTGTAGGTCTCGTTGTCGGATACATGAGAGATACTATAACGAAGCTGAGAAGAGAGGCGCAGGAGGAAAGAGAATATCTTTCACTTCAGCTTCGTGATATCAAGGATATCAATGATACCAATGTAAGAGTAAAGGATGCTCTTGAAACACAGCTGATAAACCAGAACAACACTGTCGGAAAGATTTATTCAATCACTTCCAAGATTGATCAGTACAACAAAGAGGAAGTACTTTTCTATGCAGCGCAGACTGTATCAGAGCTGATGAAGAGTGACGATGTAGCTATATATCAGGTGGCTAATTCCGAGTACGCGAGATTGTTCTCATATACCTCAGAGAAAGCTAAGGTTCTCGGTAATTCGATCAAGTATACCGAATTGGGAGAGATGATTAGCGATATTGAGGAGAAGAATGTATTCATCAACAGAAAGCTGATAGATGGTCTCCCCGTAATGGCCAGCGGTATATACAGTGATGATAAGAAGCTTGAGATTATCATAATGGTATGGACACTTCCTTGGGAGAGTATGACTCTCGGACAGGCTAACCAGCTGGTAGTAGCCAGTGCGCTGATACGTAATGCGGTTGTTCGTGCGAACAGATACTTTGAAGCAATCGAGAGAGAGAATTATATCGGCAGCAGTAAGGTCATGGAGTACAATGCGTTTGTCGGTATTGTTACAGCTTATGTTAAGGCTAAAAATGCAGGACTTACTGAGTGCGTGGTAGTAGGTGTATCCGGCAACGATGCTTTGTCTTTAGAGGATAAAGGTAAGCAACTTACATCAATGATCAGACAGCATGACTATGTCGGAATACTGAACATGGATAGTAGTTCTATTGGCGTGTTGCTGGCAAACACTTCTGTTCAGGATGCTAAAAATGTAGTAGACAGAATTACACAGCAGGGCTATACCTGTGAATTTTTGGAGGTCAGATTATAGTGAATCCCAGACTGATAATCCTGATTGTGATAGGAATTGTCAATTTAATAGTGGCTGTTATCTGCTTTTTACTTAAGCTCAGACGCAAAGATAACGCGTCAATCACAACACTTATTGTTATGATTTTGTGCCCGGTACTCGGACCTTTGTTTTACCTGCTTTCGTTTGTATTCAGAGTACTGTTTTTCAGAGAACCTGTAGATCTGGAAGGCGTTGTTTTCAGTAAGGATAAATACAAGGGTGTTTTCCGTTCACAGGAAGAGCGCGAGAGTAATATTATCTCGGTTGAGGAAGCGATTGAGATTACCAATAACAAAGATTTGCGCAGATTGATGATGAACGTTGTTCAGGGTGATATCAAGAATTCTTTGCAGGCTATTTTGCTGGCGCTTAACAGTGAAGATACCGAGACGGCGCACTATGCTGCATCGGTTTTACAGGATGCTCTTAATGAGTTCAGAATGACTGTTGAGAATTATCGCAAGAAGCTCAGAGAGAATGACGGTAAGGATTTGAGCTTTGCACCGGAAGCTATTGAGTATATGAATGGCTTTTTGGAGCAAAAGATTTTTCCTGAGGTTGAGCTTAAAAACTTTGTATATATCATGGAGACATTCGGGCAGATTGCATATGAGAAGGATCCGTATATGCTGGAAGACAGCATGTATGAGGCTATATGCATGAGAATGCTTGATATCAGGGATTATGATAACTGCGAGCTATGGTGCACAAGAAGTAAAAAGCAGTATCCTGATATGTTGTCAACATATACCTGTCAGCTGAAACTGTATTTTAATAAGCGTGACAGGGAGAATTTCTTCAGAGTGGTTGAAGAGGTTAAAAATTCACCGGTTGTTCTCGACAGAGAAACACTTGAGCTTATCAGAGTTTTTTGTTAACGATGAAGGCTTTGTTATATTAAGGACGGATGTATGGTATCCAAGAGAAATTTTTTCATAATCATTATAATGATGCTTGTGCTGCTGTTTGTTTTCCAGTTCTCGCAGCTGGCGAAGGAAGAACTGAGTACAAGTTATAACAACGAATATCTTCAGAAGGATATGCCGGATTCTACTGCCAGTTGGACAGGCGAAAGCAGCAGAAAAATGGTGTATGTAGGTAAAGATAACGGTAAGGTTCAGGAGACCGTAGAAAAGTGGTGCAAATACATCAAGGCTGAACTGGTATGCAGTAATACTTTACCGTCATATGCTGAAGTGTCAGACGCATCAATGGTATTGATTGATGCTGCCAATCTGGACACAGACAGCTACATGAACACCATATACGGATTTACTGATAAAGGAATCACCGTAGTATTCTGCTCATTGCCAACCAGCAATGAACTGAAGAATTGCTATCCCTTATGTAAGCTTTTGGGTATAACAAAGATTCCTCAGACGAGTGTTAAGCTTGAGGGTATCAGAGTCTTCGAGGGAGTGTTTGTCGGAGGCGAAGTTATATACAAAATTGATGAAGATGAGACAGACAGAGAAAAAATAGGATATCAGGATTTAGACCTTAATATTCCCTGGTATGTTACTGCCGAGGGTTCTAAGAGCTATATCGTAGGAATGCTCGATGCCAATATGTATGCTGCTGAGCAGTTCCCTCGTATTGTTTGGAGATATACAGGTGATTATACAAGTGTCTTCGCAGTAAACGGAGATTACATGTCTACTGATGCGGGCCTTGGACTTCTTGATTTGTTTTTATATGAGAGTAACGATTATGCGCTGTATCCTATTGTTAATGCGCAGAGCACGGTTGTTGTCGATCTGTTAGCTTTTACCAATGAGAATGAGCAGACCATTTTGGAGCGCTACAGTAGACAGCTGGAGATTGCTACACAGGATATTTTCATGCCCGGTGTTATTTCTCTTACTACAAGAAATAATCTCGTGCCTACGTTTATGATGATGACAAGATATGACTTTGCTACTGAGGCTACTACCGATCTGGAGGAGCTGCCGGCATATATTCGTCAGGTCAATAACCTGTCCGGTGAGGCAGGAATATCTTTGAGAGCTGCCAATGCGAATCTGTCTCAGAAGATGACTTATGATATGGGTATGCTGAGTACATACGGAGATTATTACAATTTCAGAGCAGCGTATGTTGATAACTGTTCTGAAATTGAGAATGTAGATATCAATTCAAAAATAGGTACTGTGGTCGCTAAGGAAGGAGTGGACGAAGTATTCTATTATCTTAATAATACTGTCACTGTTCAGCAGATTACTGCGGACGCAACTGGTTATTCATTCAGTGACGATTTTACCCAGCGCAGTCTGAATTCAGCGCTTGGATATATGAGTCTTGAAGTGGATTTCCATAATGTAATATGGTCAGATAATGATAACTACGGTTGGGAAGGCTATTTTGACGTTATTAACAGCAATATCTCTACATACTGGAGAAAGCTTAATGTATTTCAAAATGTAACTGTTTCTGAGAGTGACAGACGAATCAGACGCTTCCTGGCACTTAACTATGAAGAGTCATGTGACGAGAATGGAGTGATTACACTCAATGTTATAGACGGAAACAAGGATTGCTATTTCCTGCTCCGTACACATGATAAGGTTGTGGCTGATATCAAGAATGCAGATTATGCATATATCGACGATGATTCGGTGCTTATTCATGTACTTGACGATTCGGTTACTATTCGTCTTGAGGATTCTGAAGATGTACTTACATATTCAGAGCCCTTCACTCGTTAATATCAAGGAGCATATGTTTTATGAGAATATGTGTTGTGGCCGAGGGATGCTATCCATACGTTGTCGGAGGCGTTTCGGGCTGGATTAACAGTATGATAAAAGCATTTCCCGATTATGAATTTGTAGTGCTTGCTATAGTTTCTAATCGTGAAATGAGCGGAAAATTTAAGATGGAGCTCCCTGAAAATGTTGTGGCGGTATATGAGGCTTATCTTGATGATGTTGATTGGCAGGATGGCAGCCAGAAACATTCAGCTAAACGTCTTAGCAGCAGAGAGTACAGTGCGTTAAAAAGCGTGGTTTTTGGAGAGGATACTGAATGGGAGATTATATTTGAACTCTTCCAGAGCAAGAAGATCTCGCTTGATGCATTGTTGATGGGACCTGATTTTTTCCATATTGTGGAGGAATTCTATGATAAGGAATACTCGCAGATAGTATTTTCTGATTTCCTATGGACAATGAGGTCAATATATTTGCCGCTGTTTTTGATGCTTAATACAAATATTCCGGTTGCGGATGCGTATCACTGTGTAGCTACCGGTTATGCGGGTGTGCTTGGAAGTATGGCAAAGTATCTGTACGGATGTCCGTTGATAATATCAGAGCACGGTATTTACACCAGAGAGCGTGAGGAGGAAATCTTAAAGGCTAACTGGGTAGCGGGTATATATAAAAATATCTGGATTGAGCAGTTCAGAAAGATGTCTAAGCTTGCATACAATTCAGCGGATGTCGTTACATCACTGTATGGTCATGCAAGAGAGCTTCAGATAGAGATAGGATGTCCGGCAGAGAAGATCATGGTAACACCTAACGGTATTATCACTGAGAATTTTGCGAATATTCCGGGTAAGACAGAAAAGGATGAGGGCAAGATAAATATTGGCGCGGTATTGCGTGTTACACCTATTAAGGATGTAAAAACAATGATTCAGGCCTTCGGTTTTGCCAAGCAGGAAGCACCTAATCTGGTTTTGTATATAATGGGACCGACTGATGAGGATCCTGAGTATGCGCAGGAGTGTTTTGATCTTGTAGAAGCACTACAGATAAAGGATGTTATTTTTACCGGCAGAATTAATGTAAGAGATTATCTGGGCAGGATGGACTTTACGATACTTACAAGTATCAGTGAAGGTCAGCCGCTGACAATCCTGGAGAGTTATGCAGCAGGTAAGCCTACAATTGCTACTGATGTAGGAAACTGCCGCGAACTGATATATGGAGAAGACTACGATTCTCTTGGAGCAGCAGGAATTATCACTCATATCATGAATACGCAGGAGATTGCGGATGCTATGGTTAAGCTTGCGAAGGATTCCGAATTAAGAGAGAGAATGGGAAGAGCCGGTTACGAGAGAGTTCATAAGTACTTCAGATTGGATCAGATGAGAGATAAGTACAGTAATATTTACGCTCGCATGTTATATAAGGGGAATATCAATTAATGGCAGGTATTGGAGTAAAGTTAAATAAAATATATTCAAAGAAGACAATAGTTGCCGGTATGCTCGGAATGGGATACAGTACTGCTATTTCGATAGCGCCGATGATTGTGGTAATCTTGGCAGTCTTTCTGATGCAGCTTCTGTTGGGATTTCTTAAGTTGAACTATGCCAGCAGAGAATTGTATTCCTGCACAGTACTGTATATTTTCATATTCGGATTGCTGACGGCATCACCGTTCAATGCGGTGTTGTCTAAGTATCTGTCGGATATCATTTATTATGATAAATATGATGATATTTTACCCTGCTATTATCTTGGACTCAGCATGAATGTGGGACTTAGCTTCCTGTTTGGATTACCGTTCTGCATACATGAATATGTTGTCGGACATGTGGATCCGATTTTCATATTCATCAGCTATTTCGGATACATGGCGCTGGTAATAGTGTTCTATTCTATGCTGTATCTTTCTATATGCAAGACATACGGTAAGATATCACTTTTCTTCCTGATAGGAATGACTGTGACGGTATTGCTGTCGCTTGTTCTTGTATATTGGGTTCACGTGGATGTTATTTATGCAATGCTTATTTCATTGGATGTGGGATTCTTGCTGATCGGATGCCTGGAATATGCGTTGATAAAAAGATACTTTACCGTGAACAGCGGAAGGACCAAGGAAGTATTCAAGTATATGAAAGATTACTGGATGCTTATACTTACCAATTTCTTGTATACCTTAGGTCTGTATATTCACAACTTTGTATTCTGGACTACAAGAGAGCGCATTGTAGTAGTGGATTCGTTTGTATGTAATAACGCGTATGACATGGCATCATGTCTTGCGATGTTTACCAATATTTCAGCCAGCGTTATCTTTATTTCACGAGTTGAGATGCATTTCCATGAGAGATATAAGTACTATTCCGAGGCAGTAACCGGTGGACGAGGAATGGATATCAGAAATGCAAAAAAGAGAATGTTTGAACAGCTTTCATATGAGATGATGAACCTGGTTAGAATACAGTTCATTATCACTATAGTTCTCTTCTTTATTTTGATGATTATTTTGCCTCTTATAGGCTTTGGTGGAACTGTTATGAAGATATATCCGTGCCTGACAGCAGGATACTTCATTCTGTTCGTAATGTATGCCGCAATTATTTTCCTGTACTATTATCATGATCTTGAGGGCGCACTGATTACCGCACTTGGATTCGCAGTTGCTACTTTTGTAGGAACTATGATAAGTAAGGAATTACCTAAAATCTGGTATGGAATCGGACTTACCTTTGGTGCCATTGCAGGATGGACTATAGCATATTTCAGACTCAGAAGAATTGAGAAGGTGCTGGATGTACATATTTTCTGCAGGGGTCATTTGATGAAGCGTAAGGACGGAGTGAAGCCTTCTAATGTAGTATATGACGTTAGAACTGCTGCCCAGATACTGCAGGATGATGAGAAGACCAGACATAGACTGAACCGAAAGCGCAGACGCATATAAGGGTGATGAAAAATGACTAGACTTCTGTTTGTGATAAATACACTTGGCAGAGCCGGCGCAGAAATCGCACTTATCACGCTGCTTAATAAGCTTAAGGAAGAGGATGTGGAGCTTTCTTTATTGGTGCTTACGGGACAGGGTGAATTGATTAGAGATATTCCAAAAGAGGTGCAGATTCTTAATGACTCATACTGTGAGGAGTCGGTTCTGACTGCACAGGGAAGAAAGGTTTTACGCAAAACCTGTATCAAGGCTTTGTTCAGTAAGGTCGGGATTATAAAAAATTTCACATATCTTTTCAGGAATTTCTTCTCGATGCTATTTAAGGGAAGAGTTCGTGTGGACAAGCTGATGTGGAAAGTGATCGCCGATGCTGCACCTAAGATAGATGGAGAGTATGATTTGGCAATAGCCTTTCTTGAGGGTGGTTCGACTTATTATGTGGCGGATCATGTAAAGGCCAAGGCTAAAGCTGCATTTATACATGTTGATTATGAAATGTCAGGCTATAATGAAATGCTCGACAGAGGTTGTTATGATCGGTTTGAACGTATTTTTGCTGTGTCCGAAGAATTAAGGCAGCAGTTCTTAAGACTGTACCCGGGATACAGTGAGAAGACACTTGGATTTAATAATATTATTGATGTTGATCTGATAAAGAAAAAGTCTCTTGAGCCCGGAGGCTTCAGTGATGATTATGATGGAATCAGACTTCTGACAATAGGAAGGCTGACGGCCCAAAAATCGTTGGAGGTATCCGTGGAGGCCATGAAGCTGCTTAAGGCCAGAAATGTTAAAGCAAGATGGTATGTGCTTGGTGAGGGAGACAGACGCAGGCAATTGGAAAAGCTTATCGCACAAAATGAGTTAGAGGAAGATTTCATTTTGTGTGGCGCTGTTGATAACCCGTATACATATTTACTGCAGTCAGATTTGTATGTACATGCGACTGGCTACGAGGGGAAAAGTATTGCTATCCAGGAAGCGCAGATTTTGGGTAAACCTATAATTGCGTCAGACTGTAGTGGCAATAGAGAACTGGTTATTGATCATGTAGACGGACTGCTGGTGGAGCTTTCGGCAGAGGCTGTCGCTGATGCGGTTGAAGAAATGCTTAATAGCAGTGATATGATGAGCGATTTTGGCGAAAAGAGTAAGAACAAATATTGTGAGACAACGAACATTATATGTGAATTAATGGAGCTGTGCCACTGAGGATGAGAAAGCAGTTGCTGGTTATAATACCGGCCTATAATGAAGAAAAGAATATCGGAAATCTTCTGGACAGTGTTTTGGCCTCGGAGGTCAGCGATATAGCTGATGTTTTGGTTATAAATGATGCCTCGACTGATGGCACTGAGGCTGTTGCAAGACAAAAAGGTGTTGAGGTGTTAAGCCATACCCGCAATATGGGATATGGATGCAGTCTGCAATCCGGCTACAGATATGCATGTAAGAATGATTATGATTGGGTGATTCAGCTGGATGCAGATGGTCAGCATGATGCCTGCAATCTGACGGATATATATAACAGATTATCGGTAGCAAATTCTGATGGTGAGCTTCCTGATATTGTCCTGGCTTCCAGATTTATGGAGGGGTCAGGTGAATATCCTATCTCGCCGGCAAGAAAATTTGCATATGGTCTGTTTAGAACAATGATAAAAATGTTTAGCGGGAGAACTATTGCAGATCCTACTACCGGGCTGCAGGGCTTGGGACGAAAAGCATTTACCTGCTACAGTAAGGATGGATATTTTCACAATAAATATCCTGATGCCAACATGGTACTGCAGATGCTGCTGTTAGGTTATAAGGTGGTTGAAATACCCGCACTGATGCATAACAGAATCAGTGGAAGCAGTATGCATTCCGGTTTGAATCCGGTGATATATATGATTAAGATGCCGTTTTCTGTAATTGCGGTATGGCTACGAATTAGAGTTTTTAAGAAGAAGTAGATTAGGAATAAGTTATTTAAGAGTAAATCATTTAAGGATAAATTGATTTAAGGAAACTGATGGCAAGCTTGTTTAATATATTTTCAAAAAACAAGATAAATTTTACACCGGCTAAATTTACCGAATGCGAAGGCGAGATATACAATCCCGAGAGAGGTTGGTATAAAATATTTCCTTTTGTTATCGGTAATGAAATAAATCTTACAGAGGCAGGATACAGTCTGTCTGCTAAGGAGTGCCTGGTGCTGGTAAGAATCGATATCGGTAATTATGCAGATATCGAGCTTCCTGAAGCAGCGTTATCGGAAATGCGTAAGATAATAGATTTTTTCCGCGATAACAGAAAAGATATTATACTGCGCGTGACATATGATTCAGAAGGTAATGCCATGGTAAGAGAGCCATCATATTTCGGTATGGTGGAAAAGCATATGGAGCAGGTAGCACAACTGCTCAAGAGTTATTCGGGTCATATTTTTATTTATCAGGGCTTGCTGATTGGCAACTGGGGAGAGATGCATTCATCTCGATATGCAACCGATAAATATATACAGAGACTTATGCAGCTGCTTGTAAAAGAAAGCGGATGCAATGATGCGGAGAGTAATGCATTTTTTGGTGCGGTGAGGACTCCGGCAAAACATAAGGCAGTAAATACATACTCAGGTATGAGTATAGGTATATATGATGATGCTATTTTAGCAACAGAGAATGATATGGGAACTTATCAGAACGTTGCTGATGAGCTTACTTATGAGAGTGTTAAGGGTCTTGCAGCGCCCAACGGCGGTGAGGCTGTATACGCAGAAGGCTATTCGGATACACTTTCGGACAAACAGATACTTGATTTTCTGGCGAAAAAAAGAGTCACATATCTTAATACACAGTATGACCGCAGGCTGCTGGACAAGCTTGATAACAGAGGCCTGCTGGATACTATAGGCAAACGACTTGGATATAGATATATTGTTAAAAAAGCCGGATTTGTTAAGAATGGTAGTGTGTTTGAAATCACTATAAACAATCTGGGCTTTGCTCCGATATACAGGGACACGAGCAGCTCGCTTGTTATTGAGGCTGATGACGGAAAATCATATGATATACCGCTTAAGCTTAATCTTGCGAGACGTGCGCCTGAAGAGGGTATAGAGGTCAGTATCGCAGCAAATATGTTGCCTGAAAATGTAAAGGGTAGATTATACTTAAAAACTGTCAGAAGTATGGATAACAGACAGATTATTTTTGCAAACTCAGAATCTAAAGACGGAAATGTTTTACTTGGAGAGATAAGATGACATTACTTTATTGGCTATTGGAATACGCCAAGATTTTAATTGTATATATGTTGCTGATGTTTGCTTGGCCGTCCCTGCTGTTCAGAAATCTCCTGAAGGGAAAGTCAATCAGATACAGAATCGCCTTTTGCCCGACGGTCAGTGTGGTACTTATCAATTTCGTGGTAATGATACTGGGATTGTTTAGGATACTGCATCCTGTGGTGACCGGCATTTTGTTCTATGGAAGTGTATTGTTCAGTATTTATCGAATGATTCCCAATAAAACCGAGAAGCTGATTGAGGCGGCACGAGTTATTGCGGGAAGCTATGGCGTAAAACAGCTGTTTCTTAATCTGTTCAGAAATACCGGAATCGGATTATTGAACATAAAGGAAGAGATTAAAAAGAGACTTAAAGACCACTATTTTGAATATGGTCTGCTGGCTCTTGTTATAGTGTTCGGTGTGGTGTATTTTGCGTACGGTTCATTCTGCGATTATTCATATGGTTGTGGTGACTTGTATGTACATCACGCGTGGATTTACAACATGCTTAAGGGCAAAATATTTGCTTCAGGTATATATCCGGAAGGAATGCATAGCATGATTTATGCTATGAGAACTCTTTTCGGTATCAATACTTATAATGCAATTTTGTTTACCGGAAGCATTCATTTAATCGTGCTTTTCCTTAACGTATATGTTTTTTTCAGAGAGGTATTCAGATCAAGAATCACCCCTATTCTTGCACTTACTGTATTCCTGACAATTGATGCACTGTGCGTGCACGAGGTTGTCGGAATGAGCAGACTGCAGTGGTCACTCCCTCAGGAATTTGCTTTCTTCACGATATTTGCAGCAGCATCGTCTCTGATCAGATATGTGAAGGAAAATGGTGAGGCGAGTGCAGTTAAGGTAATTAAAAAGATATTTACCCGCAAGAAAAAAACTGAAAATGAAGCTTCCGATGAAACTGCCAATGAATTCATGGAAGAGAGTACCGGCAGATTCTTATACAATGATGAATTGATTATCCTGATGCTGGCTGTATCAGCGTCAATAAGTATTCACTTCTATGCAACAGGTATGGCATTCCTGGTGTGCGTAGCGGTAGTTCCTTTTGCAGTACATAAGATATTTAATGTAAAGCGCTTGGTTCCGCTTGTGCTGTCAGTGTTGCTTGGAATATTGATTGCCATTGTTCCTATGGCCGGAGCATATGCTACAGGAACTCCGTTCCAGAATTCTATCAGATGGGCTATAGGTGTAATAACAGGTTCTAATTATGACGACGGAATACCATTTGATGGTATGAATGAATTCGATATTTTCGAGGAATCCAGAGATTATTACGAGAGCGGAGATTTGCTTCATTCAAGTATGGGCGCTGATATTGCGACCTTGATGATGGGCTCGGGAAACACTCTGACTGCGACTGTAGGCTATAATGATCCCAATGCCTCAGCAGCCACTGCGACAAACACCAAGGCGGCAATGGGAGTGGCTGAACGCACCAAAGTTTTCTTTAACAGAATTGCAAAGTATTCATATAAGCTACTGTATGGCGATGGTCGTGGTACGCTCATAATCGTAATGACACTCATTTCGTTACTGATTTTTGTTATCGCCAAAATAGCAAATATTGTATATGTAAAGAAGAACTGGGATTCGGATGTAGGAATATATCTGTTTGACGGTTATTTTGTGCTTATATTAGCATCGTTTTTATTTATGCTTTTTTATACTTCGAGAGCGGTTGGATTGCCGGAGATAATAGCGAGAAGCCGTTTGTGCGGTATTGCGCAGATTCTCATATGTGCTGTATGCCTGATCCCTGTAGATATTCTTTTATGGGCTATTGGTACAATGGTTCAACCTAAGGTGATTGTTATTACAGCCTGGGTTGGCGTGGCTGCAATATATATAATCACAAGGGCGACAGGTAACTATCACGGATATATGTACATAGAATACAGCAGATATAATCAGTCTGTTATGTGTACGAAGAGCATTATAGATAAGCTCCCGGCAAAGTCGTATACGATTGTATCGCCAATTGATGAATTGTATCAGATGGCGGAGTATGGTTTCCATGAAGAACTTGTAAGCTTTATTAATGATTGCGTAGAGAAGGATTATACTATTCCGACAGAATATGTATTCATTTTCTATGAAAAGAAGCCGATTAAGTATGGTCAGTGCCATTTTTATGACGGACCTTCATGGCTGGCAGGAAAAAAGTATACTGAGTATTTTGAAGGAGATGCTACCCAAGCACCATTTTTGAGTACTGCTACATCTTCTATTGAGATTGCAACAGGTCCCTTTTATAAGTTCCCGATAGCAAGTTCGGCTTACAGTGATTTACTGACGAGAGTTGTAATGGAATCAAGACTTCTTAAGTGGGTTGAGGATTATAACAAGCTGTATCCTACAGAACTTCATGTATTCTACGAGGATGATGATTTTGTCTGCTATTATTTCAAACAGAATCCTGATTGCCTGTATCAGTTAGGTTTTGAGGAGGGCGACCGTTATGGCTACTAACAGTTTGCCTGAAATAGATTTTGTGGTCATGTGGGTAGATCCTTCGGATCCGGAGTGGCAGAAGGAGAAGCGTAGCTACAGTCCTGATAACAGCTACGGAGATGTCGAAGAAAGATACAGAGACTGGGAGATTTTTAAGTATTGGTTCAGAGGTGTGGAAAAGTATGCGCCCTGGGTTAGAAAAGTTCACCTGGTCACCTGGGGACATGTTCCGGAATGGCTTGATGTCAGAAATGAGAAGCTGGCTATTGTAAAGCATAGTGACTATATACCCCAAGAGGCTCTGCCTACTTTTAACAGCTCGCTTATAGAGATGTACTTTCACAAAATCCCGGACCTGGCGGAGCATTTTGTTCTGTTTAATGATGATATGTTCCTTACCGGAGGTGTTGATAAAGATTTCTTTTTTCACAATGGAATGCCGCGAGATATGCTCGCATTCCAGCCGGTTGTGGCAAATGAATCCAATCCCGGGATGACTCATATATATATTAACAATACGCTGATGCTTGCGCGCCATTTTAACAAGAGGGAATGCGTTAAAAAGAACGTAAGCGGTTTCTTTCATATGGGTTATCCTCCGCTTTATTTTTGGTATAACCTGTTGGAATTAACCTTTCCCAGATTCACAGGACTTCTATCTGTGCATACGGCGGCACCTATCCTTAAAAGCAGCTTGGCTGAAATATGGGAGAAGGAAGGTGAAGCGTTAGATGCATTAAAATGCAACCGATTTAGGTCTGACAATGATGTGAATCATTACCTGGTAAGAGATTGGCAGATGCTGTCGGGAAGATTTTGTCCTACCAATTTGTTCAGAAATTTTAAGTATTTTGAGATGCAGGACAATAACGATAAATGTTTAGGCATAATCAGAAAATCATCCGATAAAGCCAAGCAGAAAATTCTGTGTATAAATGACACAGGAAAAGTATCGGATTTTGATGGAGTTAAGCAGGATTTTATTGATGCATTTGAGACTGCTTTTGAGAAAAAAAGCTCATTTGAATTGTAGTGTTACGGAGATAAGGTGCTATGACCTATGAACAGGAATACCTTACGGATTTGCTGAGGGCATCGCTTGTGGCGTCTGAGCCGAGTGAAGCCTTTGGTGAAAAAATAGATTGGGACAAGTTCATAAAGCTTTCATGGGCACACAAGCTGGTTTCATATGTATATGACACTATAGTAAAAGTTCCCGGTATTCCGGACAATGTTAGTAAGTTTTTTACCCAAAAGACTGTTACGATGGTCAAGCAGAATTTTAGATTGCTGTTTTGGGCAAAAAAAATATTGGATAGTTTGGAAGAGGTCGGAGTGGATGCAGTGCTCCTTAAAGGTGCAACGGCAGCAGTTTATTATCCCAATATGCTTTATCGAAAGAGTGGAGATATCGATATTCTGATATTTGATGAAGGTAAGATTGCTGATGTCCACAGACAGATGGAATCTCTGAATTACAAAAAGAATGAGACTCAATCAGCACTTCATCATGTAGTATTTTCAAATGATGAAGGTATTGAGGTTGAAATCCATACAATGTTGGCTGAACCGTTTGATAACATGAAGGTTAACGATAAGCTGGATGGCTTGAAAAACGGTATCAGAGAGAGTATTGTCCGTAAGGATATTATGGGGATAGAAATCCCTGTATTACGAGAAGATTATCAGGCCTTTGAACTGTTACTGCATATGCTTCAGCATTATCTGCGCTCGGGATTCGGCATAAGGCTTCTGTGTGACTGGGTGGTGTTTTGGAACAGCGATATATCTGAAAAATTCGCTGATGGTTATGGCAGCTTATGCGATGAATTCGGTGTGAGACAGTTCTCAGATATGATTACGAGAATATGCATTGCCAAGCTGGGACTTGATAAGGATAAAGCGGAGAGGATTATCTCGACAGGGCTGAAGGATAGCCTTACGGATGAAGATATAGACAAATTCTGGGATGAGTTTTGGACGGCTGAGGAGTTTGGAAAAAGCTCGGCTAACAGAATGGTTAATTTACAGGGTTCAAAGAAGAGCGCATATATAAAAGAGTTTCATCATCAGATGCATTTGAACTTCCCTAAGGCAGGTAAATGTCCTTTGCTTTGGCCTGTGCTGTGGGTAATTACATTGGTCCGCTTTTTGATCAACAACAGAAGAATTCGTAAGGTTTCGCTGAGGGATGTCTTAAAAAGTGCCGGAGACCGTGGAAGGCTAAATGAGAAGCTTCACATCTTTGAAGATATTTCATAAATGAGCGGATTTCGAATGTTTTGCAGGATTGTGAAAGCTGTTTTACAGCGGGGCAATCTGTTTGGTATCTTTTGAACCTAACATCATGATAATAGTCTACAGATTATAATGTAGTAAAAGCTGTACAAGAGGATGAGGATTATGAAAAAGAGGAATTTGTTTGAAAAAATAATAGGTGCGGTACTGGTATCTGCCATGCTTGTTATCACAGGCTGCGGTGGAGAAGATACATATGTGAAACCGAACTATGTAGAGGTGACAGGTGATATAACAGAGCCTACCGGTTATCAGGGCCCCAAGTCTTCGTATATGATTTATTATGGAGTGCTGAATGCTGATATCATAGAAATGGCTAAACATTATGAGGTCGTAATCCTTCACCCCAGAATGGGAGACATCACCAGATCACAGGTCAAGGAGTTACAGGACAGCGGATGTATTGTTTTAGGATATATTTCCATCGGTGAAGACCTGAGAACCTATGGCTATACAGCTGAAACAATGCTTCAGGATGAAAGATTTACGGCTGATGGTTCCGGCCCGAGAGTTGATCCCAGATCGGCAGGAGATGCAACACTTGATAATGTAGCACTGCTTGGAAAGGCATCTGACGGCGGAACAGGATATGCATCATTCTATCTTGATGATAACGATCATGATGGCGCTCCTGATATGAACGTTAATTTTGGATGTGCGTTTACAAATATCGGAGATCCTGCCTGGTATGATACCTTGGATGCTATGTTGTTTGACGGTGTTGACGGAATCCCCGGAATCAGAGAGATTCTTACTACAGATTACGGCAGAGGTCTTGGCTGTGACGGGCTGTTCCTTGATACAATTGATACTGCGGCTCCCAATGCATATACTGCTGATACGGATGCAAATAAGACGAGATACGAGTGGACTGCTCCGGGAGTATTGGAGTTCTGTAAGAGACTGAAGGAAAATTATCCTGATAAGAAGATTTTACAGAACCGTGGAATGTTCATGTTCAACTGTGCGCTTCCTATGTTTAAGTATAATCCCAGAACCTATATTGATTATTTACTTGTAGAGAGCTACAGATTGGATTCGAACCAGACTACCGCATATGTAGATTCATTTTTTAGAGACAACAAATATAATTATGCGCCTAAAATCATGGCTGAGGCAGGCAGAAGCGATGGATTTACCGTATTATCACTCGGATATGCTGAAGGACCTGCAGAAGAGGAATTGATGGACACTCTGTTAGGATATTCGCAGGTAGGAATGGATATTTTGATGGAGGATATATATGAAGCGCAGGAACTTGCAGGATATACTCATTACATTACAGACGGAAGCGTAACTGTAGTAAATGATTTTGTTATCACATATGAGGACAAAACCGATGAAACTGCGCCTGTATGGACCAGTGTATACAATGACAGCAATGTGTGGCCGCCTGAGGCACCTACTCCCAGAGAAGGTATTCAGGAGATAGAGGTGATACAGGGAGGTGTAATAGTCAGATATGACGTTGCACTTGATAGAAATAAAGTAGTGTATACCCTGTATTATCAGGAAGAGCCTTTTGATTTTGAAAATGATCCGGATCTTAGTGCGGCGGAAGCAGTAGTACTGGATCCTCAGGTAGGTGACGGATACGATCATTATGCACCTGATGTATATCCTAATCAGAGTGAAGTGACCGGACTTGATAGCGGAAAGCAGTACTATTTTGTATTGCGTGCGAGCGATAATACCGAGCTTCATAATGAAGAAAAAAACGAAATTGTGATGACTGCAACGCCTAAATAGAGTTTATTTGGTCATGCGAAACATGAAAGAATGGACGAATTAAACAAACAAACGAACAAAATAACGAAAAAAATGTGATATAGGTAAAAAATACACAAAAGGGCTATATTTAATTGACGTTAAGTGACTTGGATGCTATAATTTAGGACAATAAAGAAGTTGTAGGATTTTGAGATCCTGATAAAAGAGAGAGATTGTTTTTGTGTTCTGATAAGGAGAGATTATCATGAAGAATTATGAGAGACCGATGATTTTGGAAGTTGAAGAGATGGCTGAAGGTATTTATGCCAATAGTGGTGTTGTGGATTATGATAATGATACCGAGTGCTGGACATGGGATGTATATTTCCCTGATCTTAACAAGAACAAAAATGGTGCAGGAACTCAGTGTGATGTAAGAATTAAAGCTGAGCATCCTACCACAGTTCATCATATTTCAGCTAAGCAGACAATTACTATTACATTTAATCAGACTATTACTGGTGGTTGGTTTGATTCAGGATCGTTTTCGGCCGATGGAACAACAGTAACATTGGTGAGAGAGTTGATGGCTGATGCATATAAATCTGGTGATAATTTTGATGTAGGTTTAACAGTAGATTGTGCAGATTCAGTTAATTTGTCAGTTGTGGGATCAACATTTGCTTGTACACATGCTCCTAACGTGCAGGGTAATTTTGATTGATGTATTGCAAAAATTAATGTAAAATATAAAAGCACTACCTGTTATACAGGTAGTGCTTTATTATTATAAGTTTTATAAATAGTGTTTAATGAACTATGATTGAGGACGAAAAAGTAAAGAAAAAGATTAATATAAAGGATACTGCTCGCTCACTTAAGCAACAGCTTAAGTGGCTTCTTTTCTATGTAAAAAAATATTGGTGGGCGATGCTGGTTATTACGGTACTTGGATTCTCAGGAGCGTTACTTGGCCTATTTGGAAGCTTGTTCTCAAAGGATTTGGTAGATATCATTACCGGGCATAATACCGGAGCAGTTATTAAGACGTTTGCATTCTTGATTGGGATGACGTTGACTTCAAGCATTGTTGCTCAATTATCAGGTTATTTTACCAATAAGATTACGATGAAAGTTGAGAATGAAATAAAGAGGGATATTTTTGCTAAGATATTATTGGCTGATTGGGAAAAATTATGCGATTATCATTCCGGAGATTTGTATACTAGATGGGGATCTGATATTTCAAGTGTGGCATCGGCAATTCTGAGCTTTATACCTAATTTGCTTGTTTATCTCTTCAGATTTGGTTCGGCATTTTATATTATGGTACGCAATGACATCAGCTTTGCTGTGATTGCAATGGCTAGCATACCGTTTTCGATTTTCATATCACGCGGTTTGTCAAGAAAACTTCGCCAGAACACTATGCGTAGCGCGACAATTAACGCAAAAATGTCTCGATTCAGTCAGGAGTCTTTTTCCAATATTCAGATTATTAAGGCATTTGATATAACAAAAGTATACGTGAGAAGATTAAAAGAACTGCAAGAAGAGTTTGTTAAAATGCGTTTGGCTAATCAGAGGGTATCAATAATTATAACTTTATTGCTTACTATCGAGGGATTGATTTTTTCTTATATTTCGTATGGTTGGGGTATATATAGAGTATGGGAAGGCGCTATTACATATGGTACTATGACGTTGTTTCTTGCGCTGTCATCTAGTTTGTCTACATCTATTAATTCACTTGTGAATTTAGTTCCTAATGCGGTAATGATATCCACTGCTACACGTAGAGTGATGGACATAGCCGAGATTGAACAGGAAAAGGAAAGCAACCGTGAAGAGGTACGTGCTTTCTATGAACAGAATGAGAATGCCGGTATAGGCATAATTGTTCGTGGTATTGAATTTGAATACAGAAACGGAAATGATGTTTTTTCTGGTGTATCCTTTGAAGCGCAACCGCATGAAATTATAGCATTGGTAGGTCCGTCTGGAGAAGGAAAAACCACCATG
Organism: Lachnospiraceae bacterium UBA1721; assembly: GCA_002317155.1. Classification (GTDB taxonomy): domain Bacteria; phylum Bacillota; class Clostridia; order Lachnospirales; family Lachnospiraceae; genus AC2028. Next base: position 21,495 of record DCIR01000045.1, read on the forward strand.
TTGCGTTTGGTGTTATCATTAGTACATGCTAGAAAAGGTGATATATATATGATAGGAGCGGATGGCGAGAGATTTGATCTTGATGCTTCTGCCAGATCTTTGATGTCATATGTTCCACAGGGTAATACAATGCTTACCGGTACGATTGCCGAAAACCTCAGGTTTGTAAAAGAAGATGCTACTGATGAAGAAATAGTTGCGGCATTAAAAATGGCATGTGCTTGGGAATTCGTTGAAAAACGCCCGGATGGAATTAATAGTGAAATACGAGAAAAAGGAATGGGATTTTCTGAAGGACAGTCACAGAGATTGGCGATTGCAAGAGCATTATTAAGAAAAGCGCCTATATTACTCCTTGATGAGGCAACATCGGCACTTGATCCTGAAACCGAGAACAGACTGTTTGAAAATATACTTGCGGATGATTATCCCAGAACCTGTATATTGACTACGCATAGACCTAGTGTTCTGAAAAATTGCAAGCATGTTTATCGTGTAAAAGAGCATAAGGTGACTGAAATGAATGATAGTGAGATTGATGAACTTATGGGCGTTCGTCGATAAAATGCTTTAATACTTTCTGTGACTTGACTTCCTTTGTGCAAAATAATTTACAAAATGTAACGCTCTGACTAAGCATGTTCATATCATTAAAGAATTGGCGTAGGTCATATGGAGTAAGCATAAGGGTTATAAGGCGTTTCGATAGAGACACGAGTCCGGTATATCCTGGGATAGCGTTTACTACATTGTCGTTGACTCGCTTTATATATGCTATTGTTCCCAATTCGAAAGTGCCAGTAGAATATATTTCTGAAGTGCCACACCACGGAATACCATAAACCATAGGTATTCCGTTTTTTATACCTATTAGATTGACATCTCCGTTTATATTAGTTGCATAATTGCCATCGGTCCAATGCTTTGCTTGTGTAGACTTGCCTGTGCCGGAAAGCGCCGAGAATAGGATTGCCTTGTTTTTGTACAACACAGATGCAGAGTGAACGGCATATAATCCTTTTGTTTTTGCAAGAAGCAAAAAAGGAATTCGTAATGCCTGAAGTATGTCTTCCTTTATCTGTACCTGGGCACGCATCTTTCTTTTGCAGATAATATGTGCCTTACCTAGGGAATTATCTATCCACATGCAATGAAGCTGAGAGGATTGTGGGTAGATGAACAGCAATGCATTTTCAATCTTGTAGATATCTACTGACTCAGAATGAATGTACGGCTCTGTGCTTTTGATTGAATGTAAATATTGTTCGATATCAGTATTAAAGTATACGAATACAGACTGATGTATATTGGATGGCGAACTCTTAAATGTAAGAAGTTTTTCATCAAACATACCTTCAAAACCATAAAGTGCAATATTTATATCCGCGATTGATATTGTTGAGTAAAGAGGTACATCGTCAGTTGAAAATAAAGATATATCGAATTCAGGCTTGGCGGTGATATTTATGGATGGTGTTGAGTCCACTAGTACCCCGTTTTTCTTAAGTGTTTTTACAACATTAATAACATCTGCACGTGCCTCGGATATGTATTCCTCGGGAACCTGAGTCTCGATTATAAATTTATCAGCACATTCGCTTGCGGAAATATCATTTGCAAATAGATTCCATATAATTGAGCCGCTTTTGGATATATGTATCCCACGGAGGTTTGATGCTAAAGCTTGACCTGTGGGGAGAAGATGATATGTAGAATTTATCTCAAATAATGAAAAATCTGGATTTTGTACCATATTAGTCTCCGTTAATAAGAAGTTGGAAATCTATTGTTCAATATTATAAGCAATAGCGCGTAATCTATTGCTATATGATATATTCAAAATATATAATATCATTTGCACATACCTTTTTCTATTGTTTGACTAACGATTTTCGGGAGGTTGCTATTATTAATACGGCAGAAGATAAAAAATTGAATCCTGAAGAACTTCTACGCAGTGGTCAGGCTATATCAATATCACCGCAGGGCTACAGTATGTATCCTTTGATTTATCCTGGGCGTGACAGAGTAGTAATCGAGCCCATAGCTGATGAATACAGGTTAAAAAGAGGCGATGTAGTGCTTTTCAGAGGTAAAGGCAATGTACTTGAACTGCATCGCATAGCGAAAAAGGTCAACGATGTTTACTACATTGTAGGCGATAATCAGAAGGAGATGGAGGGCCCGATAGAGGAGGCTGCCATTTGCGGTATTGTTACGGAAATTACCCGTAAAGGCAAGAAGATAGATACTGCGAACGGTTGGTATAAATTTGTGACCGGGATATGGCTTTTCCTTCGTCCAATCAGACCTGCAATATCAAAAACAATACATTTTTTCAAAACGATAGGTAAGAAGCATTGATTCATTGTGAATTGATGCTTTTTATTGTGTTCGAAGGATTTACAATTGAATACTTCGGTATTAAAATAAATATTTGATGCGTCATCGTTTTTTTGATTTGAGACTAAATGGATGAGATGATGCGTATGCAACTAAAAAACGCACGTATGAATTCGTCTTCATGCTGCGAAAAATTCCGCAGGAGGAAAATTAAAATGAAAATTATTCACAATGATGGCACCACAGGAGAATGTCTCGCAGAAGAGGAACTTCATGTTCTTCGTCACAGTGCAGCACATATTCTTGCACAGGCAGTAAAGAGACTCTATCCCGAGGCTCATTTCGCATACGGTCCCGCGACCGAGAAGGGCTTCTACTATGATATCGATCTTGGAGAGACTGTTATCTCTGATGAGGACTTCCCTAAGATTGAGGCAGAGATGCTCAAGATTACTAAGGAGAACCTTCCTTTCAAGTCTTTCATTCTCTCAAGAGAAGAATCAATCAAGCTCATGCAGGAAAGAGGAGAAATCTACAAGGTTGAGCATATTGGCGACCTCGCTGAGGATGCTGTAATCAGCTTTTTCCAGCAGGGTGAATACATCGACATGTGCGTAGGACCTCATATCTGCTATACCAAGGCTCTTAAGGCTTTTAAGATTACAGGTATCTCAGGTGCTTATTGGAAGAATAACAGCGAAAACAAGATGCTTACCCGTATCAACGGTGTTGCTTTTGCTTCTAAGGAAGAACTCGCTGAGTATGAAAGAGAGATGGAAGAGGCCAGACAGAGAGACCATCGTAAGATTGGTAAGGAGATGGGCCTTTTCATGACCGATAACCTTGTAGGACGTGGACTCCCTATGTTCCTTCCCAAGGGATACACTATTTGGCAGGAGCTTGAGAATTACATTAAGGAGAAGGAGCGTAAGCTTGGTTATCAGCATGTTATGACTCCTTGTGTAGGTTCTGTAGAGCTTTACAAGACATCAGGTCACTGGGATCACTATAAGGACAATATGTTCCCTGCAATGGAAGTTGAAGGAGAGTCATTTGTACTTCGTCCCATGAACTGCCCTCATCACATGATGATTTATGCTAACAAGCCCCGTTCATATCGTCAGCTTCCTCTTCGTATCGGTGAGATTGCACACGATTTCCGTTTCGAGGCTTCAGGTACTCTTAAGGGAATCGAGAGAGGACGTCACTTCTGCCAGAATGATGCTCACCTCTTTGTTACTCCCGATCAGATTAAGGATGAGGTTGCTGCAGTAGTTAATCTTATCTTTGATGTTTACAAGGATTTCAATATTACCAATTATCGTTGTGTACTTTCACTTCGTGACCCTGCAGATACCAAGAAGTATCATCAGGATGATGAAATGTGGAACAAGGCTGAAAGTGCTCTTCGTGAGGTACTTATTCAGCTCGGTATCGACTTTACCGAGGAAATCGGCGAGGCAGCATTCTATGGACCTAAGCTTGATGTAAATGTTAAGCCTGCAGTAGGAGCAGAATATACTCTTTCTACTTGTCAGCTTGACTTCTGTCTCCCTGCTAAGTTTGATCTTAAGTATGTAGACAACAACAGTAATGAGCAGACTCCTGTAGTTCTTCACAGAGCTATTCTTGGATCACTCGACAGATTTATGGCTTACCTCATTGAGGAAACCAAGGGTAAGTTCCCTCTTTGGGTAGCACCCGTTCAGGTTAAGGTTATTCCTGTATCAGAGAAGCATCTTGAGTACGCTACCAAGGTTAATGAGGCTCTTGAAAATGCAGGAATTCGTTCTGAACTTGATGCTTCAAATGAAAAGGTTGGCTACAAGATTCGTGCAGCAAGACAGGAAGACAGAGTTCCTTACATGCTTATCCTTGGAGAGAAGGAGATTGAGGCAGAAACTGTTTCAGCTCGTGATCGTGATACTGATGAGACCACCACAATGTCTCTTGATGAGTTCATTGCAATGTGCAAGAATCAGATTGCAAATCATAAGTAATTAGTAACTTGAAAAAAATATATAAATTAATACATAAAAAGTGAGGGATTTGAAATGAGTAATAATGATTATCCTGCATATGTTGCAGTAGGTGGTGGAGTACTTGTTTTATACTATATTATTCTTATCGCAGTAGCTGTAATGCTTGTTGTCGCTAACTGGAAGATTTTTGTTAAGGCGGGAGAAGCCGGATGGAAGGCAATCATACCTTTTGTTAATACATGGACTTATTTTAAGATAGCTACAGGAAGCGGCGCCAGAATGTTTATGACTCTGATTCCTTTCTTTGGAGAAGTATATGCTATTATTGTTGCGTGCAAGCTCTGCAGAGCGTTCGGTAAGAGCGGTGGATTCTGTGTTGGTATGGTTTTCCTGACACCTATCTTTACTATGATCCTTGGTTTTGATAAGAGCGAGTATATCGGACCTAATGCGTAATAATTAATTGAAAGGCATTTGCATTTGGCAGATGCCTTTCATAATCTTTTGAGTGATATATATAAATATATATTTAACTTAAATTGCAATATAAAATATGTTGACATATGCGAAGGCATGTGTTAGATTATATGAGTGCGTAAAAGCACGGACAACAAAAGCAGAGTATCCGCTCTCACCTTACGACCTAAATTGTGTTGGTAAGTGTCTGGTCCATCATAAACATACATAGTATGCATTTATGTGATTTCAGAGTGGATAGCGATGCTATCGACTCATTTTTTTTGTAGTTTTTACTACTTATACTTTGGAGGTATAAAACCATTAGCGACTTAATGATTAATGAGCAGATCCGAGACAAGGAAGTAAGAGTCATTGGTGAGAACAATGAGCAGCTCGGAGTAATGTCATCGAAAGATGCACAGGCCCTCGCAGATGAGGCCGGACTTGACCTTGTAAAGGTTGCACCTACAGCAGTTCCGCCTGTATGCAGAATTGTTGATTATGGTAAGTTCAAGTATGAACAGCTCCGTAAGGAGAAAGAAAACAAGAAGAAACAGCATCAGGTTGAGACTAAAGAGATTCGTCTTTCTCCCAATATTGATACCAATGATATCAATACCAAGGTTTCAGCAGCGAGAAAGTTTCTTGAAAAGGGAAACAAGGTTAAGGTAACACTTCGTTTCCGTGGTCGTGAGATGGCTCACATGAATACAACCAAGCACGTTCTTGATGATTTTGCCGAGGCACTTGCAGATATCGCAGTGATCGACAAGCCTGCCAAGGTTGAAGGCAGAGCTATGAGTTTGTTTTTAACTGCAAAGAAGTAACAGTTAAAATAGATTGAATATTTTTTAGGAGGAATTTGTTATGCCCAAGATGAAGACAAGCAGAGCAGCTGCAAAGCGCTTTAAGGTAACCGGAACCGGAAAACTTAAGAGAAATAAGGCTTATAAGCGTCATATCCTTACCAAGAAGAGCACCAAGACTAAGAGAAATCTTAGAAAGCCTGCTATGACCGATAGCACCAATGTAAAGAATATGAAGAAGATCCTGCCTTACATCTAATGTTTGGTTGCAGGTAATACGTATAATTTTGGAAGGAGAAACAAAAAATGGCTAGAATTAAGGGTGG
>DCIR01000003.1 GCA_002317155.1 Lachnospiraceae bacterium UBA1721
GTCTGGTTCCTGCGGGTCTCTGTGCAGGTGCTCCGTTAGGTCTTGCTCCTGCATTTTCCTTCTTGGCAGCATTGTTAGCAAGACGATCTTTTCTAGCCTTCTCAGCATCAGCGAAAGCTGACTTATCGCCAAGCTCTCTGAGCTTAAGGAAGAAGTATACTGCTGCTGCAGTAGCACCGATTGCAATAATGATAAAGATGATGAGCCATACAGTCTTAGCTGCTCCACCCTTCTTGCCGGTGGTGAACTCATTATTCTCATACTTCTGAACAATGTTAAGTACGTCTGTTACAGGGTACTTTCTGTTATTTGCATAATCATAGAAAATCCAAGCACCTGCTTCCTGACCTACTGCATAAGGATCGGTAGGAGCTGTAGCTTCGGGAGTAGAATCAGGGGTGGTAGAAGTATCGGGCTCGGTAGCTGCAGGAGTATCTGTCTCTGAAGTAATAGGAGTCAGGGTTCCGCTCAAGGTAATAAAGTCAGATCTGATAAATCCCTTAACAGTGCTTCCGTCGCTGGTGTACTCTACATAGTACCATTCTCTTCCGTCTGTACCGGTCTTGGTTCCGTTAACGGTAAGTGTTGTTCCGCTTGCTGCGCTTGATACGATAGTACTTGATGTACTTGCATCAGCTCTTACTCTTACAGCCTGTCCACCACTTACAGTACCGCTGATAGGATTAACTGCGGTAACAGTATCATCGATATTGGTAACAGTTCCATCCTCACCGATAGTAGGAGGTGTAGTTCCGTCGGTAATGGTAGCAAGGTCTGAACGTACATAACCTACTGTGGTTGCATTTACGTAGATCTGATACCATACATATCCATCAGCTCCGGTCTTCTGACCAAGAATCTGAATTGTCTCATCTTTGCTCTTAGAACCGATTGAATTACTTGTAGTACTTGCATCAGCTCTAACATTACAAGTTGTTGCTGTAATCTTACCGGCACTGTCAGCCAAGCTGACGATTGTTGACATGCTGACTGCAACTCCAAGTACTACTACTGTTATTGCTGTCATCGCTGCTTTTTTTATTTTACTAAATACCGGTATGTCTCTATATCGCATGGACTAAAACCTCCCCAAAAACTTAATTTATTCAATACAGAAATATAATATCACACAAAGTAGCGTCATTCCACTAATTTACGTGAAAATTTGTTAAGTTTTCTTAATCCTACGCTTCATCGATAGCACGGCCAATATCGTGTCTCATATACTTATTATCAAACTTAACCCACTCGGTAGCTTCGTATGCTTTTGCTCTTGCTTCCTTGAGATCTTTACCTGTAGCGGTAACGCCGAGAACACGGCCTCCGTTAGTAACAATCTCACCCTTATCATTGAACTTGGTACCTGCATGGAAGCAGTAGAAATCATCCTTGCCGTCAAATGCCTCGAGTCCGGTGATAGGGAATCCCTTCTCGTAAGCTACAGGATATCCGTCGCTTGCAAGTACTACACATACTGCCGCATTATCTTCGAACTGAAGGTCAACCTTATCAAGAGTGCCATCGATACATGCATCAACCACATCAATGATATCATTCTTCATTCTTGTAAGAACAACCTGTGCCTCTGGATCACCGAATCTAGCATTGTACTCAAGCACTCTGGGTCCCTTGGGAGTGAGCATAAGACCAAAGAAGATAACACCCTTAAAAGGTCTTCCCTCAGCCTTCATTGCATCAACGGTTGCCTGGAAAATATACTTTTTGCAGAAATCATCTACCTCGTCAGTATAGAAGGGGCTGGGTGAGAAGTTACCCATACCACCGGTATTGAGTCCCTGATCTCCGTCCTTCGCACGCTTGTGGTCCTGAGCTGAAGACATAATCTTAACGATATTACCATCAACGAATGAAAGTACGCTTACCTCACGTCCGGTCATAAACTCTTCGATAACCATTCTGTTACCTGCAGTACCGAACTTCTTGTCCTGCATAATTTCCTTAACACCGTCAATTGCTTCCTCAAGATTCTGGCAGATAAGAACGCCCTTACCGAGTGCAAGACCGTCAGCCTTAAGAACGATGGGGAACTCAGCCTTAGTCTTAAGATACTCGATAGCTGCATCTGCATCATCAAAGTTCTCATATGCTGCGGTAGGAATATTGTACTTCTTCATAAGATCCTTTGAAAAAGCCTTACTTCCCTCGAGGATAGCTGCATTCTTCTTAGGTCCGAAAGCTCTGATGCCGGCTGCCTCGAGCTCATCTACAAGACCACCTACAAGAGGATCATCCATACCTACGATTACAAGATCAATTGCATTTTCCTTAGAAAAAGCAACAATTTTATCAAATTCCATTGCCCCGATCGGCACGCACTCAGCAAGTGCTGCGATACCTGCATTTCCGGGTGCACAATAAATTTTATCTACTCTTGAACTCTTTGCTACGCTTGTTGCGATTGCATGCTCTCTTCCGCCGCTACCTACAATAAGAACCTTCATGATTTTTCTCCTTTATATACACCTTATTACTTTCTTACAACCTTGTTGTTAACAACTTCAATTCTGTCATTTGCAATATCATCAATTGCCTGAGGAAGCAATATCCACTCAGCCTGCTCCATTACTCTTCTCTGAAGAATCTCTGCGGTATCTCCGTCTTCAACCGCAACGGGCTTCTGTGCGATGATAGGTCCTTCGTCCATTCCCTCGTTTACAAAATGAACTGTGGCTCCGGTATATTTTACTCCACGCTCCAATGCCTTCTCGTGAACCTTGAGTCCATAATATCCGACTCCGCAGAACGAAGGGATAAGTGAAGGATGGATATTAACGATACGATTTGAATACTCCTTAACAAGAGCCTCGGGTATTCTTACAAGGAATCCTGCCAATACCACAAGATCAGCTCCGGTCTCCTTTACCTTGGCAAGGAGCGCATCATTAAATTCAGCTCTGTCTGCAAAATCCTTAGGTGAAAGCACATACGCAGGAATGCCTGCCTTTTGGGCTCTCTCAATACTCTTTACACCGTAGTTGTTGGAAATAACTCCCACAAACTCGGTATTGGTAATCTTACCTGATGCAACTGCATCAATAATAGCCTGAAGATTGGTTCCGCCTCCGGATACACATACAACGACCTTTAACATTTTGTTCACCTCAATATACACGTGCAAAACTCATAATTGTATCAGTCATTAACAGCATAAAGCATAAACGAACTGTCTGCTGTTTGGCACGCAGTCACATTTATGCTTTATCTAAAATGCCGCCATAATTGCGACACACAATTTGCAAATTAAATTACATCTACACCCTTCTCGCCGGCAACGATAGAACCAACGATATAAGGCTTCTCTCCTGCAGACTTGATAGCTTCCATTGTCTTATCTACATCAGCGGGATCTACAGCAAGCACCATTCCAAGGCCCATGTTGTAGGTGTTGTACATCATCTGATCTGCAACATCACCCTTCTTCTGCATAAGCTTGAAAATAGCGGGTACTTCGTAGCTGTCCTTCTTAACCTGTGCGCGAACTCCGTCGTGAAGCATTCTGGGAATATTCTCGTAGAATCCACCACCGGTGATATGGCTGCAGCCCTTAACCTTAACGCCTGCATCCTTAATAGCCTTCATAGCCTTTACATAGATAATGGTAGGAGCAAGAAGCGCCTCACCAAGAGTAGTTCCGAGCTCATCATAATATGTATTGAGGCTCTCGGTTGTCATATCAAAAATCTTTCTAACAAGTGAAAATCCGTTAGAGTGAACACCTGAAGAAGCAATTCCGATAAGTGTATCACCTGCTGCGATGGTCTCACCGGTAATAAGATCCTTCTTATCTACAACACCTACTGAGAAACCGGCGATATCATACTCATCCTCAGGCATAAGTCCGGGATGCTCTGCAGTCTCACCACCAACAAGTGCACAGCCTGACTGCTTACAGCCCTCTGCAACACCCTTAACGATAGTAGCAATCTTCTCGGGATAGTTCTTACCGCATGCAATGTAGTCAAGGAAGAAAAGAGGTTCTCCACCTGCACATGCAACATCATTTACACACATTGCAACTGCATCGATACCGATGGTGTCATGCTTATCCATTAAGAAAGCAAGCTTAACCTTGGTTCCGCAACCGTCTGTACCCGAAAGAAGGATGGGCTCCTCCATTCCCTTGAATGCCTCTGCTGAGAATGCACCTGAGAATCCACCGATTCCGCCGAGAACCTCGGGGCGATTGGTTGCCTTAACGTACTGCTTCATAAGCTCTACTGACTTGTAGCCTGCTTCGATATCAACACCTGACTGCTTATAATCTAATGCCATTTTTTAATCCTACCTTTTTATTTGAATTAATCGGTTAATAATATTCACTGAAAATCTTCGCTATTACTTCTCAAGATATGCCTTGTAACCAATCTCCTGAAGCTTAGCATCCTTGGCAACAACCTGATCCTTAAGCTTAGCTGAGTAAGCCTTGAGCTTTCCGAGAAGATCCGAATCAGATGTAGCAAGAATCTTTGCTGCGAGAAGGCCTGCATTTGCACCGCCGTTAATAGCTACGGTAGCAACAGGAATTCCCGAAGGCATCTGTACTATAGAATATAATGAATCACGTCCTCCGAGTGAAGTAGTATGCATCGGAATGCCGATAACGGGCATCGGGAAAATCGCTGCGCACATACCGGGAAGGTGTGCTGCCATACCGGCACCTGCAATAATAACCTTAAAGCCCTTATCCTCTGCAGTCTTAGCATAATCAAAGAATACATCGGGCTCTCTGTGTGCGCTGATGATAGTCATCTCATAAGGAATGCCGAGTTCCTCTAAAATGTCTGCTGCCTTAGCCATTACGGGCATATCAGAATCACTGCCCATCACAATACCAACTTTTCCGCTCATGGGGACCTCCTTGAATATTTCATTGGTAAGTAACCGTGTGCGCAAAACCCTTTTGCACCTTTTATATTGTACTAAAAAAATATATGCTATGCAATTAGCGAAATTCTCTTATTTTTTTGATTTTTCATGCAAAATATGGTAATATTTTTTTCGTGGGTAAACATTATGCAGCGAGGTAAAAATGGGGTTCATCGCGCATAATATCATTAGTACATAATAAATTTATTTATGGAGGTATTTTAAGAAATGAAGAACTATTTTGATCTTACCGGACAGGTAGCAATCGTTACCGGTGCTTCAACAGGACTCGGCGTACAGATGGCTAAGGCTCTTGCTAACCAGGGCTGCAACATCGTATGCATGGCTCGTAGACAGAACCTTATCGATGAGGTTGCTGCTGACATCGCTAAAGAGTACGGTGTAAAGGCTATCGGAATCAGGTGTGATATCACCGATACCGAGAGCGTAGAGGCTGCTGTTGATGCTACCCTCAAAGAGTTCGGCAGAATCGATATCCTTATCAACAACGCAGGTACCGGCGGAGTAATCCCCGCTGAGGACATGCCCGATGAGACCTTCCAGCACGAGATGGACATCGACCTCTTCGGAACATTTAAGATGGCTCGTTCAGTAGCTAAGAAGGCAATGCTTCCCGCTAAGTACGGTCGTATCATCAACATCGCTTCAATGTATGGTCTTGTAGGTAACAAGATTGCTCCTACCGCTTGCTATCACGCAGCTAAGGGTGGTGTTGTTAACCTCACCAGAGCACTCGCAGCAGAGTGGGGCGAGAAGGGAATCAACACCAACTCAATCTGCCCCGGATATTTCTACACCCCTCTTACTGAGGAAACTCTTAACAGCGAGTTCTTCCAGAACTATGCTAAGACTATGATTCCTCTTGCAAGATACGGAAACGAGGGTGAACTTGATTCAGCTGCTATCTTCCTTGCTTCTCCCGCTTCATCATATGTAAACGGACAGAACATCGCAGTAGACGGCGGATACACTTGCATGTAAGCAAGCCTATCGTAGCATCTCTTTTTTGAAGTAAAAAACGAAAGGACGGCTGATTCAATTCAGTCGTCCTTTTTCTTGCCTATCACTTGCTTCTTCTTGCACACAAATTGGGTGTTTTAAGTAAGTTTCAAGTAGATTCAGCCAAATCGTCATTAATATTGGCTGAAATCATTACATTTCCGCAGAATCCACCCATTTCGCCAACACTTTCTCTTCCCGTTATTCGTTACATTACATTCTTACTTTCTTGGCT
>DCIR01000031.1 GCA_002317155.1 Lachnospiraceae bacterium UBA1721
TTTTTTACCCATATAAGTCTTTTCTCCCTCTTTGCAAGTTTTACTGGAAGTTAACTTTACTTGTATTACGTATCCAAAAAAAATTCTGTGGTTTTGTTGCAAACTTTGATCATTACCTTCTCCGATGGCAAATGCTTATCTAAACATCTTCTTTTTATCATTTAGATATACAATAAACAGCGTAATTACAATCATAATACCTGCCATCACTGCTTTACCTAAAGAATCATCTTTAATTATGTAAATACCACCTGATGCGTTCACAATACAATGCAACAACACGCATAACCATACACTTCCTGTACATTTTCTAACACAAGCTAGAGCAAATGCCATTCCAAATACTACAAATCCAAACGCAATATAGCTATGCCCTTCCTGACCTACACCATTTATATAAAACAATGGAAAATGCCATAACCACCATATTACGGAAACTATAATTGTAGCTACAACATAAGGAAATTTTTCTTCTAGTTCTGGTTGAAGAATATATCGCCATCCAGCTTCTTCTAAACCTCCCCCAAATAACATTAATGGAATCATAACTATCATTGAATATAACGGAGCACCTTTTTCATAACCAGCTACAATGCATTGTGGCAACACATACAAAATAGATAAACCAATTACAAGCATATATGAAATTAATCCATGCTTAAAATCAAACACATTTTTCATCCAGTCCTTAAAATTCTTTACCTTACCATTTTTCTTTAAGACTATATATGACGCAATTGTAGGTGACCAACCTCCAAGCAAATATGGAACATATAAAAAATAGTCCGTCTCTAACGAAAGATTATTAAAACTACAAATCATACAAGTTCCCCAACATATTGCCATTATAGCAAATGTAACTATCAAGAAGTGTTTACTCACTTTACTCATTTTCCATTCTCCTTAGCATTTAAAATCGGAATTTCCTAAAACCCACCATAGTATGATAGTGTTTCTGTTGCAAATTCGGTCCCAACCTTCATAGCCTCGTAAATATCCTCGTTTATCATATGAGAACATACAAATCCAGCATGATAACTGTCACCACATCCAGTAGTATCAACTAAAATTCATCTTACTAGATGATCTCGGTAGAAGATGACTCTTTCATTTTTTTGTAAAGCTTGACTGCAATGAATACAACTACTCCGGTCCATACACCGAGCCATAGCTCAACTGTCCAAAGTGGCACTACGCTTCTCTGGTATAACCCAGGGAATGAATCCATCAACATATGCAGGATGATTGCCACTGGCAGACAGATCTTCTTAGCGGTTACCACACCATAATATACAACCACTGTAAGTCCGATATGCAAAAGCATCGCAAATAAGCGCTCAATAACATTTATAGCCATCATTCCGTAATCAAATGCTGCTGCGGTCTGAATAGACGAAAGTGCCGCGGAAGCAGTTTCCTCTGTTATATTCAATGTACTAAGAGCATTTTCCATATCTCCCGCAGAGAACAGCACCGCAACGGCAAGATATGTAATTATCGTAGGCAAAAGAACTGCCAATATCTCGATTCCTCCGTGACCAATTCCATACATAACTGCATTTTCAGTGGTCCTGTTCTTTTTCATTATGTATTTCAGAATAATATAACGTCCGCACTCCTCAAAAACACCTGCCATGATGATTCCGTAAAGGACATAAGCGATAGTGTTTCCATTAATAAAGCGAGAAATAGGGTTATCCGTAACGATACAGACCATATGTACCCCGAGTTCTAACACACGAGCAGATACAATAAAGCCAATAGCACCGACAATCAGCCAGCTGATTTTTGTCTGTTGTTTATAGTTTTTACGCCAATAGATGAAAAAGATGACAGGAATAGCAACCATCAGAATAACTGTAATAATTAGCGACGGAATAGCACTTTTTCCAATAACAATATTTTCTATCTCTCTCATTTAACGTCACCTCTCTATCTCATTTCTTCGATATGTCTTAGTCAGTTTTACTGTAATTAATCATCTAATCCGGAAATAAAGCTTCTCATTTCTGATTCTATCGTATCAGTTTCAAGACAATGCACAAAATGTCCGCAGTCCAATTCTACCAGTTTGGCATTTGGCATATCGGATGTATAGTCTCTGGCATATCCCCGCCACTTTTCTACAGCTTCTTTGTCATTTGGATCACCTTCGCCCAGAGATGTAAATATAAGCACAGGGCACTCCGGCTTAGGATTTTCCAGTATTTTCCTGCTGACGGTTTGCTCATTTTCAAGCGTCTCATTTTCCAGTGTTTTATTATATCCCTTTGCAAAAATGATTGCCTTGTATATATCCCTTTCTTCTTTTGTAAACACTCCGGTGCCAAACGCAGGAATCATGTTGTCACACATTTTATCTGTGACAAGACGGTATATACCCAGATTATTAACAAATCTTGCACCTTTCATTAATGAATCACCGGAAGCACCTTCCCACTCCATATATTCATTCGGATAGGCAATATCCAGCCCTACTATCGCCTCTACCTCGTCAGGATACTCAATCTCCCAAAGCATCGCCTCTACGCCGGACATAGAATGAGGACAAAGTATAAATGGTCCTTCAATACCGAGCTTACTAAGTGCTTCTCTATCCTGCCTTAAGATAGTCTCAAATGATCTTTCCGTTTCGACGCTATCACTGAAACCATAGCCAAACTTTTCTATAACTACTATCCTGTAATCACTACTGAGTCTTGACCAAAGCGGCTTGAAGTCAAGTATAGGTTCAGGAGTTACGTAGCCTGACATAAAGACTATCGCGTGTTTTCCCTCTCCTTCTGTATAGATGCACATTTCATTTCCATCCACTTCTACCATCTGACCGATGGGGTTTTCAACTAGTGGTTTTTCTTTTTTAATCATAATCCTATTGAATATAGAAAGCCCTAACAAAAAAACTATTATTGCTCCTAATATTATGAGTAACACTTTCCCTGTTTTCTTAAATACTTTTTTCATTTATTTGTCCATCCAATTTCTCAATGTATTTTATTATCCTTGTCGGATTAATCTTCAATCACATTCAAGCAGAAAATCACGGATTACCTTGGCGAACTGATCCGGCAATTGTCCTTGAGGAGAATGTCCGCACCCATCAACGAGATTCATTTCCTTTTTGGGAGCAGTTATCACATCATAGTATTCTTCTATCGGTCCAACAGGGCAATCCCAGTCTTCCGAACCGGATATAAAAAGAACCGGCATCTGAAAATCAGTATTTCTTTTGTATGCATTAAAATCCAGTAAGTAATCTATCAGTGGTTTTTCCAAATCTTCGTATGCCGTACTTCCGGTTTGTGATGACAAAATAACCCCATACCACCTTGCATCTTCAACTCCAAAATAAGGTGAGAAGATTGCAGCCGTTGTCGCTACGTCTTCTGTTACTCGCGGCAAATGATACATAATCGTACTATTGCTAAGAGCAGACATATTTGCTACCGTGGGATTATTGATAAGTTCCTCATACGCATTCTCCATTTCGCCGGTATCATCACCGGCTTCCTTTGCTTTTGCCAGCGCATCCTCATAATTATAAGTGTATGCATACATATCTTCTTCGATTACTTCCTGGCCAATCCCTATATAGGCAGAAACTTTTTCAGGATGATCAAGAACATACTGGCTTCCAAGCAGAGTCCCATATGAATGTCCGATGATCACCACCTTATCCTGCTTATATGTATTTCGGGCATAATCAACCAGAGCGTCTAAATCATTCATGGCCTGTTCGAATGAAACCGTGCTGTTATCAGGGTCTGTACTCACATTATGATAATATGTCCTGCCGCATCCTCTATGATCCCAGCTAATAACCGTATACTCATCAGTCAGATAATCAATCCAGCAATAGTCAAAACTTGTAGTGGATGCTCCCGGTCCACCGTGGAGGCTTATCATAACAGGATTTGATATATCATGTCCCATAGTGAGGATATACTGTTCCTGTCCATTTAACATTACGTATTCCGACTCATTGATTCCGTCGCTATAATCAATTGTACGCTTAATCTGATTTATATTTCTGCCAATAATTACTACTGCAAAGAATCCAAGAACAATTATCAGAACCATCGAAACAATTACTTTGGGAATACCGATAAGTATCCTTCGCATAATACGTTTTTTAGGCTTGGTTTCATTAACTTCTTTCTCATGAGCAAGATGTATTCCGACGTGTCCGATTCCAAGTATTATTGAACCGATAATCATTAAGCCATTTCCGCCATAAATTCCAAGCAGAAAAAATGCGATGACCGGAAGCGTTGCTCCTGCGACAGGAATTCCGCAAAACCTTCGATAAAAGTCTTTCATTGTCTTTTCACTTTTAAAGTACCGCACCCAGAAAAGCTCATACAATACCATACACAGAAATGATATGCCCAATACCGGAAACCAGAAATTCCATCCCTTGTAATTAAAATCCGAGAATATGAGTGCTACAGGTGTAACAATAACTTGCCCCAAGCGCTCAAATATGAGCAAAACTTTATTTTCTTTATGAACGTGCTCCTCATAATCCTTCGGCTTGTTCTTTGTCCATATAAGGTTGGGAACAAAAAACATAATCAGCCATATTAATCCAACATATGAAAATCCAAAACTCATAATGAATGATCTCCTTGTTTATGTATTTATCCATCTTTCTATAAAGATGTCTATATGTTCTTCTATAGTAGTCATTACCTCATCTTCTTTATCCGGAGCCCTGTCGCATAACTGTATCAAAAGCGAGACGGGTGCCATAAATTCAAGTGCCGCTATCTCCGGATTGCACCTCACCATAGTCCCTTCATCCATCATCCGCTTAAATACCAGTGTAAAAAGAGAATTAATATTACTTATCAAGTGCTTGGTTGCACACTCGGCAAACATCTCATTTCTATACTGCTCTATGGTGAGTAGTCTACGCATCCTTATGGGGATTTCACTATGCAGGGTAAATGTAATCAGCTTCAGTGAATATTCTTTTAGCTCCTTACCTGTTCTGACATTCTTCCCGGCCTCTTCCCTTAGCCCCATACCTTTAGCATATACTTCATCTGACCAATCGATTACGGCCCCAAGTAATTCCTCTTTCCCCTTGAAATGCGCATAAATTGACGGTGTTTTGATTCCTACCGCTTTTGCAATCTGCTCAACACTGGTTCCTTCATATCCGTTTTCTGAAAACAGATCAAGTGCTGCCTTAATAAGCCTTTCTTTCGTATCAGTCGTTCTCATTTCCATCTCCATTTTATAAAACACAGCAATGCCTAACATACATTAGGCATCAGTATAACCTAATATATATTAGGTTGTCAAGAAAAATATATTCTTACGCATTAACGAGAATAAAAAAACCTGCGGACATCAGGATTTTTCTCCCGACACCCGCCGGCTCAATAACGATTTGATATTCAGTTTATCTGAATGTTTGCCTTAGCCGCCTTTATCTGTATTTTCTCTTTGCTTTATGATTTCTCTGAATTTATTAACATCCATTAGTTTTTACCACCTTTACACGTAGGTTGCTTTGAATCCAAAAATCTTGTTCCAATCTTTCTATTTTTGTATATGCAGCAAGATATCTTGAATAAATATTTCCATTTTATTACCACTTACTCAATTTTCTTCCGATTTGTAAGAAAAAAGGCTCCCGAGGAAATCCTCGGAAGCCTTGATTTTACTGTATTTCTACTTAATTATTCGATAATTGTTGCTACTCTTCCTGATCCTACTGTTCTACCACCTTCTCTAATGAAAGGATTTGTAATCGTCATTACAAACCATTGTAAAATGCGTGTTTCTATTTTTCTGATTTTGCAAAATCGGTAATTTTTTATATGTTATTTTGAAATTATATTACCAAAATCTTACCGTCAAAATGAATCTTCAAACAATACGTTTCCGTTTATATCATACACTTTATACGACTTAACCTTTACCGTCTTCTGACCGGCAATATATTTATCGGATGACTCATGAAAAAAGGTTTCAACATATCTGCTTCCACTTACTGCATCTTTAGCTATTCCCATATGATTATATTCCCCCTTCTTTTTTTCCTCAAAGAGAATATAGTCGCTGCTAATCTTTGAATGAATAAGTGACGCATTAAAATCTACTATTGCGTCTGTATAATTTAACGTCGTCAAATTATCATATGAGAAGTTTTCATATCTGTCTTGTATTAAATGATAAAAATGGCTTCCTTTTATCAGTGCGTCGGTAAGCGTTCCATTTTTGATTCCTTTAATCACATCCATCAACTTAACGGTTCTATTTGTTCTGTCTAACCAAAATTGAATTAACTGAATATCAACAACTTTATGGAGCCCTAACAGATGTAAAAAATTTTCTTCTCTATATACTACTTCGATAACGGTACCATCAATCAACTCATACTTAACCTTGCATCCCACAAGTCGCATATAGTCATTATATTTTTGTAGCAATAAATCCATTGTGTATTAATCCCCTGAAACGAAAAATGCTCCTGATTGCCCAGGAGCATTTTCATTATTCTTAGAAAAGGTTCCTTTGTTTTCAGCCGTTAAGCCTATTCGGGAGAGCGAACCAACTCTCTGGTAGGAACTCCAGTTATGAGCCGAATGACCACAACCTTCCTCGTTCAAGTATATAATATCAAATAACAGCAGAATCTACAAGCCCTTTCTCTTTATATATTCAAGTGCTATATAGGCAAGATGCATTCTATCAACCACCTTTGCATATTAATATACCGCATTGGCAATAAAGTTGGCAATATGGTTGGTGATAAATTGAATTTACAATTCCATCATATGAACCTTCTGTTTCTTTCCCGGGGAATTAACTTTCTGCTGTCTTTCAAGTTTTTTGCCCTGTTCAAGTCTGTCATGAATTGATTTTCTCTGCTGATGCTCCTGTTTTGTCTTCTTGACCTTCTCCTTCTTCGGAAGAACCCATCCTGCAAACTCCTGGATATCTGTCAGGATTTCTGCATCCCTATCCTTAAGCTGTATCTTTCCCTTCGTTTGGGAAATATCAGAATCAATTGTCTTAAGCATTACCTTCAGAGACTTTTTGTCGGTCTTTCCATACTTTGCCGCAGCATCTACTTTAGCCTTGGCTTCTTCATAGGCTTTGATATCTTTTTCCATGATATGTCCGATTACCCATTTTGATACGATACCACTTTGATAGTCATCATAAGCCGGCTTATATTTTTTAAGAGGACCAAGGGCTTCAATAGCTTCTTCTATGGTGGATTTTGCTTTCTGTAAATCTGCCAGGGAAGAGTTCATTTTATCAATATCATCTTCAACCACCGTCAGCATTTTCTTGGCTTCTCCAAGATATGTCAGACTATTTCTCTGTACGAACGATATCAAAGTAGATACTCTTGAAAGATCATTACTTAACGCATAGTTTCTCGGAAGTTCTCCCCAATCAGCCCTACCTGCTTTTCGCTTAATCATATAAGCTTTAAGTATTTCTTCGATAGTTGATTTTTCGGTTACAACCGGAACCTTCAATGACAAATCTTTTTCAAGAGCTTCTTTCGTAACATCCCAACCGAAAGCTTTCAGTATATTGCTATCACGTACCTTCTTGCCTTCTTCGTTTTCAAAAGTTATATGAGAACGTCTGTCGCTCCAGTTAACCTTCCAGCCTTCAGCCTGCATTAAACTTATGAATGATTCCTTGTCAATGCACTCGGGCTTGAGCATTACCTTCTGTATACTTTCAGCGCAATTTCGAACGAAGCTTTTTCCTGTTTCTCCGATAAGGGTTCTGTACTTGTCCTTACTCCATGCGATAACAGTACCCGGTGCAATGATAGTTCCGTCAAATCTTCGTCCCTTCTTAGCTACAGACAATCCTTTTTCACGACACATATCGTTGGTCAGTTCTTTCATCTTGGCTAAATCGCCCCGGTTCATATGATGCTTGGAACCATCCATATAACTAACCGTATTCGTTACCATATGGATATGAATATGCCGACGATCCTGATGCACTGCTACAAGTGTTTGAAACCCATCATACCATTTGTTTGCAAACTCTTTTCCAAACTCAAGTGCTTCCTCCGGTGTTATCTTCTCTTTTTGATGAAATGATATAACACTATGCACATACATTCTGCCGCCAGGCTTATCCCAGATTTCTTTTTCATCCATAAAGGCATCATATACACCTTGAACATTTATCTCGTCACAGGGATACGGCCCCGTCATATATACAAGTTCATCCTTTATCTTCGAATCTTTCAGCACATAAGCTATGCACTTACGTGTTCCGGCGCCACTTTTTGATGCGCCATTAATAATCTTAGTGATCGCCAAATCTCATCACCTTCTTTCTTAATCAGGTCAAAATCGCTTTTTAATTTAAGTACCTTTGATTCTGTAATTGTTTCCTTATTTGCATTGGCAATACGCGCCATCTGATTGATATTGGTTGCAATTCCACGAACCTGTTCAACAAAAGAGGCTACGTCATTTCTGATTTCTTCAAGATAGTTCATACCATCTTTTCCATATAGTACCGCTCCCATAACGGCGTTAATTACAAACGACTGCTGAGTAAGTCCTGACATTTCTATCTTCTCCCCAAGGAGCTTATATTCCTTCTCTGTCAGTCGTATGGTTATTGCTCTATTTCTTACACGTGCCATAACAACTTTTCCTCCTAAAATGTATTTTCTAATAATGCAGGTAATCCAAAAGGGTGCATCCCTGTTGGTGGTTTGCAAAGGCAGCGCCTTTAGAATCAGAGTCAGATGTGCTTTCGGAAGGTCCGGTGGACCTTTCAAAGAACTTCTGCTCGGATTCGGCCCCGGTTGCAAGGGTGGAACCATTGCTCCAAAGATGCAAGGAAGTGAAACTTCCTGCCGGGGTTTCGAGGGGCAGCGCCACCGACAAGTTTAGGAAGAGCCCAAAGGCTTCTTCCGCTGCAAATGTGGCTTGCCACTTTGCGAAACTTGCCTATTTCCAAAAGAATGGCGGGCAAGCGCAATGCGGGCGGCGCGAAGCATTTCCGTGAAATAAATCCGCCGCATCAGCCCTGCCAATTCTAAAGGAAATAGTAGCTTTTCGTGAGTAGCCATCATTAGGATGGCTGTCTACGAACATATGCCCGTTTCCGGGCCGTTTCTTTCGTGACATTACTTTGGCATCATTTGTAGATAATGACATTATTCTGACATCACGATTTTTCTTTCTAAAATGAAAACATGAAATTCGCCATTTCATCACTTACCGTCTCCTCTGATTCCTGCGTCTGAGATTCATCTGATTTCTGTGTCTTTGTTTCCGAATTCGAAATTGAATTTCCATTAGCCTCCACATCACTTTCGCCATTTGAGGGAATTACGAAATTGATGTTCTTTAATGCCTGCGATAATCCCTGAACAACTCCATCGACAATCAAGGGGACCATCCGATTATCCGCCGGTTTATCATCTTTCAAATCAGTATTCAGAATTGAAATAATATAAGCATTTTGTGATACTCCCATTTTTTCAGATTCATTGATAAGTTTCTGATAAGCCGATGCCTCATTTTCTTTATCCATATCAAATCGCAGGCTAAACCTCTTCATCATCTTCAGGCTCCGCGTCTGGCATTAATCATTAGGCAGCTGTAAGCAGTGTTCTCATATCCCTTAGCCGTAGCGCAGATATCGGTAATGATTTCAACCCTCTCCGGATCGTAATCTCCGAAATGTCTGATTATGCTTCCACCACCACCGATGAAATATAATTTCATCAACTCCGGATTATATTCATACTCAACAAGCTTACTGAAAACATCCTTTACGTATTTTTTGGCTTCCCTCTCCATTATTGCAAGGTACCTTTCCGAAACCTCCGCTTTACCGGTAATAAGATAATCTTCTATCAATTCATCGTTCGGAACACTTCCGCAAGCAGCCAGAAGTGCATTCCTAATCTGCAGAACACAGGTATTCACACCCAGCTTATCCGTATAGTACTTGTCCGGTCTCGGTTTGCAATTATTGATATACACCGTATTCATAGTTCCGTTCCCGATATCTGCAAGAATATTGGAACCCGTAAAGCGGTCCATGATTGATGTAACTCCTGCAAATCCCTGGGGGAAAAGAAGGACATCCTTAATATTCACTACAAATCGAGTATCGCGATATTTAAAATCAAGATGTTCATTCTTTTTAAGATAATTTATGAATTCCTCTTTTTGTGACTGAATCCACGTAATCGGAAGACCGACTGCAAGAATCACATTCATATTCATGTTTCGCAATCCCCTTATTGTAAGTTCCTTGGCTATAGCAGCCAGTGTCAGAATGTAAAAATCTTCATCCATTGACTTGTTGGATATGAAAGTCTTGTGTCCCTCTCCGATAAGATAGAACTTGTTGTCATATTCAATCACATCCGTTCCGAATGTCGGCATACTCTCTGAGGTAATAACTCCACTCTTAAATACTGTGTTCCTTGTCTTCATGTTTCCGTATCCGTGATCAATGCCTAATATCAGGCTTCCTTCAAAAAATCTGTTTTCCATAATCTTCCTCCTTTACATAGCAGGCGCTGTAACACCGATAAGCGCCATATTTCTGATTTCTGCGATTCTGTTTCTGAAATCCGCCGGCAATTTTGCATCCAGTTTCATTCTTTCAACCGCTGTTCTGTAGTTCCTAATAAAATGTGACTGTTCAACACTTCCTATAGTATCTGAGTCCATTGTTGCCCATTCTCTCAAGGTTTCTGAATTTCCGATTGCTATTTTGCATGCCTCAGGCAGTTTTTCAAATTCTTCCTCTGCATGATAGATGGAATTACTAATAGCCTTTCGAGTCAATGACCAGGCTTCAAGTTCGCTCATTTCTTGTAAATCAGGATGAACAAGCTCTGTAGCCCGCTCTCTTATATCCGCAATTGTTGGCGGAAACTTACTTGTCATCATAAATTTGACAAGAGCCGAATGAGCCGCTTCATATGACAGATCCTCCAGCATGGCAAACCATACGTCATAAGCATATTGATCCGGAATAAATTTGGGATCAGCATAAACGGCTTTCATCGCCTTTACTAAAATCTTAAATTCTTCTTTTCTCATTATTAAATTTCTCCTTCCCTTAAACCCAGTTATCAACCACATCAACTCTGTTTTTGATAGAATCCATATAAGTTGCTCCTGTTGTGTTATTCATTGTTTCTAAGTTTTTCCACTGAAGATTCTTCCAACTGTTAAGAATACTTTCATCAATCAGCTCAATAATTCTTATATCGCCGTACGATTGAGCCTCTGTCTGCAGTCTGGACAACAATGCCTTAATCGAGATATCCGTTAATGCTTCTTTTCGTTTATCCTTATATTCAATCCATTCTTCAATTTTCTCCTGCAGGGGTTCTGAAAATGAATATTCAGGCATTAAGCGATTAAGCATATCAGAAATTGATTCCGATTCTTCTGTGGGGGATATAGGGGGTATTATTTCTTCCTCTATATCTTTTTCTTCTTCTTTTTTCTTATTCTTATTCTGCTGCGTGATGTCACGTGACATGTCACGTGACTTATCGTGACCGTCTTGTGACACTTCAATGCATTTTTGCCTTTCACGTTGCTTTTTCTTTCTTTCGCGATTTTGTTCTCGAATTCTATCCATAGAATCAACACTCTGATAATCTTCCCAATTAGTTATTTCTATAAATGAATCCTCATTTCCGGCCATATTAATCATTCCAAGCTTTTGAAATACTGCTAACGCGCATCTTACTACTTTAGTATCAAAACCGGCCAAATCTGCCAACATCTCCGGATCAAGTGGGATATCCTCAGTAAGAAAAATCATTCCACCGGCATTACATCTTCCTGCCCTTGTCAACAGAAATACCCATATAAGAATAATGTTGTTTCCTTCCGGTAAAGATCTAATATATCGAATCTTATCGTTATCAAATAAATCTACCGCCAGTTTTACCCATGTTATTTTTCCCATAACGTTTTCCTCCTTTCCTTCAAATTTCCATTGCTTTGAAGGAAGGCCATTGCTATAATTTATTTACCGTATCGTTGTACGCAAGGCCTTGTCCTTCTACTTCGATTCATTGTCCTTGGTGTTCGCAGCATCAAGGGCATTTTGATTTCTGAGACTGTCTATCATTCCCGCAACTTTCTTCTGCTCACTCGGATACAAATGTCCATAGGTATTAAGTGTAACCTTGATATCTTTATGTCCGAGCCTTTCCTTAATAATCAGCGGCTGAACTCCATGGAATATCAGATATGCAACATGTGAATGTCTCAAATCATGAACTCTGATTTTCTTTATTCCTGCCTTATCAATGTGATACTTCATAGTATGCTGCACCGCCTCGGCAACAACCGGGAACAGTCTCTCATTCTTTGGATATTCATACAGGCGATTGTAATAGTCTTGAATTTCCTCAACCAAGAAATCCGGAAGGTCAATTGTTCTTATCGAGTTTTCCGTTTTGGGTTCGGTTATTATATCTTTTCCCTTACTTCTGAAAAAAGTCTTATTAATATGCATCTGCCTTTTTTCTACATCGATATCGTCCATTGTCAAAGCTAACAATTCGCCTTCACGACACCCCGTCCAAAACAGAAGCTCAAACATCACATAATGTCTGCTCTTCGGATCGAATGTGTCTATAAATTTCTGATACTCCTCTTCAGTCCAAAAGGTTAAGCTGCGACCGTCTGATTTTCCCATCTTCTTTACACGCTTGCACGGATTATTTGATAACGAATAAATTCTCTGTGCATGTGAGAATATCGCTGTTACCTGGTTCTGCAGCATTCTCAGATACGCCGGTGAAAAATCATTATTATCTCGAATTTCATTTTGCCAAGCAATAATATCTGAAGGGGTTACTTCATTCATCTTTTTCTTTCCAAAATACGGAATTACATGAGATGAAATCATATACTTTTTGTTCTTAAGAGTTCTTTCCTTCAATTCACCTTGTTTGTCCGAATAATATATTTCAACGAATGATTCGAACGACATATCCATATCTGCTTTTGCTGCTCTTATAAATTCTGCTTCATATTCCTGGGCTTCCCTTTTTGTGTTGAAGCCTCTGGTATGTTTCTGGCGTCTCTTCCCGGTCCAATCAACATAATAGAAAATGCTTTCCCATTTTCCATTTTCTTTACACTTATAAGCCGGCATTTTCATCATCTCCTTTCATCGACTCATGTGTTAACTTCCGCTATAACAGCGTTGTAGCCAAAAAATTTTGTTTCCCAAAATGCTCTTGGTAGTTTTCCGGCTATCACGATATATCCTTTTGATGCAAGTTCA
This sequence comes from Lachnospiraceae bacterium UBA1721, assembly GCA_002317155.1. Taxonomy (GTDB): domain Bacteria; phylum Bacillota; class Clostridia; order Lachnospirales; family Lachnospiraceae; genus AC2028. The sequence continues at coordinate 13,291 of DCIR01000031.1, forward strand.
GCATTCAAGTCTTTAATCAATTTGTACGCTTTTCCTTTCGATATACCGGTTTCTTCAGCAATATCATCAGCTGTCATCATATAGTTCATATAGCTTTCCTCCCTTCTTTTCTTTTTCGCAAATTGTAAATTTACGAACTTCGTAATTGTATATTATCATTCGCTCTTATTTTTGTAAAGTACTTTTTTATGAATTTCGTAAATTATTTTCATTTTCTATATTTTCTTCTTTTCTAATTTTCGTAAATGTGATACTATGAGTCTTGTAAATGAAAGCTAACCGCTACGGAGGAACATATAATGGGTGATGGCAAAAGATTAAAAGAAATCATCGACGCTAAAGGTACTAATGTTCGCAAAGTTGCTAAGGCATCCGGTATCAGTGGCTCCACTCTATATTCAATTATTCAAAAAGATACAAACATTCGGTTCGATTATGCATTACGACTCGCAAATGAACTCGATATTGACGTCAACGAGATCTGTTCTGCAAGTCCCTTTTCTGGGGAATTAAAGGAAGAAGAGATATATCCAACCGTAACGGACAAAAAAGGGCTCTTAGATAACTCAAGAATAAAGAATTATCTTATGTATTCCTTATTTCCCCTTATGCAGCTATATGGAAAAAACAGTATGCCCGATGTAGACAATCTTCTTACCTCTTTTTATCAGCTCGATGATGAATCCAGAAAAGAGATTATCGATACTATTCAGTTCAAGCTTCAGTATCATAAAGATGAAACCAGAACTAAAGAAATCAAAAGTATAAAACGTTGGTAATTGAGAGAATAAACATTAATCTAAAATCTCTATCAAAAAAAGACCCTCTACCTATAAGCCACGGCAGAGGGCAAAAGTTTACCGATTTTTGAAAAAAAGATAATATTTAAAATGTTATGGTATATCCGCCAACAATAAAAAGGACGAATCCGCAAAACGGTTCGTCCTAATTTATTCTAATATTTGCTAATCTCCTCTATTCCCTCATCAAAAGAATAATCTGAAAGCATTACCGGATCCCATCCAAAGTCATGATATGAATCCATATCCAAATCAAACATTTCAACATACTTTTGGATTTTATAAATTCTGGAAGTGGTCATAGCATCTGACTTATCTAGGAACTGATTCTTCAATGATCTATTTCCCTTGCATATGGCTTCTATGTCGACTAAATAATATGAACCATCTCTTACCTGCTCAAAGTGATCCACAACATATTCATCACCAATTTTCTTTACAAACATTACACCCGGTGCTTCACCACCTGATATACATTCAATAGTAGTTCCGTTCTTTTCCCAACACCATAATCCCCATACACAATCACTATCGACAGTGATATAGTTCAAAAGATAAAAGAGCTCTCTGAAATTGATGATCGTTCTTTCAGCCAATATATCAATATGGTACTAAAAGAACACCTGTCAAAAATAAAAAATATCAAGATTGGCAATTCTGATGACGTCCAGTAATCCAATACTGGTCGTCATTTTTATTATCCTCCGGTAATATTCTTTTGAAAAATATTACCATTTTATTACCACTTACCCAATTTTCTTCCGATTTGTAAGAAAAAAGGCTCCCGAGGAAAACCTCGGAAGCCTTGATTTTACTGTATTTCTACTTAATTATTCAATAATTGTAGCAACACGGCCTGATCCAACTGTTCTACCACCTTCACGGAT
>DCIR01000054.1 GCA_002317155.1 Lachnospiraceae bacterium UBA1721
TTTCCAACAATTGCGCTTCCTCTGATGAATGCACAATGTCTTACTTCAGCATCCTCATCTATAATGAGAGGTCCGTTAAGGCTTGCGGTCGGAGCAACTTTTGCTGATTTTGCCACCCAAATATCCTCTCCGTGCTTCTCAAACTTATCAGAATCAAGTGAAGCACCGAGCTTAATAATGAAATCTTTAATCTCGGGTAATACTTCCCAGGGATAATTTTTGCCCTCGAAAACCTCTGAAGCAATTGTTTCGTTTAAGTCATATAAATCATTAATTGTAATCTTATCCATAACTTCCACCTACTTCTTATAGAATGATTTAGATACATCATAGTATCTGTACATTGCATTTTGATTTCTTAACTGTTTAACCTGATTTGTCCATTTTGTAATGTAATCAGAAAGCTTTTTCATATATTCTTCGTCGGATATTTCTTTATCTGCAACCATAGTCAGGCCTTTTTCCCAACTCGCGGTAAGTGAGGGATTAAGTAATGATTTGATTGAGTTATCGACAACATCGTATACTATTTCACCAAGCAAGGTCGGTGTCAGTATCTGAGTCTTTTTATTGAGCTTTATATATCCGATTTTATCAAGCTTATCAATAATTCCGGCTCTGGTAGCACTGGTTCCGATTCCGCTACCTTTAATCTGGCTTCGGAGCTCTTCATCCTCAATGAATTGACCGGCATTTTCCATAGTCAGAATCATTGAACCTGAGGTATATCTTTTAGGCGGTGAAGTTTCGCCTTCCTTTAAGATAAAATCATTTACCTTTATCGGCATACCGGGTTTAGCCTTTTTAAGCTCTTCCAGGAGGCCGGTATCCGCACTGACATCCTCCTCCGAATCTTTTTCAGCATCCTTGTCAGTATCTTTGTCTGAGTCTGGTGCGTCTTTTTCGGTCAGTTTTGATGACGTTAACGAATCAGGTGCATTATTTTTTGCGTCAGAAGTATTTTTGTCGTTCGATTTATCCTTCTTAAAACTGTATTCAGCAACCTTAAGGTATCCCTCTGATTCAAGCACCTTAAAATTAGCAAAAAACTTTTCGCCCGCAATTTTAGTAACAAGCGAGAATTTCTGATAAACAGCAGCCGGATAAAAAATCGAAAGAAGTCGTCTGACAATCATTTCATATACTTTGACCGCAGTAGGATTAAGCGATGACAAAGCTGACAAACCTTGTCCGGTAGGGATTATAGCATAGTGGTCGGTTATCTGCTTATCATTAACATATCTGCTCTTTTCGATTCCCTTGTACATGCCTTTATCAAGAATCTCCGCAGCAAAAGGTGCGCACAAACCGTAGCCCTTTAATCCGTTAATATTTTTATATATTTCCTTTGCAACAGCGGTTGAAAGAACTCTGGCATCTGTACGTGGATATGTAGTGAGCTTCTTTTCATATAATTCCTGTGCAATAGCCAAAGTATCATTGGGACTGATCTTAAAGAACTTAGAGCAGTCATTTTGAAGCTCGGCCAAATTATACAAAAGCGGAGGATTCTTGGTCTCTTTTTTCTTTTCCAAAGATTCAAGAATGCATGGGCGCATTTCTAAATTGCCTGTCTCAGGATTGGTGGCGGGTGTCTTAAGTGCGTTGATTAATCCTTCGGCATCCTCACGCCTCTTAAAACCATTCTCTTTGTAAAGCTTAGGCGAGTCGAAATAATGAGAACCTTCTACAGCTTTCCATTCGCCTTCAAAACTATGTCCGTTTAATTCAAACTGACCAAGAATTCTATAAAAAGGAGTCTTGTTGAAGGCACGAATCTCACGTTCTCTTGAAACAATAATTCCAAGTACGCAGGTCATTACACGGCCAACTGCAAGCACACATTTATCAAGCTTTAAGTATTGCTTAATACTGTAGCTGTATTTAAGCGTCAGAGCACGTGAAAAATTAATACCCATTAGATAATCTTCTTTTGCTCTTAAATATGCCGCAGCACTTAATGCATCGTATTCAGACCAGTCCTTTGCCTCTTTAATACCACGCAAAATCTCTTCATCGGTCTGCGAGTCAATCCATACACGTTTTCTCTGCTTATCATGTACGCCGGCCATCGCATCGACCAAGCGATATATGTATTCTCCTTCACGTCCCGAGTCAGTGCAAATGTATATACAGTCTACATCTTCACGGTTGAGTAGTCTCTTAACTATGTTAAACTGCTTGCTTACATTCCCTATAACCTCATATTTGTATTCATCGGGAATAAAAGGTATAGTATCAAGGCTCCAACGCTCAAGTGCAGGATCATATTTATCGGGATAGCTCATTGAAACCAAATGGCCTACGCACCATGTTACAACGGTGTTTTCGCTTTCAAGGAAGCCGTCTCCCTGTTTCATATTCTCTTTTAATGCATCTGAAAATTGCCTAGCTACGCTTGGCTTTTCCGCAATAAATAATCTTTTAGCCAATTTTATATAATCTTTCTGTAAAAAAGTCACTGCATAACATTATATTACAAATGTCATGCAGTGATATATTTTTTTTATAAATTAGTGAAGTAATTTTTCAATCTCTTCAGCAGGGTGAGGCTTGCCAAAATAATAACCCTGAATTACATCACAGCCTATTTCATTAAGATACTTATACTGGTCTTCATTTTCAACGCCTTCGGCAATAGACTCAAATCCCATATGATGAGACATATCAAGAATTGATTCTGTGATAATGCGTGTAGACGAATCGCTCAATATAGTATCTATAAAGCTTTTATCAATCTTAAGTGTATCGATAGGGAATTTCTTAAGATAAGAAAGTGACGAATATCCGGTTCCAAAATCATCAAGAGATATTTTAACACCGTATTGCCGAAGTCTTTTAAGCTTATCCATAACAGATTCGAAATCATCTATAAGTACACTCTCGGTAATCTCAAGTTCAACATATTTAGGGCTTACTTTATATTTTTCTATTACTTCTATAACAGAATCAACAAAGTCGTCCTTTTTATATTGTAAAGCTGAAATATTAATCGAAATAATAAAATCAACTTTGTATTTTTCTTTCCATTCAGCATATTGTTTTATGCTTTCTTCAAGAACAAATTTACCGATAGGTATAATAGTTCCGTTTTTCTCAGCAATAGGTATAAATACGGCAGGCGAAATAATACCCTTATCTTTATCACGCCATCTTACCAATGCTTCCATTCCTCTCAGCTCGCGAGTCTCGGAATGATACTGCGGCTGAAAATATACCATAAAGCTCTTGTTTAATACTGCATTGTTTAATTGCTGCTCAAGCTCTACATTTGAGAGGAATTCATTAAGTATATTTGTATCAAAATACTTAAATTGTCCTTTGCCGAGTGATTTGCATTTATACATAACAATGTCGGCACAGCTTATAAGATCAATAGCTGAATCTGCAGCATCAGGAAAAAGAGCGGCACTCATACTTACAGTAAAAGAAACATCCTGACCATTGCTCACCTTAAAAGGATTATCAAGCTTTTTAAGAATAATATTTCTGTACTTCTCTACAGAATATTCTCCTACCGGATTATATATAGCAATAGTGAAAATATCATTTGAAAGATGGCTTATCATAACACGGTCATTCTCTAAATCCTTTAAGAATGCTCCGAATTTGATTAAAACTTCGTCACCTATGCTCATTCCAAGGCCATCATTTACACGCTTAAATTCGTCTATATCAATATTGATAAGAGCTATTTTATCATTCTTCTCCTTGGCAGTATTGATCATATCAGCGAGTTTCCTAATAAAGTAGCCGCGATTCAACAGACCTGTCAATGCATCATAATAAGCAAGATAAGCTATCTCGTCATTTTTATTATGTTCAAATGTAACATCGGAAATCTTTAATACTTTTTCTTTCGGATTTCCTGATTTATCAAGAATGAGACTGGTCTCGAAAAAGAGCCATCTGTCTTTTTGATTATCATATACTTCCGCCTGAATAGATGTATTCTTTGCTCTCTCGGGATAAATACATTCTGTCAGAACAGGAGTATATGTTCTGTCAATAATATCCGTAAAAAGCATGAGCTCCTCGTTACTATTGATTTCAAAGTCAAAAAAATCCCGGTAAAGGCCAAGCGTACGAACTTCATCATTTTCAAATGAATAGTAAACGAAGGCATGCTCGGATTTTTGAACAAGCAACTGATAAATGTGCTCCTGTTCACCTAATTTTTTGTTCATTGCCTTCAGGTATTCAATCTGATAACTGGTGTCTTTCACGCTTAGCCCTCCCCGGGTAAGTAGATTCTAATTATTTTTTAGTGATATAGCCCTGAGCCTTAAGAAGCTCTGCGCAGAGAACTGCTCCACCTGCAGCACCACGAACAGTATTGTGTGAAAGTCCTACAAACTTCCAGTCAAACATGCTGTCCTCTCTGATACGTCCAACACTTACGCCCATTCCGTTCTCATAATCTACATCGAGAGCAACCTGAGGTCTGTTGTCCTCTTCCATGTAGCGAAGGAACTGCTTAGGTGCGCTGGGAAGATTGAGCTCCTGAGGTGCTCCTGAGAATGCCTCAAGCTTCTCGATAAGCTGCTCTTTGGTAGGCTTCTTTGCAAAGTTTACAAATACAGCTGCAGTATGTCCGTTAAGAACGGGTACTCTGATGCACTGGCTGGTAATCTTAGGAGAAGTAGCAGGCTTAATTACGCCGTCCTCGATGCAACCCCAAATTCTAAGAGGCTCCTTCTCAGACTTCTCTTCTTCACCGCCGATGAAGGGAATGATGTTTCCTTCCATCTCAGGCCAATCCTTAAAGGTCTTACCTGCGCCTGAAATAGCCTGATAAGTGGTAACAACAACCTCGGTAGGCTCAAACTCCTTCCAAGCAGTAAGTACAGGAGCATAGCTCTGAATTGAGCAGTTAGGCTTAACTGCTACGAAACCTCTGGTGGTACCAAGACGCTTCTTCTGGAAATCTATAACCTTCATATGCTCAGCATTGATCTCCGGAACTACCATGGGAACATCAGGAGTCCAACGATGTGCGCTGTTATTTGAAACTACGGGAGTCTCGGTCTTAGCATATGCTTCTTCAATAGCCTTAATCTCATCTTTGGTCATGTCTACAGCGCTGAATACGAAGTCTACCTTAGATGCTACTTCCTCAACCTGGGTAACATCCATAACCATAAGATTCTTAACTGCTTCAGGCATGGGAGTGGTCATCTTCCAACGTCCGCCTACTGCTTCTTCATAAGTCTTTCCTGCTGAACGAGGTGAAGCTGCTACTGCAACTACCTCAAACCAGGGGTGATTCTCAAGCAGAGCAATAAATCTCTGACCAACCATACCGGTTGCACCTAAAATACCAACTTTTAACTTCTCGTCCATAATAATTCTCCCTTTATTAAAGTATAATAATTATATTTATAACGTAATTAGTTGAACAACGGATCTGTAAGTGATCCATCATTCTTAAGATATTCAGCTGAAGCCTTGATATATTCGCTCATAACGCCCTTACCGGGAGCTCCTGCTGTGAGTCTCTTCTCAACACAGGTCTCCAATGATACAGCCTCATAAATATCATTTTCAAATACTTCACTGATCTCCTTGAGTTCTGCAAGGGTCATCTGTTCAATAGACTTACCCTTATCGATGCATGTAAGTACAAGCTCACCGATAATCTTATGTGCATCTCTGAATGCAACACCCTTACCCACAAGATAATCTGCAGCATCTGTAGCATTGGTGAAGCCCTTCATTGCACTGTCAGCCATTCTGTCCTTACGGAACTTCATAGTAGCAATCATGCCGGTAAATAGATGAATACATTTATCTGCATTATCCATTGCGTCAAATGCTACTTCCTTATCTTCCTGCATATCCTTGTTATATGCGAGAGGAAGTCCCTTCATTGTGGTAAGAAGCGACATTAATGCGCCATATACTCGACCGGTCTTACCTCTTACAAGTTCTGCGATATCAGGATTCTTCTTCTGAGGCATAATAGAGCTTCCTGTAGAGAAAGCATCATCAAGTTCTACGAACTGATATTCATTGCTGTTCCAGATAATTACTTCTTCACAAAATCTTGAAAGATGAAGCATTGTTGTAGATAAAGTAAAGAGATATTCAAGAAGATAATCTCTATCTGCTACAGAATCTATACTGTTACGTGTAGGACCATCAAATCCAAGGAGCTGTGCAGTATATGCTCTGTCCAAAGGATATGTAGTTCCTGCAAGCGCACCTGCTCCGAGCGGGCACTGATTCATACGAGTAAAAAGATCAGCTAATCTGCTTCTGTCTCTTCTAAACATCTCAAAATATGCACCATAATGATGAGCAAGTGTAATAGGCTGTGCCTTCTGAAGATGTGTAAAACCGGGCATATAAGTATCTACGTTTTCTTCCATTGTCTTAAGAATGGTCTCAAGCAATGTATAAAGAAGTGAATCTGTACCTGCCACTCTCTGTCTTGTATAAAGTCTCATATCAAGAGCAACCTGATCATTACGGCTTCGTCCTGTATGAAGTCTTTTTCCGGGCTCACCGATTCTGTCGGTAAGTACGGCTTCGACAAAACTGTGTACATCCTCATACTCAGTTGTAATTGTTAATTTACCGTTTTTAATATCCTCTTCAATTGAATCAAGACCTGCAAGAATCGCATCTTTGTCTGATTCAGTAAGAATATTCTGCTTCGCAAGCATTTTTACGTGGGCTCTGCTTCCTGCTATATCAACAGTAAGGAGTCTCTTATCAAAAAGTATTGATGCATTAAAATCATATACTTCCTGATCGGTATTGGAAGTAAATCTTCCACCCCATAATTGTGCCATAGGAATAATCCTCCTAAATTTTCGGTCATCAACGAATATTAAGAGTATATATAATACGTGTGATAACTCACAGTAGATTTTCTAATAAACAAGATTAAAAGTCAACAGAAAACTCAAAATAATATAGACGAAATATCATATAACAGTATGAATTATCTGTTAGATATGCATAAAAAAGCATCAATCGGATTCTACCCAATTGATGCTTGCTATTGTTTTCATTTATTCATCACTCAATTCAGCGCTGTTTACCACTCTAAATGCATACAGATAAATGCTTTATCCAAAGGACTGTACAATTCATCTTCATTTTCATCGTAGTAAATAGCTATTTCTCTGGCTTTTTTGTCATTGAAACCTACAATATCATACTGTATTACCATTATAATTCTGATAGCATCATCAAAATTCATCGGCAACGAACTGAAGCTGAATACTTCCTGAACATCAAACTTAAAAAGTCTGTCATCCAAAAAATCAGCCTCAAATATTGTATATACGGAATCTTTGTTATCACAATTTGCAAAGGTGGGCTTATCTTTGAAATATATGTGTGAATTTATAAACTTAAATGAGTTATCACCTTCATCATATGAAGTAGCCTCACCTGTGATACAGTCAATGCTACTCTGTCCGTTTTCCTTAGCCTTTTCTATTCTTTCGAACAATTCGCCAAAGAACTTACGGACATACTCACTTTCCGCATCCCAATTCATATAAGGTCCATATTTTTCAAACAAATTTGATCCCATTACATACCCCTAATTAAATGCTAAATCAATATACACCGTACCCATTCTCTTAAAGCTGAAAATGGGACTCGAACCCACGACCCCTTCATTACGAGTGAAGTGCTCTACCAACTGAGCTATTCCAGCTTGTCTTCTTGACTAATTAATTATATATATCAACACCGAAAAAAGCAACTCCATTCGATGCTGTAATATATTGGCAAAAACTTAATCCTTCTTCATATGAACATCCATCTGAGGGAAAGGAATAGATATTCCGGATTTATCAAGTGTTTTCTTTGTCTCTTCTGTAATTCTAAACTTGGTATCCCAATAATCTTTAGATTCAACCCAAAAGCGAACAATTAAATCCACACTTGAATTACCTAAATTTGATACAACAACTCTCTTCTCCTTTTTTTGAAGAATACATTCATCGTCATCAAGCATTTTGAGCAGAACTTCTCTTGCTTTGTCAATATCGGAATCATAAGAAATACCTACATTAATATCAATTCTTCTCTGCTTTTCTTTGGTAACATTGGTGGTTGCTGTGTTCGCAAGTGTTCCGTTAGGAATAATAATGAGCTGATTATCAACAGTAAGAAGCTTGCTGTAACAAATCTGAATTTCTTTTACAGTACCTTCTTTACCTGTACCTGCATCTACAATATAATCTCCAACAGTAAAAGGCTTTGTGAGCAAAATGAGTATACCACCCGCAAGATTAGATAAGCTTCCCTGTAATGCAAGACCAACGGTAACGCCTGCTGAAGCAATCAAGGCACTCAGACCTGCTGCATCAAATCCAAAAAGCTCAGCAATCACTATTACCAGGACTACATATAATGCAACCTTTAAGAATGAATCAATAAAGCTCATTACGCCCTTATCGGCTTTTGCTTTCTCCATTGATTTACGAACAATTTTACGAATTAGCTTTATAAGATTATAACCAATTATGAATACTAAAATAGATAAAAGTACTCTTAATCCTATCTGCATAGCTTTTGAAGGAAGCTGGTCCATATACTGTTCAAATACGCCAGGTTTAATAATTCCTTCTACAGCTTCAGTAAAATAATTGGTGGTTTGTGAAGTTAACAACATTGTTTACGACCTTTTTAATTATTTACCTTTCATTTATTTTTACTTTTCTTAACAGGAGTAAAGTTTCTGATTCTTTCCTCGATAACTTTAGCAAGCTCTTCCTCGGTATAAGGAATAAACTTCATAATCGTCATTGATTGAGCTGCAAGCTTCACTGTTATTGACTGAGGGCGACCATCAGCAGACAATGAACCTGCTCTTATCTCGTCTTTGTTAACAATACCGGTTCCATCATACACTGTTTCATCCGTGTTAAGTACTTCTAAATACTTTCCTTCATAAGGAACACCACTGGTAATTGTCTGCTCTATTCCAGCAAAATTGCAGATGACAACCATCATATCCTCAGGATCATCTGTTTTACGTACATAAGAGATATAGCATCCGTCAGCATTCATATTGCTTAGCCATTCAAAGCTTTGAGGATCATTGTTTGTCTTGCCCACAGCAACTTCATGTTCAAAAAGCTTATTAAGTGCACTGCAAAGCTTTGAATTAGTTGAATCTACAGTTTCAGTAATCAGCTTATTACCTGGATGCATATAATTAAAAGCTACAGCGAGCCTAATAGCAGCTTTTTTCATAGCTTCATCTCCGGGATACATGCTGTTTAATGACTCAATACCGGCATTGATTTTTTCAGACATAGGACAGATATAATTTTCAGCATATGAATAGATAAAATCATCAACCAGTTTGTAATGAAGATTTTTTCTATTGATCGGATCATATGACATATACTCGTTGAATTCTCCGATAAATCCTTCATTCCATTTATAGTCAAAGCCAAGGCCACCTTCATCCTGTGAAGTGGTTATTCCTTTATGAGTCGAGCTGTCTTCGGCGATGGTAAAGATATATCCTGAAGCGCTGTTAAGTTCCTTAATAAACTTTTTGATAAACGAAACTGCTTCGATATTCTCATTATCACCGTAAATATTAGGTATCCATGCGCCCTCTGTCTTGCCATAGTCAAGATAAAGCATTTCAGCTACATTTGATACACATATACCATCAGCATGGTATTCTTTTGCCCAATAATATCCATTTGACATTAAAAAGCTTATAACTTCAGGTCTTCCATACTGATAAAGCATCTTCTTTCCGTCAGCACTAATTCCCTGAAGATGATTCTGATGCTCAAAAAGAGCTGTTCCATCAAAGAACTCCATGCCATTTTCTGCTCGTCCAAAGCCAGAAGGATTCCAGCACATAATAACGCCCAAATCATTTGCATGACATTTATCTACAAAGCTTTTGATGGTTGCTGAGTCTGAAAAGCTTTTATTAACGGCATATGAGAAACTAACCACACCGGACTCATCTTTTAACTGAGGATTAAGCTGAATGTATTTATAACCCTGCATTTTAACCAGCTTAATTAGCTTGTCTATATCTTTATCAAGCTTCTTGGCATCTGTAGAAAAATGATTATCCGAAAGCTCATAAATCAATAGATTTGTAGGCTTAGACTTTATTGATTTCATATACGCTGTATCATTCCACTTATACTGAGTGGGTAAAGATATAACCGATACACCATCCTCTAAAGCCAATGTAAACGGATCATTTCTCTTAATAATGATATCGCCCTTAAGCTTTATTTCATACTGATATTTGCTTCCTGCCAGATCTCCGGGTATAAAGAGTTCGAAAAATCCTCCCTCTATACGTTTCATCTGATAGATGCGGCCATCCCAGTTATTAAAATCACCGACAACACTTACTCGCAACGCATTCGGAGCCCAAACACTGAACAATACACCTTTTTCACCAGCATGACTCATAACCTTTGCACCGAATAACTTGTATGCATCGGACATATTTCCATTACAGAAGTTGTCTATATCAGCTTTTTTAAGAATCTGTTCGTGTCTGTAAGGATCACCCAGATCAACAGTCTTCTTTTTAAGTGTTTTCTTAACGCTTTTTGATTCGTAGGTAACACTGTATGTATAGTTAAAAACCTTCTTTTCAGGTAATATAACAGCAAAATAACCATCTTCATCAGCTACTTCCATCTGTGTAACCTGATCACCTACCAAAGGATCTGCTGAAAGCCACTTAACACTTACTGCAGATGCTCCGGGAAAATATGCCTGTACCAGTGTTCCACCGGTTGCGGCATGAGGACCGAGCAAATCCTGCGGATGGTCACATTCAGAATAAATGATCTCTTCTATGTCAGCCCAATTCATTAATTTATAAAGCTTTTTATTCATAAGTTACTCCTTTTTAGAGCAATATTTTAATCTAATATATTTTATCATTCAAAATTATACATAACAAGGTTGTCACATTAATTTATTAAGTATAAAATGGTATCAAATTTATGTATTTAAGAGGTGAAAAATTATGACAGACGAACAGAAAGCTATGCTTGATAGAATCAATAAATATGCAGAAACAAAGCTTGCAGACATAGATCCTCAAAAGACAAGGGTTTCATTTCAGCTTGATGCATTAAAGCCAATCATGCAGGAAATTGCTGATGAAAAAGGATGTGATATAACTGAGGTCTTTATTGAGTACATGGATCTTGCCAGTGAAGCATCAGTTGCATCTGATAACAAGATGAAGGAAGCTCTTAAAGATCTTAATGACGGATCTGATGGCAATCCTCCTCTTCTTTACAGATAATAAGTAGTTTATATAATAAAAAATAGCTTATAAGACAAAAAAGTGTCGATAACTCGATGATTAAAATTTGACTTATAAGTCACAAAAAATCCATCGGATATCACCTAATGCGAATCCGATGGATTATTTTTTGCTGTTCTATATAAAGGATTTAATTAGCCTTTTACAACACGTACTCTGTATACGCCGTCAACAGCCTCGAGTGCCTTAACAACCTCAGCAGTAGGAGCACTTTCAACATCAAGAAGTGTATATGCATACTCTCCTCTAGACTTGTTAAGCATATCAGAGATATTGATTCCAGCTGCACCGATTACTGCGGTGAACTGAGTAATCATATTTGCAATATTCTTGTGGAATACAGCAATACGTCCTGACTTAGTGCATACACCAAGATCTGCCGCAGGATAATTTACTGAATTACGGATAGTACCGTTCTCAAGGTAATCCATGATTTCCTGAACTGCCATAACTGCACAGTTATCTTCTGACTCTTCAGTAGAAGCTCCAAGGTGAGGAGTAAGGATAACGCCTTCCTTACCAGCAGTTGTAGTATTAGGGAAATCTGATACGTAGCGAGCTACCTGACCGTTCTTGATTCCTTCAAGAACATCATTCTCAGCTACAAGAAGATCTCTTGCAAAGTTAAGGATAACAACACCCTTCTTCATCATAGAGATAGCTTCACGATTAATCATACCCTTTGTAGAATCAAGAAGAGGAACATGAATAGTGATGTAATCACAGTTAGCATAAATCTCTTCTACCTTTTCTACATGCTTAACGTCTCTCTTAAGGCTCCAAGCTGCATTTACAGAAAGATAAGGATCATATCCATATACTTCCATACCAAGGCTCATTGCAGCGTTTGCAACCTTAACACCGATTGCACCAAGACCGATTACACCAAGCTTTTTGCCTGCAATTTCAGTTCCTGCGAAAGCCTTCTTAGCCTTCTCAGTAGTCTTTGCAATATTTTCATCAGATACATTTTCCTTGCACCACTGAATACCACCAACGATGTCTCTTGCTGCAAGAAGCATTCCGGCGATAACAAGTTCCTTAACACCGTTAGCATTTGCTCCGGGAGTATTGAATACAACAATACCCTTCTCAGCACACTTATCAAGAGGAATATTGTTAACACCTGCGCCTGCTCTTGCTACTGCAAGAAGGCTATCAGGAAGATCAAGATCCTTCATTTCAGCTGAACGAACAAGTACACCTTCAGCTTCTTCGAACTTATCGGTAATAGAGTAATCTGCAGTCAGATTTGAAAGACCAATCTGTGCAATAGGATTAAGACAATTAATCTTATACATTGGTAAACACCTCACTATATAATATGTTTATAGCTCTGATTAAGAAATCAATCTTAATCAGAGCTTATTTACATTACTTTATACTTCAAATAAATCGAAAAATGATTTATTAAGCGTTCTCAGCTTCAAACTTAGCCATGAAATCTACAAGAGCCTTTACACCTTCAATAGGCATAGCATTGTAGATAGAAGCTCTCATACCACCAACTGATCTGTGACCCTTAAGGTTAACAAGTCCGGCTGCAGTTGCTTCCTTAACGAACTTAGCATCGAGTTCTTCGTTACCAGTTACAAAAGGAACGTTCATAAGTGAACGATCCTCCTTAACAACAGTTCCCTTGAAAAGCTTGCTCTGATCGAGGAAATCGTAAAGAATCTTAGCCTTCTCGATATTCTTCTGCTTCATAGCCTCAAGTCCGCCGTTCTTAAGAAGCCACTTGAATACCTTGCCACAGATATAGATAGTATAGCAAGGAGGTGTGTTGTAAAGTGAATCATTCTCTGCCTGAGTCTTCCACTTAAGCATGGTAGGAGTTCCGGGGAGACATTCATCGGGAATAAGATCCTCTCTGATGATAGCGATTACTGCACCTGCAGGTCCTACATTCTTCTGAACACCACCATAGATTACACCGTACTTGGTTACATCTACAGGCTCTGAAAGGAAGCAAGATGAAATATCAGATACAAGAACCTTGCCCTTGGTGTTAGGAAGCTGCTGGAACTTAGTACCATAAATGGTATTGTTCTCGCAGATATATACATAGTCCATATCATCAGTAATAGGAAGATCTGAACAATCAGGGATATATGAGAATGTCTTGTCTGCCGATGAAGCAAGCTCTACAGCCTCACCATAAATCTTAGCTTCCTGATATGCCTTCTTAGCCCACTGACCGGTAATGATATAACCAGCTTTCTTATTCTTCATCATGTTCATAGGAACCTCAGCGAAGAACTGTGAAGCACCACCCTGAAGGAAAAGAACCTTATAGTTATCAGGAATGTTCATAAGCTCACGAAGATCAGCCTCAGCTTCCTTGATAATCTGATCATAAACCTTAGATCTGTGGCTCATTTCCATTACTGACTGGCCACTTCCCTGGTAATCAAGCATTTCAGCTGCAGCTTCTTTTAATACTTCTTCAGGAAGCATTGCGGGTCCTGCAGAAAAATTGTAAACTCTGGACATTTTCAAATATCCTCCTCTTTATTAATTTAAAGCGTTATATTACGCTACTTTATAAAATAACTTTTTAATTTTATTAAGTCAAGAAAAAATAACAACTTAATAAAACAACTTAACAGAAATTTTTTTAATAGAAAACAACTATAGGAATACCTATTTCAATTTTTTCGAATAAGCTTTCGGCTTTGTCAACAGGGAGATTTACCTGGCCGTGTGAACCTTGTGTCAAATAAATATCTCCACCATACTCTTCTCGCCATGTAGAATCATTCAGGCCGTAATTCTTATAATAAGGCATCCAGAAATTAACAAATGAAGTAAAGTCTACTCCGATAATATATCTGTTAATCTCCTTACTAATTATCGAATAAGTACCTTGTGCTGTATCATTTCTCGTCTGAACATTACCTGATACTACATCGGTATCTAATACCAAAACATTATTTTCATAATAATATAAATGCTGGTTTGTAAGATCAACTTCGATATATGTACCGCCGATATCGTTCTTACCTCTGGCATATGCAGTCATTAAATATTCCGGAATGTGATAATCAGGTGTTCCGTCGTGAAATGATGCACTCAGTAAATTATTGGCAAGGTATTCTATCTCCGGCTCCGGATTTAGTAATGTACCATAAGTTCCACCTTCTACTTCAACGGTCTCACCTCTGCTTGCTTCGAATAATCTTGGCTTTTCAAAAGTATCATATTCATCGCAAAGCTTGGTTACCCAATCAAGGATTTTTTCCTCATCAAGAATAAAGTTCTTACCGCTGTCCTCCTTAGGGAATCCATTGGCATCCATGACAAGAAAACTAAGTGCAACTTTAGGTACAAATTCAATTTGTTCAGCACCCATATCATATATGAGATCGCAATTCTGATACGCATCGATACGTTCAAAACGTGCCATCTTTTCAAGCTGCGCTGAGTTGGGTTCATAATCAAAATAATACTTATCTTCATCTAAAAGCAAAGTATTATTTCCAATCAACACGCCCTCATACAAGTCCTCGAAAACCTGATCATAATTCAATCTGTGTACAAGATTATCAGTATATACATACTTACCTTGTTCAACTGAATAATGAAGTAAATAATCCGGTTCTCTGCTAATCTCCTCTGAAACGAAATCAATCATTTCAAATGTTGCCCAAAGATCTTCTTTTGCAATAGAAAAGATAGGATTAACAGTATATTCTTGGGCATTACCAAGACCGCTTAACCATCCGAAAGCACTCTGGGATTCCAAAATATCCGATACCGAATTACCGTAATCATAACTGAATTCTACATCAGTCATATCAAGCTTGTACTCAGTACCATCCTGCAAAACAACACTAACAGAAGGTACTACATCCTCAGAGGAAACAAGGTTAAGTGCTTCCTCTGAGCTAAGTCCTGTACAATAATAACCATTAATCCATGTGTTATACGTAAAATGCTTCAAATAATATATCGACATTCCGATATAACAAATCGCAAAGAAAAGAATTACAATAGAAAGACTAATGATATGAATACGTATTATTTTTTTCCGTGGAATAATATTATTCTCTTGCTGCAAGATCATCACCATCAAATACTTCGCTTATAGGTGCACCTGCAGGAACCATAGGGAACACCTTGTCGTCTTCGGGAATGATACACTCAATCAATACGGGCTTTTTAAGTGCAATTGCTTTCTCAAAAGCAGGTCCGACTTCTTCAGGCTTAGTTACTCTTATTGCTTCACAGCCAAGGCCTTCTGCAACCTTACAGAAGTCAACGCCATCGTTAAGTACAGTGTTTGAATAGCGCTTTCCATAGAACAATGTCTGCCACTGGCGAACCATTCCCAGAACACTGTTATTAATAACAACTTCAATAATAGGAATGTTATATCTGCTTGCGGTAGCAAGTTCATTCATATTCATTCTAAAGCATCCGTCGCCTGCAATATTTACGCAGATATCATCCGGTCTGCCAACCTGAGCACCAATACATGCACCAAGGCCATATCCCATTGTTCCAAGTCCGCCTGATGAAAGGAATGTACGAGGCTGAGTATATCCATAATACTGAGCAGTCCACATCTGATGCTGTCCTACATCTGTACTGATAATAGCCTTACCCTTGGTAACACGATCAAGTTCTTCAATTACATAAGGACAAGAAAGCTTTGAATTGTCATACTTAAGAGGATATTTAGCCTTAAGTTCTGCAATTCTGCTCATCCATTCAGGATGAGACTGCTTTGAAATACGCTTATTAAGATCCTGAAGAGTAGCCTTTAAGTCACCTATAAGGCTTGCGTCTACTCTTATATTCTTGTTGATTTCCGCAGGATCAATATCGATGTGAATAATCTTGGCATTTTCTGCAAATCTCTTAGGATTACCGATTACTCGGTCTGAGAATCTTGCTCCTAGAGCGATGAGCAAATCACATTCAGATACACCCAAATTAGAAGTCTTGGTTCCGTGCATACCAATCATTCCGGTATATCTGTCACTGTGTCCGTCAAATGCTCCCTTTGCCATAAGAGTATCACACACAGGGCTATCAAGAAGTTCAGCAAGTTCAGCTACTTCAGCTGATGCCTCAGAAATAATTGTACCGCCACCGATGTAAATAAAAGGCTTCTTAGCCTTGCAAAGTATCTCAGATACTTCTACAATCTGACTTTCAGTATATTTACATTCTTTTCCAACAGGAGCTTCGACAGCCATAGGAATATATTCTGTTACAGCAGCTGTTACATCCTTAGTGATATCTACAAGTACAGGGCCGGGACGACCGCTTCTTGCAATCTTGAATGCTCTTCTGATAGTATCAGCAAGCTCATCAATCTGCTTAACAATAAAGCTGTGCTTAGTAATAGGCATTACTACGCCCGCAATATCAACTTCCTGGAAAGAATCCTTTCCAAGTGCAGGTAAATTAACATTAGCTGTAATAGCAACTACAGGAATTGAATCCATATAAGCTGTTGCAATACCGGTTACAAGATTGGTTGCACCGGGGCCTGATGTAGCCATACAAACGCCAACCTTGCCGGTTGCTCTTGCATATCCGTCAGCTGCATGAGCAGCACCCTGCTCATGGCTGGTAAGAATGTGACGAATTTCATCGCTGTGCTTATATAAAGCATCATAAATGTTTAAGATAGTGCCTCCCGGATAACCGAATACGGTATCTACACCCTGTTCTTTGAGACACTCTATTACTATTTCTGAACCATTAAGCTGCATAAAAAACCTCGCATAATATTTATTATTTAATCGAATATATTAGTTGTTCTTAGGCATTTCAAGTACTGCACCTCTGTTACCGCTGGTAACCATCTGGCAGTAGCGTGAAAGATATCCTGTAGTAACCTTAGGTTCACGAGGCTGCCACTTTGCTTTTCTGGCAGCAAGCTCTTCGTCTGAAACCTTAAGTTCAAGCTTCATCTCAGGAATGTTGATTGAAATTATATCGCCTTCTTCAACAAGAGCAATAGGTCCACCTACAGCTGCTTCAGGAGATACATGTCCGATAGATGCTCCTCTTGAAGCTCCTGAGAAACGACCGTCAGTAATAAGTGCTACTGTTGATCCAAGTCCCATACCTGCAATAGCTGATGTAGGATTAAGCATTTCTCTCATTCCGGGACCACCCTTAGGTCCTTCGTATCTGATTACAACAACATCGCCTGCAACAATCTTTCCACCCTTGATTGCAGCAATAGCATCCTCTTCACACTCGAATACACGAGCAGGACCTTCGTGAACCATCATTTCTGCTACGACTGCAGAGCGCTTAACAACTGATCCATCGGGAGCAAGATTACCCTTAAGTACTGCAAGTCCACCTGTTGTAGAGAAAGGATTGCTTACAGGTCTGATTACTGTTTCATCCTTGTTAACCGCATTTGCAATGTTCTCACCAACTGTCTTACCTGTTACAGTCATACACTCTGTATTAAGAAGTCCAATATCTGCCAACTCCTTCATGACAGCCCATACACCGCCTGCTTCATTGAGATCCTCCATGTATGTAGGACCTGCAGGAGCAAGATGACAAAGATTAGGGGTCTTTTCAGAAATAGGATTTGCATATGCAATATCAAAGTCAAATCCGATTTCATGAGCAATTGCAGGAAGGTGAAGCATTGAGTTGGTAGAGCATCCAAGTGCCATATCAACAGTAAGTGCGTTAAGAATTGCTTCCTTAGTCATAATCTGACGAGCTGTTATTCCCTTTCTGTACATATCCATAACTGCATAACCAGCTTCCTTAGCAAGACGGATACGTGCTGAATAAACTGCGGGAATAGTTCCGTTACCTCTAAGGCCCATACCAAGAGCCTCGGTAAGGCAGTTCATTGAGTTAGCAGTATACATACCTGAGCAAGAACCACATGTAGGGCATACATTCTCAACAAAATTATCAACATCCTCTTCTGTCATGGTTCCGGCAGCATATGACCCAACTGCCTCAAACATAGAAGAAAGTGAACGCTTCTGTCCGCCTACATGACCTGCAAGCATAGGACCACCTGAAACAAATACAGTAGGAAGATCAAGTCTTGCAGCAGCCATAAGAAGTCCGGGAACGTTCTTATCACAGTTAGGTACCATAACAAGTGCATCAAACTGATGAGCAAGTGCCATACACTCGGTTGAATCAGCTATAAGGTCTCTTGTTACAAGTGAATACTTCATTCCGATGTGACCCATTGCAATACCATCGCATACTGCAATAGCGGGGAATACTACAGGTACACCACCTGCTTCTGCTACTCCGAGCTTTACAGCATCGACAATCTTATCAATATTCATATGGCCGGGAACGATTTCATTGTATGAGCTTACGATACCAACCATAGGCTTCTTCATTTCATCTTTTGTAAATCCAAGTGCGTTAAATAAACTTCTTGCAGGCGCCTGCTGCATACCCGCTCTTGCGTTATCACTTCTCATTGTGATTCCTCCAATTGAAATATTATTAATTCAAATATAGTGTATTAAACCTTAATATTTACGAATCTACATTGTCTGAGTATAGACTTGTTAGATTCTTTCGCAGAGAAGGTCACCCATCTCTGAGCATGAAACCTTTGTGGTTCCTTCTGAATAAATATCAACGGTACGATAGTTATCTTTAAGTACCTGACGAACTGCATTTTCTACTGCATCTGCTTCCTTATCAAGATCAAAGCTGTATCTGAGCATCATTGCTGCACTGAGAATGGTAGCAATAGGATTTGCTATGTTCTGTCCTGCAATATCCGGTGCAGAACCATGGCTGGGCTCATAAAGACCAAACTTTGAATCATTGAGGCTGGCACTTGAAAGCATACCGATAGAACCGGTTACCATACTTGCTTCGTCTGAAAGAATATCACCAAACATGTTCTCTGTAAGGATTACATCGAACTGTGCAGGATTCTTAACAAGCTGCATAGCACAGTTATCAACAAGCATATGCTCTACTTCAACCTCAGGATAATCAGCAGCTACTTCATTTACAATCTTTCTCCAAAGTCTTGATGAATCAAGAACATTAGCCTTATCTACAGAAGTAACCTTCTTGCGTCTCTTCATTGCAATCTCAAATCCCTTGATTGCGATTCTTCTGATCTCGTGCTCATAGTAAGTAAGTGTATCTACAGCCTTAAGCTCTCCGTTTTCTTCAACAGTACATCTGTCACCGAAATAGAGACCACCTGTAAGCTCACGCATAATAAGCATATCAAAACCTGCAGCACTGATTTCCTCCTTAAGAGGGCAAGCAGCTGCTAATTCCTCGTAAAGATAAGCAGGTCTAAGGTTTGCAAAAAGATTAAGAGCCTTTCTGATCTTAAGAAGTCCTGCCTCGGGTCTCTTCTCAGGGGGAAGCTTGTACCAAGGTGATGTAGATGTGTTTCCACCAATTGATCCCATAAGTACTGCATCAGCAGCCTTTGCGGTAGCAATTGCCTCATCAGTAAGAGGAACACCGTGAACATCAATAGAAGCACCACCCATAAGAATATCGGTATACTTCATTTCGTGACCGAACTTTTTTCCTACAGCATCAAGAACTTTTTTAGCCTGTGCTACGATTTCAGGACCGATTCCATCACCGGGAATACATGTAATATTAAGTACCATTTATCTAATCTCCTTTTTGCAGAAAAAGGGCAGCCATGGCTGCCCTGAATCTTTTCTATATTATGCCTCTGTACTTGATTCAGATTTCTCAACCTTGCTGATAGCTGACTTATCCATGGGGATACGGCAGTTACGGTTGTTTCCAAACTCTACAATTACTGTATCATCAGTAATATCGATGATAATTCCATAGAAACCGGAAGTGGTAAGAACGCAATCACCAACTCCCATATTACTAAGCATTTCCTTGACTCTCTTCTGTTCCTTCTTCTGAGGTCTCATGAAGAAAAACCACATTGCAAAAATAATAACACCGTAAATAGCTACCATTGAAATGATGCTAAACCATCCGGCTCCTGAAGACGCTTCACCTTCTGCACCAGCCGCAGCTGTTTCGGTCAAAAGTACTAAATAATTCATTGTAAGCCTCCTAATGCTATGATAAAAAAGTATAACGAATTTATATTACACAATAAAACCTATATGGGCAAGTGTTTATATTATCTTTTTATTCTTCACCGGCCGCAAAACTATCCAGCATACTCTTTTTATATGCGGCAAATCTTCCCTCATCTAATGCATTTCTGATTTCTGCCATCATATTATTATAGAAATAAAGATTATGAAGAACGCAAAGTCTCATTCCAAGCATTTCATCAGCACAGAGAAGGTGTCTGATATAAGCTCGTGAATATCTTGAACATGCTGGACATTTACACTCTTCTGATATCGGTCTCATGTCATTCTTATACTTAGCATTTTTCATGTTAAGCTTACCATGATTGGTATATACATGGCCGTGTCTTCCGTTGCGTGAAGGATATACACAATCGAAGAAATCAATGCCTCGTTCAACACCTTCCAAAATATTTGCAGGTGTTCCTACTCCCATAAGATATGTTGGTTTGTTCTGAGGAAGATACGGTACAACATGATCGAGAATATCATACATCTCTTCATGTGTCTCACCTACTGCAAGCCCACCCACAGCATATCCCGGAAGATCAAATTCAGAAATCCTCTTAGCATGTTCTATACGAATATCAGGATATACAGCTCCCTGATTTATACCAAAGAGAAGCTGTTCTTTATTAATGGTGGTCTCCAGACTGTTAAGTCTGTCCATCTCTTTCTTACAACGCTCGAGCCATCTTGTTGTTCTGTCAACCGAAGGCTGTACATATGATTTTTCAGCCTTTGCAGGAGGACATTCGTCAAATGCCATTGCTATAGTAGAAGCAAGATTTGACTGAATCTGCATACTTTGCTCAGGACCCATAAATATGAGTCTTCCGTCAACGTGAGAGTGGAATGTAACGCCTTCTTCCTTAATCTTACGAAGTCCTGCAAGCGAAAATACCTGAAACCCGCCTGAATCTGTAAGAATAGGCTTATTCCATACCATGAACTTATGTAAACCACCAAGATCATGAATAAGCTGATCTCCCGGTCTTACATGAAGATGATATGTATTGGACAATTCAATCTGGCAACCAATGTTTTCAAGGTCTTCAGTTGATACGGCACCCTTAATTACTCCCACAGTACCTACATTCATAAACAGAGGAGTCTGAACAGTTCCGTGCACAGTTGTAAATTCAGCCCTTTTTGCTCTGCCTTCAGTTTTTAACAATTTATATTCAGTCAAGATAAATCTCCCAAAATTCTTCGAGTGCCAGACCTTCCGTGTACATTACGGTCGCAGCTTCTACACCGACATACCTAAAATGCCAGGGCTCATACTCTATCGTGGTAATATATTCTTTATCCTTAGGATATCTGAGAATAAATCCATATTTATGTGCATTTTCAGCAAGCCATACACCGGCCTTTGTATTTTCAAAGCCTTCACTTAATGATTTATATGAATCGCATAAAAAATCAAAGCACAAACCGGCTTCATGCTCACTGGTTCCGGGTATGGTAACTGCCTGGCCGGCAAGCTTATACGCCTCAAGATAACTCATTCCGGTATTCATAAACTTATTTATTTTATTATTATAAAGCATTACCTGCATAGCAGAAGTTCTGTAAGGTGATGCTATATATAATCCGGTTCCTGCATCTCTCGCGTCTCTGATCAAAAGCAACAGGTCTTCTATTACTCGCTTATCACACGTCCATGAACCATAAATAGTTCCAAGCTCAACAGAATAATCCTCAGGTATAGAATGCGTCTTATTGATTAAAATAAGTCTCCAATCATCAGCATCGAACTGATAACCATCATAATCAGCATCAGGATCATATGTGTTTATTTTATTGGCTATTCCATATCTTGCGAGCGCACTATTAAGCACAGCGTCAGTTAAATATAAATCAGATGTATTTTCTGCGGGAATCTCTTCAGCAGATTCTTCAGAAGAAATCTCTGCGCCATCGCCTTCAACTTCTTCTGTTAATTCCACGTAAAAATCATCATTACCTGTATTGCTCGCCTCGACCTCCGCAGATGTGAGGCTTGCAAATACAGGAATAACCAATGCTGTGCATAAAGGAATTGCTATTCTTTTTTTAATTTGATTTATAACGTTGAGAACACCCCTCAAACGTCCAGGGTTATTGTTAGTCATAGTAAAAATACATTTCTAATTATAATTTGTGGAACATAATGCAGTTAGGAGTATGAATCTTCATGGGCTTGCCATTCATAACCATTGTATGAGCCTTAAGGTCGATAGCAAAGAAAGTCATACTGTTTGTCTCATGATTAAGTGAAACAAGATATTTGTTGTTAGGGAAAATCTCAGCATCCTTAGGATACTCACCTGCAATAGGTAGCATAAAGTTCTTCTTGATTTTACCGGTCTTTTGATCAACATCGTATACAGCTACGGAATTATCTCCGGCAATTGATGTCAAAAGATAGTTATAATCAGTAGAGAAGCTGAATGCACTTACTGCATTTGTACCATATTCCCACTTTAATACTTGCTGTGACTGTACCTTGGTAAAGTAAGGAAGGTTATTCTTAAATTCATACTCATATACATCAATAAAGCACTTCTGCTCATGAAGAATATATATGAATTTACCGTCCTTAGAAATCTTAATATGTCTGGGAGCAGATTCAAGTTCACTTCTGATGATATCAACTAAACGCATTTTTCCGTTAACAGTATCAAGAGAATAAACGTTTACATGGTCCATACCCTGATCTGCAACGAGAAGATATCTGTTATCATGAGTCATTCTCGCGCAGTTAATATGAGGACGGAAATTACGGTTAGCCATACTTCCCATACCCTTGTGATAAATCTCATCGGTAATCTTTCCGATTGAGCCATCATCATTTAACGCAAGAACAGTAAGTTTACCATCATGATATCCTGCAACAAAAAGATACTTATCAGTATAGTCTGTTGATACATAGCATCCTCTCATACCATTGATTGCTGCAGCATTAATAAATTCAAGTGCACCGTCAGGCATAATCTTAAATGCTTCAACGCCCATATCGGTGATTGAATATAAATATTTTCTGTTATGTGATTCGGCAAGATATGAAGAATTGGTGATCTCTACCTTATCTTTTTCGATAAATCTTCCATTATCAATATCTACATCATAAATACGAATTCCGTGATTATCTCCCTGAGTATAGGTTGATACATATGCAACATATTTGTTTTTAGCCATAACTGTTGAACTCCAATCTGATGTCTGAATTATAAGAACTGACTAATACGCACATTTTTGTGCATTACATATTTTAACACATAAATGAATTTTTGAATATAAAATAAATATGATGTTTTGACTTATATATGCATTACTGATAATATATTCATTATTAAAAAATGATTGTTGCAGTTATTTGCAGCAAGGATAAAGAGGTTGATATGGCCGGATCATCATTTGGTAATATATTCAGAATAACTACCTGGGGCGAATCCCATGGCGCTGCTCTTGGCGTTGTAGTAGACGGAGTTCCTGCAGGTGTAGAACTATGTGAGGAAGATATTCAGCAGTTTCTCGACAGACGTAAGCCCGGAACAAATGCTTTATCTACTCCCAGAAAAGAGGATGATAAGGTAGAAATTCTTTCCGGTGTATTCGAAGGTAAAACAACCGGTTGTCCTATTTCAATGCTTGTCAGGAACACCTCACAGCACTCACAGGACTACAGTGAAATCGCTTCATACTATCGTCCCGGTCATGCAGACTTTACATTTGATGAAAAGTATGGTTTCCGCGATTACAGAGGTGGCGGACGCTCTTCAGGCAGAGAAACTATCGGCAGAGTTGCCGCAGGTGCTATTGCTTCTAAGATATTATCTACTCTTGGAATAAGTGTAGAGGCTTACACAACCGCCATTGGTCCGGTAAATGCAAGTCTTGATAATTACAGCCGTACAAATGTATTAAATAACCCTACCGCAATGCCAGATAATGAAGCTAATGAAAAGGCTTTGGAATATGTAGCTCAGATGAGAAGCGAATACGATTCTGTCGGCGGTGTAATGGAATGTAAGGTTACCGGTCTTCCCGCAGGTCTTGGAGATCCTGTATTTGAAAAGCTCGATGCCAATCTTGCAAAATCAACAATGAGTATTGGTGCTGTCAAAGCAGTAGAAATTGGTGATGGTGTTAAGGTAAGCACTTCTCTTGGAAGTGAGAATAATGATTCATTCATTATAAATGATGGTGAAGTTACAAAGAAAACCAATCACAGCGGTGGTATTCTGGGCGGAATAAGCGATGGTGCCCCAGTGATTGTTCGTGCATATGTAAAACCAACACCTTCAATATTTAAGAATCAGGACACCGTAAATAAATCAAATGAAGAAATCAGTGTTCAGATAAAGGGACGTCACGATCCCATTATTGTTCCCAGAGCTGTAGTTGTATTTGAATGTATGACTGCAATAACTATACTTGATGCT
Organism: Lachnospiraceae bacterium UBA1721; assembly: GCA_002317155.1. GTDB lineage: Bacteria > Bacillota > Clostridia > Lachnospirales > Lachnospiraceae > AC2028. Next base: position 24,798 of record DCIR01000054.1, read on the forward strand.
CTTCTCTTGAATATGTCTGCTACAATAGATGGAATTAAAAAATTCTATTCATAAATGATGTGTATAACTAAAGAGAGCTTATTAAGAAATAAATTTAAGTGTGATACTTAATCATTTCTTAACAAGCTCCTTTTTTATTGCCTTAAAAGTTTCTTTTTCGCCTTTTTCTGCAAGCATTTCCAAATAATGTAACAACCTGCTCCTGGTATATTCATGTAATGGTGCTTCATGAGTACCTGTAAAATAATAGTCCAATGGATCTTTATCAGTATACTTATCTCCTCTGTATACCTTGCTGGCAGCTATTCTATCCATAAGCATCTCAGCAATATATCTATCAGGCATCGGAACAGGCACCATTATATCATCACCATTTTTCCTATAATGAGAACTGTAATCAATCCAATACTCATAATGATGCTTATTTCTGCCTTTATGATGTAACCAGGCAGATGAATAACCGATATCTTCACGTTCTGCATTATTGGGACTTCTATCGCCCTGGAAATATTTTGCTCCAACCATAAATTCGCTGGGGCTAAACTTGGATAAATCATGAGTCAGTCCCTGCCAATATAATCCAATAGCAAAGCATCCTTTACGTACAAGGCGGCGATGACGTGCTATAGTACAGAAATGTTTCCATGCTTTACCCATTACTTATCTCCTGCCTTTTTAATCGTAAATAATGCTATTGTGTGCTCAGGGATTACAGAACTCAATTCTGAATTGGGCAATAATTTTTCATCATTTTCAGTTGATGTACTTAAAAATGGTACCCATTCATATCCCTTTGGCGGTCTCGGCATGGATAATACAACAGATTCCCAATGCATATTAACAGCCATATACAACAGTTTTCCGTTATCACAATACATGATTCCGAATTCATGACGCCCGCCGTCAGACTGTGATTTCCATGCGCTTTCACCATGGAATGATATTTCAGGATAACCACATCCCGATACATCTACCATCGACAATTCACGTGCAGTATGAATCAAACTGTATTCCTTACGAATATCTAATAACTGTTTAATATAATCAATATGATTGTTCTGTTTTTTAATAAAAGACCAATCAACCCATGTAACTGCCGAATCTATGCAGTAAGGATTATTATTACCCTTTTGAGTCCTTCCAAACTCGTCACCCATATAAATCATGGGAGTGCCTGAACTAATAAAAAGAAGCATCAAAGCATTTTTAATCTGCTTCTTTCTGAGTGCTACAACTTTATTTTTCCTGGTATAACCTTCTTCGCCGCAATTCCAGCTACAGTTATAATCACTACCGTCCTTATTATCTTCTCCGTTTTCTTCATTATGCTTTCGCTCATAAGAAACCATATCCATCATGGTAAGAGAATTGAATGCATCAAAATAGTTGACTGAAGCATATTTTTCATGCTTATACTTAAGCTTCGAAATAGCATCCAATGATGAAAATTCGTCAGCCTTAAGGAAACGTCTCATGGCATACATATAGTCATCTCTATATAGTGCATAACGTCTGTTGTCTGCCGTTACATTATTACATGAATCTAATTCAACACCACCCAATCTGTCACACCATATCTTACTATTGCTAAGAACAGCGCTTTTATCTATTAAATCCAATGGTGCATTTTCACTTACCAAATGAAATCCATCAACATGATACTTTATTGTCCAATATTCAAGAATAGAGACAATCTCGATTCTGCTGATACTGTTAGGGAAAAACATCTGAAGAATTACTTCCTGGTTATTGGTATGAATAGCCTTAACCATTGAATAAAACTCTTGTGAGGGATTATTTGAAGCAGAATAAACAGCTTTTGGTGCATAGTATAAGCCTTCACAATATCCCCAGTAATTAAGTCTTCCAGTCTTAGGATCACATTCATTGAATTCGTTAACCGGCTGAAATTCAAGTGTGGTAACACCTAAATCCTTAAGATAATCAAGCTTATCTACGACACCTCTAAACGTTCCCTTATATCTCGTACCTGAAGATGAATGCTTAGTAAAGCCTCTAACATGAAGCTGATATACAAAAGCATCTTCATATGAAATATTAGGTTTTACATCACCTTCATAATCAAAATATGAATCAAATGAAGCTCTTAAAGGTAATGACTGATCAAACGAGCCATATTCCTTGCAGCCAACATATTTCTCAGCTCTTTTATCCGTATAAATATAATCATTACAATAAAATGCATATGACCACTCTTTATACTTAAAATCTTCTACAACAACAGATAATCTGTTACCGGCATAAGAATCCTGTTTTGCAGGGTATTTTTTTATAATCTGACCATTTTTGTCATAAACTGCTACGCCAATCTGAAAATCTTCTTCAACTTTGCTATTATGCATAGACTGAGAAATACTAGCGTTAGCAAATGCCTCCTCGCCTGGCAAAGATACCGGGAACTTAGCAATTTTCGAGGCTTTATATGCCTTAATAGCCTCATTTTTATCAATATAAAAACAGCATCCCGCAGCTGAAATGTAAGGTCTTAACTGACTAAAATATATATTATTTTCGATAATTGTAGTTTGTTTTCTCATAACGTAAATTATAGCTTATTGCTAAAGGATAAACAAGAAGGTATAATCTAACATACATATAACACGTATATTTTTTATACTATTTAGGAGGAAAAATGAGTAAAAAAACTTTTGAAGCACCTAAGGAAGAAATGACCGTTTCACTTGATCTTGATGAACTTGGTACTGTAGAGTGTGAAGTTCTCACTATTATTTCTATAGATGACAAAGATTATATAGTTCTTTTATATAAGCCCGAGGGAGCCAGCGACGATGAATCTGAAATATGGTTCTACGGATATAAGGAAAATCCTAATGATCCTAACGAAGAACCCGAATTAATCTATATCGATAATGATGATGAATACGAAATGGTTGCCGATGCATTTGACGAATATCTCGATGAGATCGAATACGATGAATTAGATTGATAAAATTAACGAAATAATTAATGATTAATCAAAAAAACTCCTATCCGTTATGTAAATTACATTTCGGATAGGAGTTTTTACTACCAGATATCTCCGTTATAATAATGAGAATCATAAGTCTGGTCATAATTCAGAGTATCATTTCTCTCTTCATTAGCCTGATTCATATAATCCTGAAGCTGTTGTTCAATAGGATCTACAGGCTCCTCTTCTTCCTGACCTTCATTAGGATTTCCCTGGTCATCCTGTTCCTGATCGCCATTATCATTTTCATTATTATTGCTGTTATCGTTATTGTTATTATTATCGTTATTGTTGTTATCGTTATTGTCGCCGCCACCGCCGCCACTGTTTTGATCATCATTAATAATGAGGAAATTAGCAAATCTTATCTGTGTAGCGATTGGGTCAGCTGCATATAACGTAATCTCAGCATCAAGTGTACGACCATTATACGAAACAGTAAGGTCAACCTGTACGATATAATCCTCTTCTGCATACTGAATCATTGGATTATTACCGGGAATCTCGTGCACGTAATAATAATGAGTTCCAGCATCAGCCACCTTATAGGTGATTGTTGTTAAAGTAATGAATCCATCAGCTTCATTGTACGATATTGCTTCCTGTGCGCCGGCTAATTCCGTACCCTTTTCATCAGCGACTTCAATAAATGAAAATTCGAAATCATTTCCGCTTAACTGTCTCTGATTTCCACGGCTGTCATACAGATACTTGTTGCCATAAAAGCTAAAAGTATCTTTTATGTCAGCATAATATTCTATATATTCTTCAATCTCATTGAAAAGTAACTGTGCTTCTTCATCATGTCCGGATTCCATATCTGCATTAGCGCAGCCTTTTTCTGTAAGGACCTCTTCGACAAGAAGAAGCTGATCAATAATAGGGTCAACATCGTCTTTATTATTAACAGTAACATCAATAAGCTTAAGCATTGCAAGAGACTTATTTACTCTGATATCACACTCAGCATCCTTTGTCGGCCACTTGTTAAGAGCATCATCATATTGAGCGATTGCCATCTCATATTCGCCTTTTCTATAAAGGATATCACCTTTATTAAAAGAACTGATATAAGGCTGAGTAAAGCCTAAAAACGATAGCTTATTAAATTCATAGACATGCTTGTTGTACTTATTAATCATAACCTCATTGCTGATGAAATTAACCAAAAGCACTAAGAAAAATATGAAAAATAAAACCCAAACTGAAATACAAATCTTTTTCTTCATAAACACTAACCTTAAATACGTCTTTCACTAAGCTGTTTTTTAGTAAAGAAGCACTCTACAATTACCATAAGTAATAAGGCAATAACAAAGAAATAATAGGTATCATCTTTTCCCTGTTCTGTCTTTTCCTGTACACCAACCTCTATGTTATCAATAATATGCTCAATTATTGAATCCAATTGAGATGAATCTTCCATGTGGATATATTGAACGCCAAGCGATTTAGCTATATCCTTAAGATTCTTTTCATCAATCTTTGATATAGCATTTGTATAGCCCAGATTAGGATCATAAGTCTCTACAGCACGAGGCTCTTCATCCTCATCATCCCAATATGATTTTACATACATCTCACCGCCTCTTTCGGTTCCATAACCTAAAACGGCGCCATCATCTATATACTCAGCCAGTTCATCAAAGCCGTAATCTTTTTCAGACTGGTTATCCTCACCGTCACTTATAAAGAATACAACGGTATATGCACCATTTGATTCTGCGCTCTTAAGCTCGGTAAGCATATTAGGCTTACAAATTGATAAATCTGTTCCTTTAGCACTCCACTCGCTTAAAGGATATATTGAGTCAATAATACTCTTAATAAAAGTAACATCATCGTTAAAAGGACAAAGAATATTTGAAATATTATGGAAATCAATTACCGAAAATCTGGCTCCCATCATATTATCAATAATATATCCGCAATCCTTTGTAACCGCATCAAGTCTGGTTGTGCCGCCTTCCATGTCATTTGCTACCATACTGATAGTATCATCTATAACAAATATGACATTTGCCTTCATCTCATATGTGGTAACCTTCATCTCATCGTTGGGTATCATTATACGAAGGTTGATAGCAAATATAAGAAGGACCATTATAATCTGTCTTATATAAGGCCATACGCCTTTTCTTTTACATACCAAAAGTAATACGCATATAACTGCCATTACCGGTATGGGTATAAATGGATTAATCGTCATAGTTTTAACACTCTTGCTGAAACAATAAATATAATTGTAGTTGCGAGGAGCCATCCGAAGATTCCCTCAGGTACATCGTAATCTCTTACTTCCTTGGTTCCGCCAATATAAGCACCGCTCATCTGCTCAATATCATCAACTATAAGCTTCATAGAACCGGAATAATCTTCCTTATAAAACTTACCGCCGGTAGATTCCACGGCATTTTTCATAGCTTCTTCGTCATCATCATACATAAAATAGGTTCCTATTCCATATACAATGATTCCCTTCTTGGAACAAATATCTGCAGCCTCCTGTGTAGTAACAAGAGGATATCCCTCAAGGCAGTTATCAGAAGAGAAAATTATAACCTTTGATCTATCAGGATCATCGCTGGTGAAGCAATAGCTTGCTGAAGCAAGTCCATCGCCGATAAGCGAGCTTCCTCGCTCTTCATTACCGATAATTGTTCCGGCAGAGATGTAATCATAATCATATGCATTATCATCATAGTTACCGTACCAGTACAAATATGAATTTCTTGCCTTCAAGCTGTTCTCTACCTGATCAAGTACACCGAGCACATATTCATAATCATCGGTTAACGGACATAGCACAGCGGCAGTTGTATTAAAAATAACTATACCGATACGCTCTGTTTTAAGATCCTTTACAGTCTCTTTAATCGAACTCATCAATGACTGATTAAGTTCATCTACAGAAGTTGAAATATCCATGCATATGATAATGTCACGGCTGTATTTTTCTTCTTCAATTGTATATCTCTCATATGGTCTTGCTATCATAATGCAGCTAAACACAATGCATCCAACAAGTGAAGCAAGACTGAGCACAGAGAAAATTTTGTATGTTACAACCTTAAACTTATAAAAGCTTGTCTTCTTTACGTAATCAAGTCCGGCAATTTTTTTACCGCTCTTATATCCCTTTTTCTTTGTACTAAACAAAACAAAGAAAAGTGAAGCAACTATGGCCAGACCGATACAAACGTAAACCATATATCCATATCTTAGTTCCATTCGAAAATTGCCCTCTTTGTAAAGTCAATCGATTCAATAATATTACCCTTGGTATCCTTAGAGAACTCAGGTGCATAATAATTGTTTACAAGATTATAAACAATAGGCTTATCAAGGCCTCTCATATCATACAGTGTATATTTATGAGCGGGAGTACCGGTTGCATCATAAATAAATGTTCTGAATATATTACTGAGTTCCTCGTATGCATCTCTGCTTTCGATTTTTCCACCAAGGAAATCAGATTCAAGCTGAGCCAATTTTGCAAGATACTGATTCTTAAGTTCCTGCAGTGAAGGCTTAACAACAACTGGTTCACGCTTCTTTTTCTCTTCAAGAAGCTTCTTCTCCATTTGTCTTCTCTTGTTATCTGCAATTATTTTTCTAATTATCACAAAAAGTACTGCAGCCAAAAGCAGGCAGCCAATTAATATTAATGGCCATACAGCAAATGACATTGGCTTTTGTAATTCAACACTAAAATTCATATTTATCCTCGCAATAAAGCTTTTACGCTATTCTGCTACTTTTTAATACCTTTTTTTCTCTCAAGAAGCTTAATGATATTCAAATCAACATCATTAGTTCCATCGATTACGATATGGGCAATACCATGACATTCAAGAAGATGATTTGCTTTTTTATAAATTGCAGCTTTTCTCTTCATTTCCTGCTTCTTAAGAATACGGCTCTCAGAAAAATAAGCAGGAAGATATTCACCACTATCGTTATTAAATACATTCTTACCGTTAAGATCTACATCCGATACCAGAATAACCATCAATTCATGATTAGCCATCAAAGTAGTCAGTGTCTTTTCTTCTATAGTTGAGAACTGTTCAAAATCAGTAACCATTAAGAGCAACTGCTTCTTTTTTACATTAGTAGCTACATACTTAAGCACACCGTGAATATCGGTATTATTACCCTTATGAACTTCCTTATCATAGCTGGAAAGAATACTTTCGATGTTATAGACACCCGACTTAAGCGGAGTGCCGGTAATCTTGCCATTGCTGGAATACATACTGCTGATATAGTCACCGTTAAGGTTTACCAGATATGCAAAAGTACCTGCTGCATGAATTGCTGCATTAGCCTTTGATCCACCGTTATTGGTATCAGCCAGCATTCTCTTATTAGTGTCAAGAATCAGCATAAACGAATGTTTTTTCTCGGCAACATACTGTCTAACAAGGAGCTTTCTTGAACGCGCAGATGCTTTCCAATCCACATCCTTAAGCTCATCGCCTTCGACATATTCACGCAATTCATCAAAATTAAGACTGCGTCCTTTATATATTGAAGAATATGAACCATCGAGAATATTGCTGGTTTCAAGTCTTGTCGGTATGAATTTGTATTTTTTTAATCCGCTTTGGATTTCAAACACATATTTCAAGTTCATGGTACAATTACCGCTCCTATAATACCGTCAATAATCTGCTCTACAGATACATTATCAGCTACAGCTGAGAAGTTAAGTGAAATTCTATGTCTGAGAATGTTGTAACGGAATGCCTTAACATCATCAGGAATTACATAGTTTCTTCCGCTAAGAAGTGCTACAGCCTTTGAAATCTCCATCAAAGCAATAGCAGCACGGGTACTAGCACCCATCTCTACATATCCTCTGAGTTCGGTAGGAAGAATCTCGTCAGCTCTTCTGGTAGCCTGAACGATATCTACGATATATTTCTTAACCTGAGCTGATACAAATACTTTCTTGGTAAGTTCCTGAAGGAATACGATATCCTCGATTGAAGCTACCTGCTCATTGCTTGCAAATACATTTGCTTCAACACGATTAAGAATCTCCATCTCATCCTCAGTATTAGGATAAGTAATTACTTCCTTAAGAAGGAAACGGTCAAGCTGTGCTTCTGAAAGTACATAGGTACCTTCCTGCTCAATAGGGTTCTGAGTAGCAATAACTACAAATACATCAGGAAGCTTAAATGTAGTACCACCGATACTTACAGTTCTCTCCTGCATGGCCTCAAGCATTGCAGACTGAGTCTTAGCACTTGAACGGTTAATCTCATCGAGAAGTACGAAGTTTGCAAATACAGGTCCAAACTTGTTCTCGAATGTGTTGTTGTTCATATTATAAATCTGGGTACCAATGATATCTCCGGGAAGGAGGTCAGGTGTACACTGAATACGTGAGAAATCACCTCCGATAGATTCAGTCACAACTCTTGCAGCTGTTGTCTTTGCAAGACCGGGTACTGATTCAAGAAGAATATGACCATTGGTAATCATTGAAAGTAATATAGAATATCCAAGACCGGGCTGGCCTACAACCTTGGTCTTATAGTAATTCAAGATGTTATTCGCAATTAATAATGCTTTATTGCGATCCTGCTGTGAAATTTCGTTGTTCATGTTTTCCTCCATAATCTCATAATTCATAATTGCCCAAATATAGACAAATATAATATTATCATAAAAAAATCAAAAGTTCTATGTAACAATTAACGTTATGTCTACTATAATCTATGCCAGTTTTCATTTTTTATCCAAAAGAAAACCTATGAATCTTGAAGGTATGGCAATTCTTTCCTTCGTACCTTTTACATAGAATAAATATAAGTTTTCACTGCTTCTCGTCATAGCAACATAGAATAATCTTCTTTCTTCTTCCAAAGTGTCTTTATCCGGCATTTTTCCTTTCGGAAAATTCCCATCGTTGCATCCTGCTATAATAACATTCTTAAATTCTAAGCCCTTGGATGCATGTACAGTCATTAATTTTACAGAATTAACCGCTTTTGCAGTATCAACACCTTTTATTAAATCTGCATTCTTTATTGAATTATCATCTGCTGTAGAAGCTGATAAATTTTTCAGATACTCCTTCTGTGCTTCAATATATTCATCCAAAGACTCATGTTTTTTAGCATCATCCAGAAGCCAATCAATTATTTCTGCATATTCGGCTCCCTTTTCAGCATTGTGTTTAACAGTTTCAAATAAGTATTTTTGATAACCTATTTTTCTCAAAACATACACAATAGCAGGAAATAATGACCTTTCACTTATAAAAGACAGATCTTTTTTCAATATATTTACTTCGTTTATTATTTTTTTTGAAAATATTTTATCTTCAATTTTTTTATAGTAATCAACAATATTATCCAGAGGATGATACGGATCGATCAATGCTTCTCGATTTATAAGACGAACGGGCTTATTTATTATTCGTCCAATCAATTCATAAGTATCATCGTCGCATTTATCATATGCGAGTTTTAGATATGCCATTATATCTTTAACTATAAAATGATCATATATATTAGTTCTTTTTTCTTTACAGACAAATGGTATACCTTTTTTACTCATAAGAACCGCTAACCGTTGCATTTCAATATTTGTCCTAAACAGCACAGCAAAATCATATCCATCTTGGCTATGTATTGAGTTATGTATTTGTTCATGTATGAATTCTGCAATTTTCTCATAGTGCTCTTCTTTTGTTTCATAACTAAAGATTTCTATATGTTTTGATTCTGATTTTGCATTAACACTTTCGGATACTTTATAAATACGTGAAGAATTTTCTGTTATGATTTTTTCGGCAGCGCACCTGATTTCTTCGGGATTTCTGTAATTATATTTAAGATTAATAGTTTTACAATTAAATTCTTTTATAGCAAGCTTCATACACTCAGGTGCAGCCCCTCTGAAGCTGTAAATACTTTGATCGTCATCACCTACCAAGAATAACCTTGTATTATAACCTGCTATTTTTTTGATTACCTCATATTGAACATGATTAATGTCCTGAAATTCATCTATAAGTATATGAGTGAATTTTCCTCGCCATCTATCAAGTACGATTTTATTTTTTGCAAGCAAATTAAGACAGTCATAGACCATATCATCAAAATCGATAGCTCTAATAGATTGCCTTCTCTTTTCATATTCAGTTAATACATTTTTGAAAAAAACAGAATACTCTTCTTCGATTAGTGAAATAGCTTTCTCGAAGTTCAAAGTGTTTTTATAAAAAGAAATTGCATTGATAAACGAATCGGTAAGTCCGGTATTATTGATTCCTTTATTAGTTTCTTTATTAGTTTCTTTATTAGTTTCTTTATTGGTTTCTCTATTGTTTTCTTTGTTAAAAATTTTAATAGATGTGGAAATAATATCAGAAATAATTTTTCTTTTTGAAAAAGAATCCAGAATATTATAAGAATACTTATTACCGTCACATAGAATATGATAAAAAACAGAATGAAATGTACCGAATGCGACAGGATAAATAGAATCAGATGAATTAAGAAAGCGGTTTTGCATTTCAACCGCAGAATCTTTTGTAAAAGTGATGACCAGTATTTCTTCGGGTGGTACCTTTTTTACTTCAAGCAAATAGAATATACGTTGAACTATTGTAAAGGTTTTACCCGAGCCGGGACCCGCTAATACAAGCAGGTTACCCGACTCACTTGTTACAGCTTGCCGCTGTTTATCATTTAATGAATTAAGATTAAGCAAGAGAAAGAAGCTCAATACCCTTTCTGATACGCTTAAGAGACTCTTCCTTACCAAGAATCTCAAGAATCTCAGTTGCACCGGCAGGGGTCATCTGCTTGCCTGATACAGCTGTTCTGATAGGCCACATTACAAAGCCATTCTTATAGCCCTTCTCCTCTACATACTTAAGAAGTATCTGGTAAAGAGCATCATTGGTGTAATCATCCTGTGCCTCAAGAATAGGAAGAACATCCTTAAGTACCTGAAGTGATGACTCTGCATTTGTCTTCATCTTTTTATGGGTATACATCTCAATATCATACTCAGGAAGTTCTCTGAAGAAATCTACCTGTCCGTCGATATCAGGGAATACCTCAATTCGTGTCTTAACCATTTTAGCAATCTTCTTAAGATCGAAATCTCCGGGAAGTGCTTTCTCGAGATAAGGCTTAGCGAGCTCAAAGAACTTATCATCATCCATAGCCTTAAAATACTCACCGTTCATCCAACGAAGCTTAACTATATCAAATACAGCAGGTGATTTGCTGATTCTGTGATAATCAAAATTCTTAATCAGTTCATCAAGTGAGAAAATCTCCTGATTGTCCTCAGGTGACCATCCAAGAAGTGCAACATAGTTAATTACAGCCTCTGTGAGGAAGCCCTGCTCGATGAGATCCTCAAATGATGCATGTCCGCTTCTCTTTGAAAGCTTCTTGTGATTCTCATCAGTGATCAAAGGAAGGTGAATATATACAGGTACCTGCCATCCAAATGCCTCATAAAGTCTTACGTACTTAGGTGAAGATGAAAGATACTCGTTACCTCTTACTACATGTGTAATATTCATGGTGTGATCATCTACAACATTAGCAAAATTGTAAGTAGGGAATCCATCAGACTTGATAAGAATCATATCATCAAGCTCAGCATTCTCAACAGTAATATCACCATAAAGCTCATCATGGAAGGTTGTAGTACCTTCATTAGGAGTGTTCTGACGAATTACAAAAGGCTTACCTGCAGCAAGATTTGCATCAATCTCCTCCTTGCTGAGTCCAAGACAATGCTTATCATAAATAGTAATAGATTTACCCTCGTCATCAACCTCAGTCTTAAGTGAAGCAAGTCTTTCTTTATCGCAGAAGCAATAATAAGCCTCGCCCTTCTCAATAAGCTCCTTAGCATACTTCATATAGATTCCGGTCTTCATACGCTCACTCTGAACATAAGGACCATAACCGCCATCCTTATCAGGACCCTCATCATGAATGAGTCCGGTTGTCTCCATAGTACGATAAATAATATCTACTGCACCCTCAACATAACGTCCCTGATCGGTATCCTCGATTCTAAGCATAAAAGTTCCATCATCATGTTTAGCAACAAGGAACTCATATAATGCAGAACGCAGATTACCTACGTGCATTCTTCCTGTGGGGCTCGGTGCATATCTTGTACGAATTTTCTCCATTTTTCCATCTCCGTAAATTAATATTTTTATATTCAATTCCTAACTCTTAGGAACCTTTTGTTCAGCTGCAGCCTTGAATTTAGCAACTTCTCTCTGAGCAGTAAGAATAGGCAGATTAGTTCCTGCTCCGGCAACGCAACCACCCGGACAAGCCATACCTTCGATAAGGCATCCATTCATCTTACCGGCCTTAGCAAGCATAAGTGCTTTTTTACATTCAGCCAAGCCTTCAGCATGTTCAATATGAATAGGTGTACCAGGATGATATGTTTCTATACAGTCTGCAATTGCACTGGCAACGCCACCTGCAACACCATATCCGCGGCCTGCAGAGGTCGCATCATGCATTTCATCCATTGCCTTGATTTCATCAAGCAAGAGGCCTTTTGCTTCAAACATACCTACCAGCTCTTCAAATGTAATAACAAAATCTACATCTGATCTGACTGTTCTCCTGCTCGCTTCAAGCTTTTTAGAAGCACATGGTCCAATAAATACAACCTCGGCTTCAGGATGTTCCTGCTTAATTATACGAGCTGTTGCAACCATAGGTGTAAGTTCATTACTGATTTTATCAATGGTCTCCGGAAAGAGATTCTTAGCCATTACAGACCACGAAGGACAGCATGACGTAAGTGCAAATGCCTGTTTACCGGTTGCTACTTCTCTTACATAGTGTTCAGCCTCGGCAATACATCCAAGGTCAGCACCAATAGCAGTCTCATATACATCCATGAAACCAAGCTCTTTAAGAGCTGTCTTAAATATGTCAGGTGTTACATTTGGACCAAACTGTCCTACAAATGCAGGCGCAACCTGAGCAATAATAGTACGACCTGACTGCAAAGCTCTGATTAACTGGAATATCTGTGATTTATCAGCAATTGCTCCAAACGGGCAGCTAACCATACACATTCCACAGGATACACATTTATCATTATTAATCTTAGCTCTTCCGTGTGAATCAGACTCAATAGCCTGAATACCACATGCAGCCTTACAAGGTCTTTCCTTATGACAGATTGCATCATATGGACAAATCTGATAACACTTGCCACATTTAATACATTTGTCCTGATCTATAACAGACTTACCATCAATAAATGTAATTGCGCCTTTTGGACATACTTCCTGACAAGGATGAGCCATACATCCCATACATTCATTGGTAACAATATATTTATTTTCAGGGCATGCATTACATGCAGAAGGAATAACCTGCATAAGAGGAGGCTCATAATACTTCTCAGCGATATCGCTTTCTTCTATTCCTTCAGTAAGATGTCCGGGACGTTCTCTGTTTTCAGGTCTTAAGCTCATACCCATCGCAAGACGAATACGTTCTCTTATAATAGCTCGATCTCTGTAAACATTTTCCCACAATTCAGATACTTCGTAATCTACAATCTTATAAGGGAGCGCCTCACAGTCGTCCTTAAGATTTGTGGAATTATAAGCTAAATTTGCTACCTCTTTGAATACTCTGCGTCTTCGCTGTCTAACTAATGTGTCAATACCACGCATATCACTCATAAAATTATCTCCATTACCAACTCTTTACGAAGGTATCTATATATTGATTAAGACAATGCTTAATAACATCAATTGCGGCTGCTCTGTCTCCGACTTCCTTTTCAACTACAGTAGTCTTATTCTCAAGTGCTTTATATACACTAAAGAAATGCTCTATCTCATCCATTACATGTGTTGGTAAGTCGCTAATATCATGATAGCAATTATAGTATGGATCATTAAACGGAACTGCTATAATCTTCTCATCGCCTTTACCATTATCAAGCATACGCATAACACCTATAGGATATGCGCGAACAAGCGTAAGCGGCTGTACTGATTCTGAGCATAAAAGCAATACATCCAAGGGATCTCCATCATCACCATAAGTTCTGGGAATAAATCCATAGTTTGCAGGATAATGTGTTGAAGTATGTAAAATACGATCAAGCACAAGGAATCCTGTTTCCTTGTCAAGCTCATATTTATTCTTACTACCCTTAGAAATCTCTATAACACACATAAAATCAGTAGGAGTAACTCTCGAAGAACTGATTGAATGCCAAATGCTTCCGTTAATTTCCTTCATATTATGCCTCACTATATAATAAAATTTAGCCTCTGATCTGTCCGTTGCCGTAAATCTTATACTTGTAAGATGTAAGCTCCTTAAGTCCCATCGGTCCTCTTGCATGAAGTTTCTGAGTGCTGATTCCTATCTCGGCTCCAAATCCAAATTCAAAGCCATCAGTAAATCTGGTAGATGCATTTACATATACACACGCTGCATCAACTCCATTAAGAAACTTTTCTGCAGTTTCAGTATTCTCAGTAACAATACATTCAGAATGATGAGTATTATATTTGTTAATGTGAGCTACTGCTTCTTCAACAGAAGATACCGTCTTCATAGAAAGAATATAATCAAGATATTCTGTTCCGTAATCTTCTTCAGTTGCAGGTATTACACTGTCGCCGAGAATTCTCACAACATTTTCATCGCCACGAAGCTCGACATTTTTCTCATCCAGAGCCTTCTTAAGTATCGGTAAAAATTCATCGGCTACCGCTTCATGAATAACCAGTGATTCAGCTGCATTACATACACTGATTCGCTGAGTCTTGGCATTTATAAGAATCGGAACAGCCTTGTTGATATCAGCATCTTTATCAATATATACGTGACAGTTGCCTGTGCCTGTCTCAATAACAGGAATATTTGAATTCTCTACAACAGC